>CAYZPW010000044.1:0-25816 GCA_964480475.1 uncultured bacterium | reverse complement strand
AAATAAGGTACACCAACTCACCGTGAGCCACACCAGCTTTGTATTTGTATCGGCCAGGGTCGGGGTCGGGATCAGGGCCCTCTTTGATCCAGTGGCCTACACCGATGTCGATGGCCACCTTACTTGCAGAGACGGCGATACCCAGTGGCTGCCAATAGTGCCCGGCCTCGGTCGGCATCGTTTGTGTGATATGGCCTGCGGTGATGCTGAGCCAGACCTGTTGGCCGAACGTCAGGCTATCGTAGGAAGTGATTTTGCTGCTGAAGTCAAAGGCCCCAGAGCTCCTGACAGTGCAGTAGGTCTCGTCCAGTATCTCTTCCACGAAGCCGATCGCGGGGACCCTGCCATCGTCATCTGCATCGGCCTTGTTCACCGTGTTTGGTGAGGTTAGGCAGACCGCATCCCCGGATACGACGCCCGAGGCGTATTGATACTTGGCGACGTCGCCAGAGCCACCCGAGCCGGGGTCCCCTGAGTGGTAGGAGACCTCGATCAGGGTGTTGACTACATCGTCATCTGTGACGTTTGCTCCGTCGTGAAGGAACACGATGGCCAGGGTCTTGCTCTCAGGGATGGCCGGAGGGTCATTGCACAGCACGCCTGACGATGCCTCCTCGCCCTGGGAGAAAGCTATGGCGCCTGCCGAGTCGAGCGCCAGCCTTATCGCCTTAAAATAGCCCGGATTGTCGAACGTTATCGACGAGAAATCCTGAGTTCCGCCGTTGTATTCGACCAGCCTGCCGGCGATTTCGCCGTTGCCCTTTGCGATGTTCACGCCCTGTGACGCGGGAGCAGTGGCGCTCACCCAGAATTGCCTTGCCACCTTGTGAACGTCCTCGATCGGCTCCCTATACTGCTCTAGCATCCGCTTGTTGTTGGCCGTGCCACGACCCCAGTAGGACCATGTCAAGTCATCAGGCGCGTCGGTCGCGCAGTGCAGCACGTTGCCGTTGAGCGGGTTCACATATACGCAGCCCGAGCCCGGCGCGGCGTTTGTGAAGGAGACCGTGTACGAGCCGTTGACGTCACCCGTGCAGGAGATGGAGAACTCCGTGTCGGGCACCTCATTGAGCGAGTAGGTGTAGTCGCCCGCCGCGATCGAGTGTTCTTCCCCTTCGACCTGGGCTGGCTCGGTTCGTTCATCCACGAAATCGATGAATTCTGGGTTATCGGGATATGCCATTATCTAAAGCCCTCCTTTAGCCTTTACGTGCTTGAATTGATGATGCCGAGCGACGAGTCACTACTGAGACTGTGGCCCTATGAAGTGGTTTTGGAAGTAGTCCCATGTGTCCGGCGACATTACCGACATATAAACGTAGAACCTAAGATCACGCCCCAATGGGGTGTTCAGGCGCCCTGTCGAACCGCCGGTGAGCTCCGACCCGCACAGCCGGGTCCCTGTCAACGACGCGCGGACGGGTAGAACTGAGAGCGTTAACACAACTTGACCCTCGACGCCCGCCTCCTCTGGGATCGCAAGCCGGAGCATAATGTCTTTCGCGGTGTTGGTCGCGAAGGTCCCCAGATAGATGTCTGACTCCGCTGAGAGCTGCTGCCAGTCCTCATCGCCCGCCTCCTTGAACGTGCAATACCCGTTCTCGATGATCTCCTTCCCCTGGCCGTCTGTATCGCAGCACTCAACCGCAAGCGCCGCGCCGTCGAGGTCGAGGTCAAGCGAGCTGTCTTTGCCCCAATAGAGCTTGAGCGACACGTCGGACGTGGCCCCGCGGCGATACCATGGGAACAAAGCGACGCTGAGCGGCCCGGCCTCACCGTCAGTCCATAGCGACAGCTGCGGCCACTCGAAGGCCTTCCACACGTGCATCGTGAAGTAATAGGTCTCATCGAGCTGGTAGCCATACGCGTCGCTGGCGCACACGCGAACCCCAATCTGTTGACCGTCCGCGAAGAACTCCCTCGGCAGATACCCAATCGTCATTGTTTGCCTGAACCGACCGGTCAGCGTCGTGCCCGTGAGGCAGCTTCCGGTGTGCGCAATCCGAGGGACGAGAAGCGCCGAATGCCTGCGCCCAACCGCATCACTCTGAATCTCGCCGTTCTTGACGATCGCCTCGAACTTGCCTGTGCCCGGATCGACGTAAAGGGCCAGCGAATCGGCGCAAAGCGCTCCGAAGTGCAGGTCGTCGTTGAAGTCGTCATCGACAACGTCGAGGCGCACCAGGCTGCCTGACACGTCCGTTGCCCCTTGCGGGGGGCTCACGTTCGCAAGATACGGCCGGAATTGGCTTTCTTCTGTCATCGTGAAGACGAGTTATGACAGTTTCGAGTGGGCGACTGTCGTGAAATACAGCCTTAGCGAAATGGGCCCCGTCGCGTTTGTCTGGTCATTGTTTTTGACCTTGACGTAGAGCCTTTCAGTCGGGGACGTATCGCTGTTGAAGACAAGCCTTCCCCCGGCGTAGAACTCGTCGTCCACCAGGTTTATGTTCGCGTTTTCGACCCGATACACCTCGTTGATCCCGTTTTCGGCTGCGCCCTGTTTGTCGAAGACCATGAGATCGAAATCGGTGCTGGAGCATGCCGCCTCGACCTGAAGCAGCCTGACGTGCCCATAGCCGTCCATTACGCTTTCGATCTCACCTGTTGCGCCAGCTGCGACGTTTGCAAGGGTCTCAACCTGTCTGTAGATGGTCTTTTCCATGTTTCTCCCTCTCTTTGCCTGGGGCGTTCCCCGTTTTGCTTTCGTCCCTATATGTCGTTGTTGTAAAGGTCCAGAATCTTGATCCCGCCCGACCCCCACAGTCCCCGCGGCTGAAACCCAGAGCAGGGGAGCCGAGCGCACCACTGCCCTTCGTAACCCGCCTTCTTTAGCCGACAGCCGAACGCGCCTCGCTGATTGCATCCGGCCAGTGCGAACGGTGGCCCGTTGCCGCGGCGCCCGGCGCGGTCGAGTCGCCCGGGACCCCTGAAGCCAGCACCGGACTCGTAGCGGGACCATTTCGATTCGCCCGGCGCGCCGCCTGTGCCCTGACCGTCGCAGTGCGGAAAGAGGCTGGCAAATCCCCCGTCGGGGCCAACAGCGCCGCAGAATCCGTCCGGCTTTGAACACGCAGCTCCCGTCCAGTGGCGGCACACCGGGACCGAATTGACGCACGTTAGAAAATGACTCCCATCATCCTTCATAATCGTCCCACTGCCGAAACTCACGCCGTCATCCGATACATACCTCATCAGGACAGGGACTGTGACCGCCTCAGTCCCGTTCGGTCCGCTTCGGCGCCCCAGAACTAACTTCACAGGGATAAAAGCGTGGTAGCCGCCGCGCTCGAAGCCCACTTCATAGACCCCGGTCGGCGATCCGGCGCCGCCGAATCTGAATGAGAATGTAGAGACAAGCGCTCCGCTCGGAAGGTCGGTCCCGAGCCTTATGAACCCGTCGGGCTCCTGTGGCCAGGCAGGTATGTAACCGTCTATTATCATCGGTGGATCGAAGGTGCATTCCTGGCCGTTGCACGCGAGTTTTATGAACATCTCATCGTAGATTCTCTTGCGGCCGCCTTCGCTTGTGACCTCTGTGTGAGACACCACCTGCCCCATCAGAGTGTAGATGAGTAGATTGCCACCCGCGGCGTTGACAACGCGCGGCATTCGATACTCCGTCCTAGCAAGACGCGTGGGCCAGGTCGGGGCGCTCTCGTCGTAGGTGACCTCCACGTTGTCTGTGTAGATAGTCTCGCCGTCGTCAGACCACGTTTCCCCGTCCGGCGAGCTGTTCAGGACGACGCAGACGGGGGGCCATTCTTCCTCAGCTGAGGAAGTCACCCACTGCACGGATGCCAGGTGGTGAGAGTTGCCAGACACCGGGGCTCCGATCGAATATGAGATGTCGGCCACCCCGACGCCAGAGGCCTCGTCTGTTGCCAACATCTGTTCGAGGAGTGCCGATGACGGTATCGTAGGTATCATCACGGCCCCGTGGGTTCGTGGTAGCCTAATGGACTTGTTGATCGCGATCCAAACGCGGGAAACGCTATATGCGTTCGTAGATGAGCCGCTATCGCCCTCGTAGGTATCTTGAGACTTACCCAGCCACGCGCACCGGCCGCGGCTTGCGGCGTGGAGCGAGAGCCCGAATGGCGCCTCGTTACGAAATTGGCCATAGGCATGGAACTCCGGGCTGAAGGGCATGAATGAGCTAAAGGATTCGCACGTTGACCGCGTATTCCTGCATGATCCGAACGCGGCGTAAACGTTGTCGCCGAACGATGGGTAGTCGCCCTTGCCGACCGCCCTGCACGTCCTCGCGGAGTGAGCGCAGGGCTCCTGGGATGGCTCCGCCAGGCAGGGATACTCGCCAAACGTGTGCGGGCACGGGGCGAAATTCCGGCGGTCCTTGCACGTCTTAAACGTCTTGTCGCAAGTATATCCTGATGGCGCCTCGCATGGCGTCTCGCCATAATTATTGCGGCATTCCGCGGGCGCTCGGCATAAATCGTGCGCCCATATAAGATGGCAGCCGAACGCGCTCTTGTAGCCCGGATATCTAGGATCGTGCGGGACAGCGTAGAGCCTCGGGCGGCTTCCATTCTCCAGGACCAGCAGCCTTCCCAGCCAGCCGGAATACGGCGCCTCACGCTCTGCCCCGTCCAGACAAAGCCGGAACCTTACGGTGTGTTCAGCATCGTCATCAAGACTCATCCCTTCCTTGACCGGCAGGCCGCCGGCGAGCTTTGTGGGAATCTCGATGTCGTGCCCTGAAGGCTCAAAGATGACGACCCTCTCGCCGTCTGCCGCGCCGCCGTCAACCAGCTCACCGTCGGCCGTGACAAACATGCGGTCAAAGACCCGGGCAACTACTCGTGAGAACCTGTGGCCTGTCTTCACACTGAGATCAGAGTGAGTCATTGTTAGAACCTGGCCTTGAGCCGGGTGGTTGAGAGGCCCTTGCCGTCCTGTCCGGACGAACTGGACACTTCACATTGCTCAACCACGCCGGGTTCTGTCGGCCGAGCTGGCAGCTCGCTTTCGCAGTCCACCGGGGCCAACAGCGGCGTCCCGCGAGGGATAAACAGCTCGCCGGGGACCTCGTATGTATCCTCGACCCCGGCTTTGCTGAGGTTCTCATACACCCTGGCGGCGACGTTGTCCGCGTCGTCCCAATCGACCAGGTTGGAATCCGACCGCTGAAGCCTCGGCTGGGGGCTAGTATCACCGTTGGTCTCACCGACGTCGGAGAAGACGCGCATCTTCCTGAGGTAGATCGGGTGCGACGGCACGCTCGCGGCCGGCAGGTTGTGCGACTCACTGCTGCTTCTGACAACGCCCCCTACTAGCCTGAGAGTATGGACGGTTCGGCGGTAAGTGTTGGCATCAACTTGCTCGTAGCGGACGATCTCCTGGTGAACGATGCACTCTGGATCGACCCCATCGGGCGCACTCACGAGGCCGCCGCGGTTGGGGATGCTCCCGCCCCGGCCGATAAGCTGGGATTTGACCACCGCATCCGCCGGAATATCGGAAGGCGACTTGACATCCGATAGCATCCGCCACCTGAGGGTGCAATCGGAGCAGCCCGGGGCGTAGTTGCCGGGTGCGCCTGACCCAATCAAGCTGGGCCTGCACGCGCGCTGGGAGCCCGTGTATTCCGGGCAAGTAGCGAGCCTCCCATACTCGTTGCACGGAAGCCCGAGGCGGCATCTCCCGCTCGCGGCATCGAAATAATCGCAGACGCCCTGACCGAGCATGCACATACCTCCAAGGGGTGAGCCGGCTGAGCCCAGAGGTAGCCAAAAATCGCACTCGGCAGAATCGCTAAAGACCGCTGCGCGCTTTTGCGTAACCTGCTCGTTGAGCGTTCCGAACCCGGGGTCGTACGAGAAGGACCGAATCTGATATTCAATGGGGTCAAGCCAAACGTTTACTAGTCCCGTGTCCTCACGCGCGATCGTTTCCGGGCCGGACCCTCGGACCCACGCCCGGCCCGAAATCACCCTATGGCTTTCCAGCTCCCTCGGCGTCTCAACGTCCCAGGTCACGCTTTCATAGATGTGCAGCGATTCCTCGCATCGAACCGTTTTCTCCTCGTCGCTGTTGATTCCCCACCGGGGCTGATACCAGCCACAGCAGACCGCTGTGCCCTTTCCGTTGCAGCGGATGCCGAGGTTGCAGCAGGCCGAGCTGTCAGACCAATGCTGGCACGCGCCTGTTCGATAGACCCTCTCCTGTGAAAAGAGCAGCAGCTGCCGATTGCCGATTACATCCTTCAGCCATAGCTCCTTGACAACATGAATCTCGCTTTCGCCTCGTTCAACGCGGCCGTCAAACTCATAGCCGCCGTAGCACTTGCAGCGCGAGAGCATCGACCGCAGAAGAGCCGATCTGACCTCGATGTCAGCTTTCGACAGAGCAGAACCTAAATTGAACGGAGCAGTCCAGGTCTTGCCGTCGAACTTGTCCGGCCTGAACTTGCCCAAACCCCCTTGCAGGCGAAGCGAACTTCCCTCCGGAAGCGGGGCCTTCACCGCGATCCGCTGAGCCAGGAGGCCGTTCGACACCATCGGCGCGTCGTCGGCGAAGTTGCCCACAAGCGACGTATCCATGACGAAAAGGACGTTATCCCTGACCCATAGGACGGGCCTCTGAACGCGAAATAGAGCAAGTATCGCCTCCAAAAAGCTGACCTCGCGTCTGCAAACTACCTGACGGACCCACTGAGGCGCCACGGCCGCCACGAGGTCTTCCAGTCCGGCGAGCTTCGCCAAAGTGCGGGCCACCTCCTCAGATGACCATCCGCGGCGGCCAAATTGGTCGCCGATGCTAATGTGAATGTCGTATTTGGGTTTCAGATTGCGCGTCCTCGTCACATAGTCCGAGTATTCCGTGGCCGTCATAGCTACGAATATCTGTTCACGGGAGGGGGCAAGCTGGGAAAGGGCGAAGAGCTCATCGTGGCCGCCCAGAACCATCACGCGCTGCTTTCCGGTTTTCACGGCCTTCAGCGCATCAACAGAGAAACTAGCCTCTTGCCCAGAGAGCAGAGTAAGGACCAGATCATCACCTAGTCCGGCCTCGCACGACAGGTCCGGAACCTGCACCTCCATTGTCTGCCCGACGTCCCCGGCTGGGCGAATGCCAAGCCGCGAGATTCCATTGACGCCTCTTTGAGCGAATATAAGGTCTGTCATGTCAGTTGGTTCCCTCTTCCGTTGAACGCCGATCGTTCGGGCGCACTAAACTGGATAGCAGAGCCTCGGATGCAATTCGTCATTCTGAAATCTGCCGGTGTCGGGCTTGACCTCCAGCTGGTCCTCAAGCCACGCGATACGTCTTGCCAGCTCGCGATTCTGGTTCCGCTGCGTGGCGGCCCTACGCTGTGTCGTACGGGAACTTGCGTAGGTGCTCTCCTCTGTGGGAATTGGTGCAGCCACGCTGGCCCCAGGAGATAGGTCCGGCAGGTCCGGCTTACTGCGCTTCAATGCGTCGTCTGAGCCTGTCTTTTTGGCCTTTGGCTCTGAGTTATGAGCCGGCCAGACACGAACCGTCGGTGGGACGCGTTTCAACCCCCCGCCAATAGCGACCGGGAGCCCACCATCGCCAGCTAGCATAGTCTCCAATGAGGTCAGATCGCTCTCTGGGACGTGAGGTTCAGCGCTAGCCATTGTACAGAGCGACCGTCCCCCCGTCCCTCCGGGATTGGTCTCGGCATCCTGGAGGACCGTCTCTGATGTCGTTTCTCTCCGCTGTGCGGAAGTGTTTGCAGCGCGATCATCGGCTTCAAGCCTTGATCTCGAACGATAATCATCCGTGGTGTGGGGCCAGGTATCGTCAAGCAGACTTACATCCCTAGCCGGGAGCAGTGAGAGCTTGTCAATGGGGCCCTGCGCTGCGTCGATCCTAGAACCGGCGCCTCCCAATTGGTCCTCCGTCGGCGGAGCCAGAGTATGCTCTCTCTGAGAGGAGCTCTCATTCATCGGCCGTGTTGCCTCGTGTAACCCCCTCATTCTACTCAATGCACTGATCTCCGGGCTCGGATGCAGCCTCAGAGAATCCGGCTCCTGAGGCGCTGGCATTTGCACTTCTCCTTTCAGGTCCAGCTGGGTTCCATCGTTGGACCAGCCGGGCGCTTGAGCGGCGACATCCTCTAGGAGTATCAGGAATGCCACGGCCTCGAGCTCAATTTGCTCCATAGTTCCTGCCCCGTCTAGCCGTCTGGGTCGTTTTGATGCGTTCACGCAGTCTGTCGAAAATGGCGTCGAAGGCCTGCCTCGCTTTCCTACCGTCTTCGCTCGTCTCGTCCGGCGCATCTGGGACCGACAGGTAGCAGGGCCGTTCGCCGTCTCCGCTTGAGCGCGAGATGCTCCTGCCAAAAAGAGGCGCCACCAGCAGTTTTGTTTGATAGATGTGCCGACAGGCATCGACGCCCAGGGTCATCCCTCGCAGTTTGCAGTGACGGTAAGCCGCCCAGAGATAGTCGTCCATGGTGCAGCGCCTCGCCACTGGGTCGCTGCCGAGGCATACGGCCCGTCGCTCATCGTCCCATAGGAATATCCTCTCACGACGGGTCAGTTGAGCGCCGCGAGTCTTTTTCGCGGCCTTCAGGAGCATTGACATTCTGACCATATCCGTCGCTTCCCGTTCGGTGAGAGGGGTAACGTCGTTCGGGAACTCGCGTGTTTGGGCCTGCTGCGCGGCAGTGCTGGCGGATCGTTTCGGGGCTGGCCTCTCGTGAAGCCTTTCGACCATTACGGATGGCTTGTTTCGTCTAGCCCTATAAAGGTAGTATATTTCGTCCTGCTTGAACTCAGACATGACTCGCGCAGGGCTGAAGCCAAACTCAGCAAACATGGATAGGATCTGCCATCTCGTATGCTCAATCGCCTGTATTAGATTCACTCAATCTCTCCCCAAAAGGAGATGCTCTGGTTTGCGGCGTTTAACCCGACGCTGTAACGGACAATTCTCGGCCCGAACTGGGCGCGGCGTCATCCTTTTGCTGCCGTTGCTTTTGGCTTTTCCTGTAATTGTGGTTCAACAGGCGGCGTCTGCGGGCGACGAGACGGTCGATGATATGCCCATCAGCGTTGGATTGACCGTGAAACGCGCACCAGTGAACGTGGCAGTCCCGCCCGGGGCCAGCGCGTTCTCGATAGTCAAGAGTGATACTGGAGAACTGTCCGCCTGGGGTGTCGAAGTGCGTTCGCTTTCAATTGAGGTGGATGGTTTGTCTCTGCTCGTGAACGGCAAGAACGCTCGCACAAGTAAGATCGCTGTCGAAGCCCCTGACGGGACCGTTATCGTCAACGGCAATCGCTATCGCGGTAGGATTGAGGTCGAGGCAGCGGCTGGCGGGCTGTTGATCACGAATGTGGTTCCGCTCCGGTGGTATTTGGCGAGCGTTTTGGGCGCGGAGATGCCCGACTGGGCGCCGCTCGAGGCGCTGAAGGCACAAAGCGTGGTATCGAGGAGCTACATCCTGCACAGGATGGCCGACAATACCTCTCATCCGCCGGTTTGCGACTCGATTCTCTCTCAGGTCTATAAGGGGGTATCGAGCGAGAAGCCGTCAACGGTCAGGGCCGTGGGGGAGACGACTGGGCTGGTTCTGACCCACAACAAAAGTCCGATCGATGCCTGTTTTTCTGCGTCGAGCGGCGGCCACACGGCTTCGGCGAAGGATGTCTGGGACAATGACGTTCCTTATCTTATAGGTAAGAGCGATCCTTTCAGCGCGGGCGGCGAGTATGGCCAGTGGGAGCTTGAACTCAAGTCGGACGAGTGTGAACGGCTGCTGCTCCGGGCCGGCCGCGACGTTGGCAAGCTGCAAGACATCGTTGTGATCAGGACTGACAAGTCGGGGCGGGCGAGCAGAGTCGCCTTGCTGGGGAGCAGGGGCAGAGTCCTCATAAGAGGAACTGATCTCAGAATGCTCTTCGGAACGAGGAGGCTAAGAAGCACGATGTTTGACGTCGAGCGCACCCGCGATGGCTTTGTGTTCTCCGGCAAGGGCTACGGCCATGGGGTAGGGCTTTCGCAGGAGGGCGCGGGCAGGATGGCTCAGGCTGGCTACTCGCTCGAGCAGATACTGCACTTCTATTATACAGGTGTTACGCTGGAGCGGCATTCTGTCAATCCGAAATGAAAGCGGCGATGACACGGACTGTAGAGAGATGACAGGGAACCCCATCAGGGTCGTAATCGCCAGCGGCGCAACCGGCGGGCACGTGTATCCGTGCATCGCTGTCGCAGAGGCCATCCGTGAGCTTCGGCCCGATGCGCGCTTCCTGTTCATTGGTGCAAGCGGCAAGATCGACGAAGACATCATTGAGCAGCGCGGATTTGAATTCGGCTCGATTAAGGTCTCGGGCCTTTGCCGCGGGTTCTCTTTCGGCAGCTTGCTCAGAACCGCGGCCGCGGTCGCCAGACTCGCTACGCTTCGTCCGCTGTTCGAGGCGCTGGGGCACTTGCGGCGTTTCCGGCCGCACGTCGTCTTTGGCGCTGGCGGCTACGTTTCAGGGCCCGTGCTCGTGGCAGCCTGGCTCATGGGCATCCCTAGAGCCATACTCGAGGCAAACGCTGTCCCAGGGCTTGCGAATCGGGTCGCAGCCAGATTTGTGGATTTCGTTTACATCGGCTTCGAACCCGTTGTCTCGTATTTCAAAGTGCCAGCAAAGGTCGTGCTCACCGGCAATCCCGTCAGGCCGGCCAGCGAGCTTCGGGGCCAGAGGATGAGGGACGCACTGGGTTTTGACGCGAGAAAACTGCTCGTTACAATTGTCGGCGGGAGCCTGGGCTCCAGGTTTCTCAATGACCTGACCGACTCCCTGGTCCCAATGATAAAAAATGACGCCGACCTGCCGTCCAGGATCGAGGTTCTGCACTGTGTGGGCCGGAGGTTCTGGGAGGACACAGATGGTGAGCGCACGAAATCGGCCCAGGACCTCGGCTTCAAGTACATACGTGTGCCTTACGCCCCGGACCTGAGTGACCTCTTGGCCGCTACCGACATCGTAATATGCCGGGGTGGGGCAATTACGCTTTCGGAGGTCGCGCTCGCAGGCGCCGCATCGATCGTTATTCCCTGGTCTGGGGCGGTGAATAATGAGCAGGTCAAGAACGCGGAGCATTTCGCTCAACAGGGCGCTTCTTTCTTGCTGAGGGAGCATGAATGCGACGCTTTGACGCTGTTTGACCGTCTGACGGAACTTGCTTTGGATGACGATTCACGCGAGCGAATGCGCGTTCGGAGCCGCCAGCTAGCAAGGCCCGGAGCCGCAAATGACATCGCCAAATCTCTCATTGGAATTGCAGAGCGCAAACGGGTGGATAACCAGCCGTGAGAGGCGGGTGACGAGGGATGGGGCTGGACCGCAGAAAAGGGGCGCACTATTGATGTGCCCAGGCTTGCCCTTCGCCCACGTTGCGTGCTAAGTTCACAGACAGTAGAGGATTCAATTTGAATCGCTCAGTTTATCCTATGGGGATGAGGTGTTGTCGAGGATATTTGGTCGTGCGAGCAACCGTCCCAATTGGGGCTTGAATGCTACACTCGGGCCCTGTCGGCGCTGTTCATCCCCTGATGCAGGACATCTACGTTTTGGACATCGATTGGCATGGGTAAGCCAGCCCTTTTTACTACTCATCAAGCCGCGGGGGCGCAGAGGTTTGCGTGTTTGTTGCGGTGGTCAATTCGCTCTTGGTCTTCGCCTCGTTTGTTGGGTTTTTGCGTTTTAGAGGAAGATGGGTGTCAAGGTCCCTTGTCCCACTCATGCTTCTAGGTTACTTTTACGTAATCCACTTGCCTACTTTCGCACTTATTCGATATAGTATGCCTGTGATACCGTTCTTGATGATGTTTGCTGCTGTTGGGATGGTAGGCTTGTTTGCAAAGGGGAAGCAGGGCCGAAGTTGAATAGGCCCTTCCAAATGACGGTGCGTTTTTGGAGGGAACCCATTGACGACAAAACCGTCTGTAGGTGAGCTCTTTTTAAGATAGTCTTCTAATGAACTTGTGTATATTGCTCGACTAGTCCGAGCGAGCGAAACGTGGGCTCGAGGGGACAAGCCTCTCGGTCATCCGTTTGATGGCGTGGGTGACGGCAAGGCGGCATTAGTAGTAACTTGGCGATTCGTCAGCCGAGGTTGAGGGAATAGGGCGGCGATGGGGCTGAACTAAGATTGACATAATTGACATATTTCGTCATATTCTGGGTGTTAGACGACATTTGAGTTTGTTGCCTTGATGACAATGAGAATGCTTTACATTGAAAGGGTGGATGCCTAATGAAAGGCATGAAAATATTCATAATACTCGCCATGTCCGTACTTATAGTAACCGGCGGACAAGCGGTTCTTGCGCACAGCGTTTCTGCACTTAATGACGGCGCCTCACCCGCAGACCCATATTCGACATGCAATAGCCTCGTGGTCTTGACAGCGACCGATGTTCAACAGATGAAAGAGGCGGAGCGGGCCATTGTCAAGGCCGGCGGCATCGTCAGATTCCGCTTCCCGCCGCATATCTTCTATGCGTGGATTCCGGATGGGCAGAAAGAGGACCTTGTCGGACGCACGCACATCGATTCGATGTTCTCGGGGTCGCTTGAGCCAACCGCCGTGCGAAGGTTCGGTCGAGGCGCAGTAAGCGCGGTTCGGAGCTGGAATGAGGTCTTTATCGAGCAGACCGCCGGCGTCAACGTCCAGCTGCCTGAGGAGCCGGGACCTGTTCAAAACGATGTGCTCGAGGTCCCAGCAGAGGGGCGACTCTCGCACTACCGTGGGAGCAAGTTGGTCTCTGGCCCGATGGGTCGCGGCCCCAACGACACTTCGGAGTTTATGCTCGGCAACGTCGCGATCACGATCATCCTCCCCGAATCGGACGGCTCGATCGATGCTGAGACAGAAGATTGGACGAATCAGGATACTGCCAACGGCATCGCCGACAGGCCTCAGAAGATCAAGAATGAGATAATCAGCGGTCTGAACTGGTGGGTTCTCCGCGAGTCTGAACAGCGGCCCCCGGCCTCGCTGTTATCGTTCACGTTCGACCCGTCCTCGCCAAGAACGAGGGTGACTGGTTATGAGCCGATAACTCGTTCCTCAATAGACGAGCCTCTCTGGGTGTCCCAGATACTCACCGAGATGGGTTATACTACCGGGACTGCCTGGCAGAAGGTGAGGCAGTTTGACCTCGACCAGATCTCGGACCTTGGGGCGGACTGGGCAGTTACGGTATTCGTCTGCGACAGCCTCAACGACTGGGATGGCCAGTTCGCCAACGGTGCGTTCGCGTATTCATACCTCGGTGGTCCGTGGCTCACAATGACTTACGACAACGATGGCTACACGATTCACTACATGGACGCGGTCTGCGCCCACGAATTGGGCCACAGTTTTTATACTCTCGACGAGTATCCCGGGGGAGGCGGAACGCCCACCGACTGCCACGACTTCTCGGGATACCTCAACTCCGAGAACCTCAACAGTCTCTACGATCCGGGCATGACCGGAACGTGCGACGCCAACTATGGGTGCATCATGAGGGGTGGCACGACCGCGTTCACCCGGGGTCAGCTCTGCAAGTACTCTGCGAGCCATCTCGGTTGGGGCGATGAGGACGACGACGGCGCTGGCGATGGAATCTATGATATACTCGATTTCTGCCCCCACGCGGAGCTCGATCCTCCCGAGGAGGACCCCACGGCAGACACCAGACCAACGTTCTTTGGGAAGGCCTGGATAGACCTTTCAACTGACGTTCTGGCCAACGACAACCCCAAAGACCCCGGCAATGACTACACCATAAACGTCATAACTAATGTTGAATACCGCTATCAGAATCTCGACGCTGGACCGTCTTCAGGTTGGTTTGAATGCTTCCCTGACGATGGCGCCTTTGACGGGCTCGAGGAGCGATACCACTTCACCGTGGGTCATGACCTGGAGGACGGGACATACCTGTTTGAGACCAGGGCTAGTCATCTCGGCGGACATGTCCAGGGTGAGCTGGATTGTCCCCTCGATGCGGATGCCAAGAAGACGCTCACGATAACGACGGGTCCGGCAGGCGGCCAGACCGACGAGAATCCGCCCGAATGCCACACACCGTATCCACCTTGCTTCGGTCTCTCGGAATCAGGACCGTGCTACGTGGAGACGCCAACTATCCAGCCGACTCCTGATTGGGCCACCTCCAGAACAGTCATCATTGGCTGCACGTTCACGGACAGCAGCTGGGTGGACGCCTCAACTGTTCAATACCGTATTGACGCCAATGGCGACTACGATTACTACGACTGGGGTTATGATGAGGATGGCGCCTTCTGGACAGAGGCGTGGACCGATTGGGACGTGGAGATGCCGCCCAAGAGCGACTCGCGGAACATGAGAGTTTACGCCGTTGTAACTTACCAGGTGGACGGCCGAGACCTGCACTTTGAGTGGCGAGCACAAGACATAGACATGGATTTCGTGACCACCAACGGCGACACCTACTCGGGTCGGCTTAACCGACCGGGCATGATGGACGACTGGCTCGTCAGAATCGACAGCGATCCGCCCCACGTCCTGAGCGCCAGCGCTGCTGATACATCTGGAGGAGGTATCGGGATTCAAGAGGGCGATACGGTCACGATAAGATTCGACGAGGAGACCAACGGCCTTTGGGTCAATGAGACCAACATCGACACTATCCTCTATATCATTGATGAATCGATTCCGGAGCAGCACACCTGGGGCAACTGCGAGGGACTGGTCAAGAGAATCGAATGGACGCAGACCAAGTGGCCCAATGACACCTTGGTCGTCACACTGATGGAGGAGGAGCGCTGCCCGGGTCGTATCTGGAAACCGAACGTCGCCGTTGGCGACCTTCTGTGCGTTATGCGCTCCCCAACTGGCGAATACGTTGAAGACATGGCGTTCAATCGATGCACTGACTGCATCCACATAGACGGCGATTTCGGCGACAGCGGCGGCCCCATTGTTACTGAAATCCTGGCCAACGGCATCAATCCGCTTCAAATAGGTGTCGGAACGCCCCAGGTCGAGATAACGGCCCAAGTCTCAGATAGCACGACCGGCAATTCGGACGTCATGTTGGTCGAGCTCTTCGTCAATCTCGCCGGGCAGTCCGGCACTGGGACCGCCATGAACATGACGCCGGCCTATCCGCCGGGAGCTGTTGACGTTGACGCCGCATATACGCTACTTACTAACTCGTGGGCGGCCGGAACCTACACAATATACGTTCATGGCCAGGACACAAGTGGTTTCTGGGGCGACTTCGAGGCCCTGAAGATATACGCCGGCGACGAGTCGATCGGCTGCCTCTATCCGCCAGAGTTCGACGGTGTCGCGCACGCGATCGATACGAGAGAATGCGGCAAGGTTCGGCTTGACTGGGACGAGGCGGAAGATATCAACCAGCCGGTCGTGTATAATATTTACCAATCACGAATTGACTCCCTGTATGACTTCTCGAACCCGACATACACCAGTGAGAACCTGTTTTACGAGATCACCATGCTCGATAACAACGTGCCGTATTACTACGTTGTCAGGGCCGAAGATAGCTGCGGGAATGAGGAACGAAACTTCGTGCAGCTTGAGGTTTACCCCAGCGATGGTCAGGCGCCTCACTTCGAGGGTCTGAGCGATATTGACAGCACAGGCTGTGCTAGCCTTGAGCTGGTATGGACGCCAGCGACGGACGACATCTACGGCTGTTCGTCGGAGCCGATCCTTTATAACATCTATATCGCGTTCAGGAGACGGGGACAGGATTTCAGGCTGCCTAGATATCAGACGAGCGCGCCCGATGGCGTCATCATCACTGACCTTCAGCACGATGCCGAGTATTTCGTGGTCGTTAGGGCGCAGGACAGCGCGGCTGATTATCAGGGCGTGGTCACCGGCTACGATTCGACCGTCCCGGGCGGCGACGTGGATATCCTCATTGATAGCGATGCGGAATGGCGGGACAATAACATCGTTGGTTCGGTGCTATATCCCAACGTTCATCGCAACGACTCGTTCGTAGTGGTTGAGAATACGAAGACGACCTTGACGATCACACCTGGATACCGCATCGACACGCAAGACGCGACTGTGGGCTCGATATACTGGGTCAAGGGCAAGGGCAACGAAGACACCAATGTCATAGAGCTGGACGCCACAGCCGACTACATCATCAGCAATGACGAAGAGTACTGGTGGCTTGAGAACCTCCATCCCGCGTCAGGCTCTACCGTGTTCAACGTGGACCACCTGGAGTTCGACATCCTCGACGACTGCTTCGGCGTTGATAGGGACTCCTTCCAGCTCATTCTCGATTTCAATGTGACCGGCGATGCTCTGATTACTGATGTTTGGGGCGGCTACCATGTTGAATACTACCCAGAGTACTACTACATATCGGACGCGCCGTATTTCGCTGGCGACATCGTAGTGACCGTGCTGGCAGCTGAGCACGCCACCTTCGCCGAATTCAGGGAAGTCAGATACACATTTACGGCGCTGCTTCAGCCAGATTTTGAAGAATAGTCGGCTCGTTAATGAGTGTAAGAACGAATAATAGCGAAAACGCAAAAGGAGATAACGACCATGAAATTGGGCAGCGTAAGGATATCAACTGTCGCCGTGTTTGCCCTGGCAGTCGCCCTGGCTGTGATACCTCTTCTGACCGCCGCGGACCCGGTTTGGAAGAAATTCGGGGCGGATGAGGCGCAAACTGGTAGAACGTCCGAAATTGCGTGCAGAACAGGCGACCTCTACTGGACGTTTGCCACGTTTAACTTCAACTTCTCTTCGCCGGCTATCGCCGAGAATGAACAGCTCTGTTTCGGTTCGCGGAGTGGGCAGTTTCTTGCAGTGTCCTCTCAGGGCGACTGGGATTGGCAGTTCGACGCGATCGCCAGAGTCGATTCATCTCCTGCAATCGACACTTTTGGCAACATCTACTTCGGCGCCAACAACGGGCTCATGTATTGCATAACAGGGCCGACGATTGTCGCAACCGAGGGAACACTCAATTGGACCTATGATGCGAGGGACGCGATTTTTTCTTCGCCGACGCTTGATCAAGACGAGTATTCAGTGTTCTTCGGGACGGAGGACGGCCGATTGATCTCTGTATTCTCCGAGAACTTCCCCGCGACCCAGGGAACTGTTCAGTGGAGCCTTCAGCTCGGGGACCGCATATTCGCATCCCCTGCGTATCGATACTACGATCTGGCTCCAACAGGCGACCCAGCGGGCGACATCGCGATGGTCTATATCGGCGTGGAGCTGGGCCTCTCCGACGGCCTTGTTTACGGGATCGAGGTCCCAATTGACCCCGCGACCAGCACGCTTGCGACGATTCAGTTTGTTTATCCCGATGTCGGAGACGACCCATTAGGACGGGTGCAGAGCTCCGTCACAATCTCGGATGATGGCAACTTCATCTATTTCGGTAGTAAAGACGGAAGCCTCTACTGCCTTACCTCCTCCGGCTATCTCCAATGGAGCTACGAGACAAGCGGTATGGTCGACTCCTCGCCCGGCATCCTCTCAAGCGGCGAAATTGTCGTGGGCTCGAGAGATGGCGCCGTGTATTGCGTCGATGACCAGGGTGACCTCCAATGGTCATTCGAGACCGGTGAGGCCATTGAGTCATCTCCCGCCATAGACGGCAATGACAACGTATTCATCGGCTCAAGGGACGGATTCCTATACTCCATCTCGTCACGTGGGGTCCAGAACTGGCGCTACATGTCGGGCTATCACATCTGGTCGTCCCCAGTTATCGGCAAGCAACCGACTTTTGGTGGAGGACCCACACCTCTAGTTATAGTAACGACAGCAACGATCTACTTCACGGGCGCTGACCTCAAAGTCCACGCTGTCCGTGAAGATAGAGGCGCACCATTCTTCTTGAGCCGCTCCCCTGATGATGGCGAGACCGGCGTCAGCAGGAGGCTCGCGAACGTCGTCTTCGAGATCGTGGATCATCAGACCGACGTCGATAGAGAATCGATCTTCATGCTCTTTAGGGGAATCCACGTCTATCCCACCTTCGAAAGGATCGAAGAGGCAGATTACAGAGGCTGGGAAGGCACTTACTACTGTGGCGATGAGACCTTTGATTATGACGAAGAAGTCGTCGTCCTAATCCAAGCTTGCGATACTGCCTGGGAACTCAACTGCATGGAAGAAACATACTCCTTCACCATCGAATCATCGACGAGACGCTCCTCTGCTGCGCCTCGAAAACTCGAACTCGACACTGTTCCGAGGCGCGCGATCAAGATAAGGTAGTTTCTTAGTTTCTTCATTACCATAGTTCGTCCCTCCCGGTGGCCGCCGACCATAAGTTCGGCGGCCACACCTCGTTTTTGGGGTGACCGAGAAAGAGACCCAATGCGACTCATCTTGAGCCTCAGCAATTCCGGTAGAATTGAAGCCCGAAACGGCGACAAAGCCAGTGCACAGGCATGTTCGTGACGGTCGTAAAGCGGAGTTCGCATCCGGAAGGAGCTCCCGGCTATCGGGAGCCTGGGCTTCGTCAGGGACCGGATTGGACGTTTGGAACGGCTCTCGTTCATTCCCCCTTTCCCCTTTCTCCCTTTTTCCTTTTTTCCTGTCCCGGCGTTGCCGAGACTTCGCCGCCTTGACTTTTTTCCACCGCACAGCAAGATTATTGTGGATGATATATTTTCGGCGCCTTTGGCCTGGGCACAAATCCCATAAGGAGAAGCATCATGAGAGAATCACGTTTGATAACGCTTGGAATCCTTGTTATCGCGGCAGCTGCGCTTCTTTCGGTCTTGGGCTTCGCGCAGATGCCGCAAGCGCTGTCGCAGGCGAAGATAACGCTCTCTAGCGGTTCAATCCTCGACGGAAACGTCGTGTATTATCAAAAAGAAAGCGCTGAGTTTTTACTCGTGGCGGATGCGAGCTGCTATGTCTTTGCGTTCATCGTCTCGCCACAAGGGAAGGTCAAACTCGCATTCCCCTATGCGGGTCATCCTTTCAATATGATCCCTCCACATCAGACCGTGAGGGTTCCCGATGATGGCTATTACCAGAGCGTCGGGGTCGAGACCGGCTGGGCGCAGTTTGTGGTGGTCGCCTCGGAAGACCCGTCTTGGGCCTACAGCTTCAACGAGTTCTATGCGCCGAAGGTGTGGGACCCCGGCGTTTTTTCTGGTTGGCGTGGTGCGGGCAGCTCGAGTATTGTTGACTCCTCCGATGTTGACAGTGCCTATTTTACAAGTGCGTCGTTTCAAGGCATGCCGAGCGGAACGCGGTCGGAGCTGCGCGATGAGATCGCCCATAGAAGCGCCTCGACGGCATCGGAATCCGCCGATCTGATCCTCGCGCGAGCCAGGGCCGCGGTACAGGGCTACCGATTCGCGTTCGCGAACCAGGGCTTCTACGTGGCGAGTAGCGCCTATGCCTCCGAAACCGGAACGACATATCACTATTACGACGACGCCCATTATGGGTATTCCTGGTATGTCTATCGTGACGACCTATCCCCGTATGGCTACTGGGAATTCGTTGTCGGTTTCGGCTACGTGTGGCGCCCGTATCATGTATCGGTGAGCTGGGGCCCATACTACCACGGGCGTTGGGTCTATACAGTCTATGGCTGGACGTGGGTCTCGACCGAGCCCTGGGGATGGATAACATACCACTACGGATACTGGACTTACACCCATCGCTGGGGCTGGGTCTGGATACCGGGCTACACCTGGGCGCCTGCACGGGTCGCATGGTATTGGTCGGGCGGTTACGTTGCCTGGCGCCCCACTCCGCTGCCTCCTGAGATAAGAGCATCCTTCGAGGTCCATATAAGGGAATACCCTGTAACAGTTGTCAAAAGGGATCACTTTACGGCGGAGAAAGTCCAAAGCTTCGCAAAGGTGGAAAGCCTGAAGCTGGAGGGCAATGCTCTCCTCGCGACGGACGGAAGCAGAATCGAGAAGCTGTCCGACCCCACGCCACAGCATCAGTTGGGGCTGGCGCACGGCTCCGTCAATACTCTCGAAGTTGTCCCGAGCCAGGTTGAGCCCGACAAGGGGACGACCTACGGCTACTATCGCGTCGATAAGCAGCGAGTATATGTTCCCAAACCGAGGCTTACGCCCGCGAGGGGATGGCCGACACAAGTTGCCCCGCAGCGCGACCCAGACGAACACAAACAGCGATTCAGCATCGTGCCAAGGCCGAAAAAGCCGAAGCCCAAGAAAGCCGAACCCGAAAAGGTCAAGCCCAGGCCGAAGAAGAAGCCGAAGAAGAAGGTGACCCCACCTAAGGAAGAACCGAAGAAGGCAGAACCCAAGAAAGCGGATGAGGAATGAAGGCCTGTAAGTAGCGATTGGGGATTGAGTTGGGGCAAAGAGCCGTCATTGCCGTAGCGATTGTCTCAATCGCCGCCTGCCTGGGGTGCAATCCGCAGACGGCGTCCGACGAAACCGAGAAGCCGCTGGTCGTTGCGCTACAATCAGACCCGGTCTCGCTCGACCCCAGGCTCGCGACCGATGCTATCTCAAGCCGCGTCATCGATCTTCTCTTCAGCGGCCTCTTTCGCAATAATCCAAAGGGCCACCTGAAGCCTGATCTCGTCGAGAGCTATGAGCTACAAGGCAAGACCGCCTACGTTTTCAAATTGCGCGAGCATGTCCGCTTCTCAGACGGGGCCGAGCTGACCGCGGAAGACGTGAAGTTCACCATACAATCGATACTTGATCCAGCCCTGGGCTCCCGCAAACGCGCCTCGTTCAAAAACGTTGCGATGATCGAGACGATGGACCGGTATTCGCTTACGATCTGGCTCAAGAAGCCGCAGGCGAGCTTTCTTGAGAGCCTCAAGATAGGAATCGTCCCGAGGGAATACGCCCTAGAGGCCGGCGACCGGTTTGCGTCGAGACCCGTCGGCGCCGGGCCATTCAAGCTGATTGGGTGGGAGAAGGGCAGCCGCATCGAGTTGACTCGTCACGATAGCTACTTTCGAGGTCCCCCGCCCATTCACGCGATTACGTGCAAAATCGTCCCGGACACGTCAACCAGACTGCTGGAACTTAGGAAAGGCGCCGTTGATTTCGTCCAAAACGACATCCCGCCCGAGCTCGTCCGCTCGTTTGAACGGGAGGCTCGATTTGCCGTCCAGATGTCCCCAAGCAGCACCTACAAATACATCGGCATCAACCTGAAGCATCCTATTCTGTCGAGGCGCGAGGTGAGGCAGGCCATGGCGCACGCCATCGACCGAAAGGCAATCATTGATCATTTGCTGCTTGGACAAGCGAGCCCCGCGTCCGGCCTGCTCTGCCCCGGCAACGCTTTCTACGTGCCTGATCTTGCAACCCATGAGTATGACCCAGACCTCGCAAACGCTATGCTCGACGAGGCGGGCCTGCCCATCGACTCCCAGACGGGACACCGCTTCGCGATCACTTTCAAGACATCAAAGGACCAACGGGCTAATCAGATCGCGCAGATTATCCAGCAACAGTTGACGGACGTCGGCGTCAAGGTCGAGATCAAGTCGTTCGAGTGGGCGACGTTCTACAGCGACATAATCGGCGGGAACTTCGACATCTATTCCCTGACGTGGGTCGGCATATCGGACCCCGACTTCTTCTACGACGCGTTCCACTCCAAGAGTGCGCCCCCGCACGGGGTCAACCGCGGCCACTTCAGCAACCCCGACATCGACAGTCTAACTGGGCGGGGCCGGACCGAGCTCGACCCGGAGAGGCGATACGAAATCTACCGTCAGGTGCAGCAGACCATCGCCCAAGAGCTCCCATACATCCCCCTTTGGCACCCCCACAACGTGGCGATTATGACGAACCGGCTGAAGGGCTTCGAGTTATACCCAGCCGGGGACTTCAAGTCGTTCGCAACGGCTCGCCTGGAGACTCCCCGATGATGCCCCCAGCAATCGCGAAGCGCCTGCTGATGTTCCCCCTCACGGTATTCTGCGTCTGCACAGTCGTTTTCTTTCTCATTCATCTCGTGCCCGGCGACCCAGCCGCTCTCATGCTCGGCGAATCCGCTGAGCCGGGCGACGTCGAGGCGCTCAGGCAACAGCTGGGCCTCGACAAGCCGCTGATGGCCCAATACTCAGCATACCTCGCGGGGCTCCTGCGCCTCGACCTCGGACGGTCTATATGGACGAAGGAGCCTGTCCTGACCCGAATCCTCGACCGATACCCCGGAACGCTGACCCTCGCACTCGCCGCTATGCTATTTGCCATCGTATTCGCCATTCCAATCGGGGTCGTGTCGGCCATCAAAGCCAACAGCTGGCTCGACCGCGCCTCAATGTTCCTGGCCGTCCTGGGCGTCTCTATCCCCAACTTCTTCCTCGGCCTCGTCCTGATCATCGTCTTCTCCATAGAACTCGACCTGCTGCCCGTGTCCGGCCGGGGCGGCATCGAGCACCTCATCCTCCCCGCTGTGACTCTTGGGCTCGGAATGTCGGCGATTCTGGCACGAATGACCAGAGCGCAGATGATCGAGGCGCTTGGGTCGGACTACGTCCGGACCGCGAGGGCAAAGGGCCTCTCGGAGTTCAGGGTAGTGGCAAAGCACGCGCTCCGAAACGCCCTCACCCCAGTAATAACCATTCTGGGGCTTCAGATGGGCGCTTTGTTAACTGGCGCGATCATCACGGAAACGATTTTTTCTTGGGAGGGCATCGGTTCGCTGATGGTGCAGTCGATCGGCCGCCGCGACTACCCGCAGGTGCAGGCCTGTGTCCTCGTCATCGCCATAACATACGTCCTGGCCAACCTCCTCGCCGACCTCACCTACCGCCTTCTCGACCCCCGCATCCGGCTGTAGTTCGCATCCACTAATCCCTCAATTGTGATCGCTTTACAGGACTTTCGGCCTTGCGTATCTTATGGGCTGCGATCCATGTATTGAATCGGCATGACATGATAAGAGGTGTCTGTGGCTATACAGGCTGCTGAAAAGGCTTTCAGTAAGGGAATTCGGAAGTATCTAGCGGAGCTCCGCAAGCTTTCACAGCACCCAGAGGCTAGCGATGAGCTGAGCTATCGGCCAATCTTTCAACGATTCCTGGAATCAGCCTCGAAAGCCCTCCAGGCGGAGGCGAAGGCAGCGTTCATCACTGAGCCCAAGCGCAAGGCTTTCGGGGTTCCTGACTTCAAGGTCTTGAGGGGCCACTCTCAAGTCGGATATATCGAGACGAAGGGGCTCGGCGCGGACCTTGACGCTGTCATGCGAACCGATCAGCTGGCACGATACCGCCAGCTGCCAAATCTGATGCTCACAAACTACCTCGAGTTCCGCCTCATTCAGGATGGCAGTCAGACGCAGTGCGTCACGCTTTGCTCTCTTTCCCAACTTCAATCGGAAGCGCCGACCTCAGACCAATCCGTCACCGAGTCGCTTCGAGCTCTTTTGGCCACCTTCTTGGCCAAGGTTCTGCCGGGCGTCGGGACTGCGGAGGACCTCGCGGAGCAGATGGCTTGGCGAACCCACCTGATGCGTGACGCGATACTGAAGTCCCGGAACCACCAGGGCCGATTCAGCGACGAGCTCCGACGGCTGTTCGATGCGTTTAAGCTGGTCCTGGTGCATGACCTATCTGCAGAACGGTTCGCGGACATGTATGCCCAGACCGTTGCTTGTGGGCTCTTCGCTGCAAGACATCAGTCAGTCCAGCCGGGACGACTGGACACGCTCACAAATGGTTTCTCGCTTTCAAGCGCTGCGCGCCTTGTGCCCAGAGCGAATCCGTTGCTGCGAAGCCTATTCAAGCAGCTCGCTGACGAGGACATGTTGGACCCAAGGTGGATGTGGCACGCATCAGACGTCGCCGACCTACTGGGCGCCTCGGACATGCGGAGCATCGCGGAGGATATGGCCAAGAAGGCGGGCAGAGAAGACCCCATCATCCATTTTTACGAGACATTTCTCAAGAAATACGATCCCAAGATCAGGGAGATGCGAGGCGTCTATTACACCCCGGAGCCGGTCGTGTCCTACATCGTGCGCTCCGTCGATCATCTCTTGAAGGAGAAGTTCGGAAGGCCGGATGGTTTAGCCGATAAGTCGGTCATGATACTCGATCCGGCCGTCGGAACGGGCACATTCCTCACAGGCGTCATCAAGCATCTTCATAACGTGATCGTAGAAAGAGGGCAGAAGGGAACTTGGCCAGACTTCGTCCGCAATAACCTTCTCCCGAGGCTCTTCGGCTTTGAAATACTCATGGCGCCCTATGCGGTTGCGCATCTCAAGGTCGGAATGCTCCTCGAGGAGCTGGGCTACGAATTCGCTGAGCACGAGCGCCTTCACATTTACCTGACCAACACGCTTGAGAAGGCCGCTCAGGTTTCCAACCTACTGGCGATCGGGTTCGCAAAGACCCTCGTCGAGGAGGGCAGAACAGCGGGGGAGATAAAGGAGAAAAAACCGATTATGGTGATAATCGGGAATCCGCCTTATTCCGGTCATTCGATGAACCCGAGTCGTATCAAGGTCAACGGAAAATGGCAGAAAACGTGGATCGGCGAACTCATCGAGGACTACAGGAAGGTTGACGGCAAGCCCCTCGGCGAGCGCAATCCCAAGTGGCTTCAGGACGACTACGTGAAATTCCTCCGCTTTGCCCAATGGCGCATTGAGACGACCGGCTATGGCATTGTGTCAATGATCACCAATCACAGCTACCTTGACAATCCCACCTTCCGAGGTATGCGCCAGAACCTCACGCAGGCTTTTGACGAGATACACGTCCTCGACCTACATGGTGACGTTAGGAAAAAGGAGGTTGCCCCGGATGGCTCCAAGGATGAGAACGTGTTTGACATCCGGCAGGGCGTTGCCATTAGCATTATGGTCAAACATAGAGAATAGAGTTAAGGAGGAGAACAGAAATGAAATGGCGCGTGATTCTCGAAAGAGATGCAGAGACGGGCGATTGGGCAGTTTGGTGTCCCGAACTTCCCGGCTGCACGTCCGCCGGTGAAACTGAAGACGAAGCACTTGCGAACATCCGGGAGGCGATTGAGCTATACGTCGAGCCATCTCCACTTCAGTTGCCCGATGGAGCTCTTGCGCGCGAGGTTGTTGCCGGATGATAGGGCGCACCCGGCAAATGACTGCTCCGGAGGTCGAGCGTTTGCTCAGACGTCATGGATTCCGGCTCGTCTCGCAGAGGGGTAGTCACCGCAAATGGCGGCATCCGGATTCAGGTCTCCAAGTTATCGTGCCGGAGCATCGAGGACGCCCGTTGCCAATCGGAACGCTCCGCAACATCCTCACAAACGCCGAAATCCCCGAGACTGAATGGAGGCAATAGGGATGCATGCCAAGATAGCCTACAGCCACCTCTGGGGCGAGCGGCAGAAGAAATACGACTGGCTCAATGGACACCATGTGGCGGACACTAGTTGGACTAATCTTGAACCCAAGACACCGTCCTACTGGTTTGTGCCCAGAGATACTGAACTGGAGGCCGAATATGAGGCCGGCTGGAAGATAACCGATGCCATGCCGGTGAACTCCGTGGGCATCGTTACTGCCCGTGATTTCCTTACAACGCACTTCTCGAGTGCTGAGATGTGGAACATCCTTCGTGAGTTTGCGCGCATGCATCCTGAGGAGGCAAGGGAACATTTTCGACTTGGTCCAGACGCTCAGGACTGGAAGATAGAGTCAGCGCAGCAGGATCTTAATGACGGAGGGCCTCACCCGAAACTGGTTCTGCCCATCCTGTATAGGCCGTTCGACACTCGTTTTACTTATTACACCGGCCGCTCTCGAGGATTCATTTGCAGGCCGAGATCAGAAGTGATGGGCCACATGCTCGCAGGGGCAAACGTCGGCA
>CAYZPW010000043.1:0-26414 GCA_964480475.1 uncultured bacterium | reverse complement strand
GCCAATGCATTATCTGGGAAGTGTTGTTCGCGCCGGAGCGGTCTTCTGGTTCCCTTCTGTAGGACCCCGGTCATTTGGTGAGTCAAGAATGCTGCAACTGGTCTGGAGCATGCTGCAGCTGGTTGTGAACTCTCTATTCGCTCTGACTGCAGTGCTGATTGGACTAATCCTTGCATTTCAAAGACGCACGCGGATTCCTTCCGATCGCATCAGAAACGTCAGACGGGTCTTTTGGGTAGCAATAGCGATAGTAGTTTATAACTGGGTGATATCGTGTGCCTTTTCTGTTGGTGGCCCAAGGTTCGCAAGCCCCACATTGTTTCTCGTTATCACTGTTTGTGCAATTACCCTCTTCTCCGGGGCAGAGGTGTGGACCATTCGGCGACCAACGGGGCCGGGGAAGCAGCGAGGCGAATCGTAGATGTTGGATGCCGAGCGCGATTAGTGGGACACGGACGGCATGCTACGCGCGAAAGGCTGATTCGCTTGTTTTTCAATAGAGGCGAGTTCTTTGTTTGGCATACCAAAGCACTTGCCGACCAGTCGATCGAGCGCGGGCTGGGCTGCGGACAGAAGCGAAAGCCGGCCCTGCTCTGCGTCGCGGTGGCGACCTTTGGAGAGGTGCGCGAGGTCGGTGTGTAGAGCGCTTGCGTCGTAGGGGGGGATTCTGACGTATTCGAGGATGTGGGGTGGGGCGAAGCTTTTGCCGCCGGCCACTGAGTAGCTGCGGATGAGGAAGTTGACGAGCGAGGAGTTGAGCATCGCGCAGAGGTAGTGCGCCTCGTCCTCAGTCTCGCAGGAGATGAAGGCGTGCGTGTTCTGGGGGAGGACAGGTTTGTCGTGCTCAAATGGTAGGACGGCGGCCGCCATCTTTGAGCCCATGATCCGCCAGCCGACGCGCCACCTTTCAAGTGTGTAGGTTCCGACGTTGAACATCGACCAGAAGGGGTGGCGCTTCGGGTTGAAGTATTTTTTGAATGCGGCTCGTTCCCTCAACTGCTGCTCGAACGCGCTGATGTAGTTCAGCGTTTTCGGGTATTTTGCCTTCATCGTCTGCTCGGCGATGCCTCTTCGCGTTTCGGGGTCTTGCGCCAGGATCACGTGCACCGATGGACGGGCGTCCCATCTCTTCAGGTCGCGGCCCAGAAGCTGCGGATAGACGAGGTCCGGTTCAATAACAGCCCTGACCTTCTTGACCTTGATTTTTCCGATGTCGTGGATGTTCTCGATGACCAGATCGCCGTTTGGAAGCGACTCAACAATCCTGACGATGAAGCAGCCAGATAGCCCGGCGCAGTTGACGCCTTCCCAGGCCTTGTAGGGCGACGGGCCGATCATCTTGCGGATTGGCCCCATGAGACCGTAGGGCACAGTCAACCAAGAGGAGCCTAGCGAGTTCTTGTCGATCGGCGAGGCTACCAGTTCAGTCCGCTCGGCCAGGTCGATGGGCGAGGCGCGGTCCGCAAATAGCGTCGCCTGGCCATCTCGTCTTCTTCTCCAGACGATGTAGGGCACGGGATATCGCGTCGGGCTGTCGGAGCGTTCGCATATCAGCAGCGCTGTCCGGTTCGAGGCGCCGGGGAAAGGGGAGAGCGCTGTCAGATCGTGGACAGATTCCACGTTAATGAATGCCCAGGTTGAGTATCGATTGAACCAGAAACGTCGGAAGCCCTCGCCTGCGCCTCTTGTCTTGAAGGCGCTCTGTGTGATCAGGAAGCCGAGCTTGCCGCCATTCTTCAGGAGGCGGTCGATTGAGCGATAGACGAACAGCATGGAGAGGTCCTTCTTGCCGCCCCCCATGCGGCCCTTGCTGCCAGAAAGCGAGAAGAGGCCATAATCACGCCAGAGCGGCTTCGTTGCCTCCCGATACTCCGGCGACAGGTTGTCCCAAAGCACCCAGGGCGGATTGCCGACGACCAAGTCAAAGGGACTTGCCTTCAGTTCAGGGGCGGCTCTCGACGATGGGCGTCGAGACTTCCGTTCTTCGTCCTGTTCTGTGATTACGTCGAACCGGTGAACTGGGATATCCAGGCAGCGGTCGAATGGAAGCATTGAGCGAAGTGAGACGATGTAGTTGGCCTTTGCGGCGAGCACAGCCAGGGGATTGACGTCCACTCCGACGATGCTGGGCAAGGGGTTCCGTTTCGATGGGACAGAGCCGCCACCAGCTCGGGGACTGGGCCTGTTCGCTTTCTCCAGCGCCCGGCCCAGAGCGCGCGTCAGGAACGCGCCCGAGCCGCACGATGGATCGATCAGTCTGACGGACGGGTCGCCGTCGTATCCAACGCTGTCCAGAACGAAATCCACGAGCCATTCTGGCGTGTAGTACTCGCCGAGGGAGTGTCGGAGCGCACGTGGGATGAGCGAGGCGTAAAGGTCGCCGAAGAGCTCGTGAGATTGGCTCGCACAGCTGATGTGTGCGACGAAGTCGTAACCCGCCAGACACTCGTTCATCTGCCGCAGCGAACCGGCGATTTCGTCGCCGCACGCTTCCGCATACCATCCGTAGCAGTTGTCCTCGGGAAAGTTGCATATCCCAACCTGGCGGAACGCCTGGCCGTTCTCAATTTCGGCGAGCACGTCGGCAGAGCAGGAAAGAGGCTCCTGCCAGAACCGGGGCCCATCCGCTTTTCGGCCCAAGGTCACGTGCGCGGCTACCAGCTTGACGACGAGCGCGAAGTAGGTCTGGACGGCGAAGAGGACCAGGTCGGGCCTGGGATTCACGTTCGCAAGAGACTTCTCGAATGGCGAAGTGCTCCCGCGCTCGAGCAGCTCTTTAGCCTTCTCCGGTAGCGGCTGACTTGCCTTCCAGCTGGCTAAGAAGTCCGCGGACTGTCCGCTTGCCGCGACCGCGTCGCACAAGCACGTGATTGTACGCTTCGCGATTCGCCCTTTTGGGTCGAAATCGGCCCTTATCTGCTTACCATCAAGGCGTTTGCCTTCGTGGTTGTTGTGCATCCTCTGTCTGAAACGTGGTGCAGTTATGGAGTAGGTCTGTCAGGCCTGCCATCAATCATGGACGCTACACGTTGCGCTCGAGCCATTTCCCTTTCTTATACCACACTGCGATTGACAGCGTATCGAGGAGGCTTGCGATAACGAATGCGCACCAGATGCTGGTCTCATTCGCCCGGAACACATAGATGAAGACCGCGATCAGAGCGAGACGGACCGCCTCAGCCGAAAGGCCAATCAGTGTCGGCGGCAGCGTGTTTCCCGAACCGTTGAAGGCGCTGGCTAAGACCAACCTGACAGAGAACAGCAAATGACCAAACACCATTATCCTGACCGCGATGATGGCCACCTGCGCCACACCAGTCTCTTTCGTGAACACGTCTATGATCTGGGGCGCGAGAATGAAGACCGTTGTGCTCAATGATGCGCAGATCGAGGCGACCACCGTGGTCGCGACCTTAACCGTTCTGGTTGCCATCTCCTTCCGACCGGCGCCGAGGCAATGACCGACAATTGCGGACGAGCCGAGCGACATTCCGACCGCAGCAATGATTGTGAAACCGAGAATCTGAGACGCGAATCCGAAGGCGGCGACGACGGCGGTTCCATGAAGCGCGATGAAATAGGTCGTTGCAAGGCCGGCGAGTGAGCGAGCGATTCCTTCGAGGCCCGGCGGCGTGCCGATCTTTACGATTCTTGCCATTACCGTGAAGTCTGGTCTCCAACCTCTGGAGGGTCGGAACCTCACGCTCGTCTTCTTCGAATGAAGCATGGCGACGCCGAGCACGCAGCAGACGAGCAGCGCCACTCCCTTCGCTATTGCCGCGCCGCTGATGCCCAGGCCGAGGCCTATCGGTGTGTCCTTTGAGATGATCTCAAGCCCTGCAATGCCAAGCGAAAAGGGCATTTTGTCGAAGATCATAAGGGGCGCAAGCACTATGTTTAGCGCCGTCGTCAGGATCATCAGGAACATCGCGCGCGGCGCGTCGCCCATACCTCTGAAGGCTGTAAACATTGTCCACGAGCAGAAGTTGAATGGGAGGCCGATGAAGAACCAAACGCCATACTCAAAACCAAGCCGGGCAGCTTCAGGCTCTGCATTCATCCACGACAGGAGTGGGCGAAGGAGGATTAGCCCGACTGTCCCTGAAAGCACGGCCATAGACAGCTTCAGAAGGAGCGTCTGCTTGATCGCGTTCTCAGTTCCCGCGTAGTCCTTTTCGCCATAGCGCCTCGAGATGACAGCGACTGAACCCGCGCCAACGAGCGAGTTGGTTGTGGAAAGAACGCCGGCGAACGCCATCAAGAGCGTCATCCCGGCCACGGCTGAACTGCCCAGAAGCCCCAAATAGAAAACGTCAACAAGGGCGCAAATGGTCGTCGTCGCAAAGCCGATCATGGAGGGAACGCCCATGAATATGACGTTGCGAAGGACGCTCCCCTCGGTCAGGTCTCTGGGTCTTACTATTCCAACAGGTCGCATGAGTTGTCTCCAAAGAAAGGCGGATGCTATTGCGTCTTGGCGGTTGGATCAAGCGGGTGAAACCGTGTAACTCAGGCACCGTGTGTGACGTTGGCGGGCGCGGGTCTGCGATGCGCGCTCGTGACCCGGCCTAGACTGTGATGGCCCTGTGTGCCTTCTGGGCGTAGTCAGGCGCCGCCCCTAGAAGAACCGGGCCTAGCCCCACTTCCACAGCCAAGCCAAGAAGACGGCATAACAGACCAGGCTTGCTACTTGAACGGCTACGCCCAGGGCACTTTGGCGAGCAACAAAGGTGCCCAAGACGAAAACTGCGTTACAGGCAATCGCGATCAGCCAGGCGCGGCCCTCCTTCCTCTTCCTGGTCTTTTCGATGGGTTGAAAAATCCAAACCAAGAAGACGATATTGCAGCAGAGCCTTCCAAGCCAGAGGATGCCAGTCAAGTCCCAGAGGCCTATTCCCTCAGGCAGGAGCCGAAAGAACCAATAGATTTCGCCAAGGACAACGAGTGTCAGCCAGGTCCCTTGGTCCTTCCTGCGCCTCGCACTTGCTCGGTGCGCGTGCGCCATTAGCTCGGCGACCTCGCGCCTGGACCGCTCCAGGGCCTTATGTATCTGCCGTCTTTTCTCCTCATCCAAGCTCTTGATTCCTCACGCGCCACCCAGACCGGCATCTCCCATAGGTTCGATCGGCTTCACAAGCCTCGTTTCTCACGCACTTGACTGATCGGGATGTCGCCAGCCTCCTTTGATCGTTTATGCAGGAAAGACGCGAATCTCTCGCTGGTTCCTAATGCCGCAACCTCCCGATCAAACTCATTCGCCTGCTCTAGAACGAAGTCCGCGCCGAACCTCGAAGGGATGAGGATCGTTTCGGACATCGCCAGTCTAAGCACTTCGCTCAGCGTGTGCCGGCCCTTCGTTAGGTCTATGGTCTTCATATCCTAACACTCCGTTTCTGGCCTTGTAGTAATCCAACTCCTCAATGGCACTTGGGACGAACTTGACTTCGAATTTCACGTCGGCAACCTACCACACCTCCGTCATACTCGCAAGGATAAGGCGCTCGCGCCTGTCCCCTTCAGGAGTCTGAGTACTTTGACTGTCGGCTCAGTTAGCTGGTCCGTGTTCCTCAGCGCTGCGGCGAACAGCTTCCATACTGGCGTTTCTATCCAATGCCAACCTGAAATGCGCTTCCGACCTGATAGACGACGAATGATATGATCCAGGCGACGATGGTCGTGTAGGCGAGGACGAACAGCGGCCACTTCCACGTTCCGGTCTCTTTCTTGACGACCGCAAGGGCGGCGAAGCACGGCAGATACAGCAGGGAAAAGACCATCAGCGTGAACGCTGCAAGCGGCGTATAGACCTTCTCTCCGTCTGGCCATCTCGCGTTCTGGAGCCGTCCCCTGAGCGATTGCGATTCTTCATCCGCCTCCGAAACGGAATAAAGCGTGCCGAGGGTTGAGACGACGACCTCCTTGGCCACCAGGCCGCCGACGAGGGCAACGCCGATCTTCCAGTCGAAGCCGAGCGGCCTGATCAGAGGTTCTAAGGCCCGCCCCACCGCGCCAGCATAGCTCTTCTGGAGCTTTTCGGCGTGCATTCTTACCTCGATGCGCTTGACGGCCGCCTCCAGATTCTCAGAATCGCCCTGATGGGCCTCCTGCGCTCTCGCGGTCTCGGCGTCGTAGTCGGTGGTGTAGTCGGGCGCCCAGGGGAAGCTGCTCAGGAACCATATCAGGACCGAACCCAAGAGGATGATCGTCCCCGCCTTCTTAAGATACATCCGCACCTGCTCCCATGTCTGAAGCAGAACGCCGCGAACCGTCGGCACGCGATATGGCGGCAGCTCCATGACCAGTGGCGAGGCGGTGCCCTTCAAGACGAATTTGCGAAGCAGTTTTGCCGACAGAAGCGCGACGAGTATCCCCAGCGCGTAGAGCGAGAAAAGAACCGTACCCCCGTTCGCCGCGAAGAACGCTCCGATAAACAGGCCGTAGATCGGCAGACGTGCCCCGCAAGACATGAATGGGGTAACGAGTATTGTAACAAGCCTGTCCCTTCTGTCGGGGATGACGCGGCAAGCCATGATGCCGGGCACGGTGCAGCCAAAGCCGAGTATCATCGGGATGAACGACTGCCCGTGTAGGCCCACCTTGTGCATGTATTTGTCCATGATGAACGCGGCTCTGGCCATGTAGCCCGTCGCCTCAAGCACCGCCATGAAGAGGAACAGAAGGCCGATAATCGGCACGAAGACCAGGACGCCCCCGACGCCGCCGATGACGCCGTCAACAACGAGGCTATGAATCGCTCCCTCCTCCGGTAGAAACTGGCCGATTGACTCACCCAGAAATGCAAAGGCGTTCTCAATCCAGCCCATGAACGGCTCACTCGCCACGAACGTGAACTTGAACATCATCCACATCAGGCCCAAAAAGATCGGCAACCCAAGCACCTTGTTCGTTAAGACAGCGTCGATTCTATCTGACCGGTCGTGCCTCAACTCAACGGATGTCCGAACCGCCTCTTGACACGCCCCAGAGATGAACCCATAGCGCCGCTCCGCAATGACCGTCTCTGGGCTATCTCCGGCAATCTTCTGAATGTGCACCATGCCCGCTCGCACAGAGTCCGCCAACGCCGCTGATTTCACGTCCGCAAAAACTCTGCCGTCATTCTCCAGCAGCTTAAGCGCCACCCAACGCGCCGTCCTACGCCCAGTGAAACCCGGGTCCGCCTCAACGAGCGCCTCAATGCTGTCGAGCTGTTGGTCGATGCGCTTGCCGTAGCTGATCTTGACCGGTGGGTACGTGATCTCCCCACGTGCGACCTTCATGGCCGTTTCCAAAAGCTCCTCATGCCCCCTCCTCTTGTGTCCAACGGTTAGAATGATCGGCGCGCCCAAGAGCTTCGACAAGAGCTCAAGGTCGAGCTTCATCCCGCGCTGCTCGGCAACGTCGCTCATGTTGAAGGCCAGAACCAGCGGCACGCCGAGCTCGATCAGCTGCACCGCAAGGTAGAGATTCCGCTCCAGGTTCGAGGCGTCAATCACGTCGATGACCACGTCAGGTTTCTCGTTGATTATGAAGTCCCTTGCGACGAGCTCCTCGATCGAATAGGCCGTCAGGCTGTATGTTCCCGGAAGATCGACGACGCTTAATTGATGACCCTCATGTGTTGCCGAGCCCTCCTTCTTCTCGACCGTTACGCCTGGGTAGTTGCCGACCCGCTGGCGGGCGCCCGTGATGTTGTTGAATATCGTCGTCTTGCCGGAGTTTGGGTTTCCGGCGAGTGCGATTTTTATCTTCTCTTTTTGCATAGTGTTTCTCGATATGATGAGGACGTCTAATTATACTAGGTATAGGAAATAGTTTTAGGTATAGCTAACATCGCCGCCAAAAAAATAAGCCCTATTCGACCATCATCTTCATAGTTATGCCGCGACCCAAGATCACCTTGCTGCCTTTGACCATGACGACCATCGGCCCAGCGAACGTCGTGTTCACCACAACAAGCTCAACCCCGGGAACGATGCCCATCGCGCTTAGCCTACTTGTCAGCCCGCGCCCAGCGCTGATGCTCTTGAGTGTAACCTTTTGGCCCAGCTTCGCTGTTGTCAGCGGCATCACTTCTCCCATGTTATGTTCATCGGTAGTTGACCGCGTCGGAACGACTACCCTTACAGCTGCCTCTGATTAGGCCATTTGCCTTCACCTTATGACGTCTCATTGCTCTGTTGGTCGTCCCGACTGCTCGCTTGTGCCAGGTCTTTCAGATTCAGAGCCCTTGGCCGTCCAACCATCCGCATCATACGTTTTCTGTCTCTCCCTCGTCTTCTCGAGAAGGTTCAGCAGGCATTTGACACATTGCTCGTTGTTCGTTCCGTTTTCGCAGTACCTCGAGAAATCTCGTATCCAGTCGGTCCCTGCGCGGGGACAAGCCTCAACGAACTTCGCAAAGGACACGAAGCGCTCCAGAACTTCTCCGGTTATTGCGTGCTCCATTCTGCACGCGGCCTCCTCCGCCACCGGCCCTGCCACAGAGAGCACGTTGACGAGAAATGATTTCAGGATTGTGTGCCGACGAACAATCTCAGCTGCGACCTTGCGCCCATCCTCAGTCAAGGTTATGTATTCGTAGGGGTCGTAGTTGACCAGTCCGTGCTGGGCGAGGTGCCTCAACGCCCCGGTCACGGACGACATGGCCACCTCCATCCGGCTGGCAATCTGCTTTGCACGAGCGACCTTGTGCTCCCGAGAGATATGGTAGATGGCCTCCAGGTAATCCTCCATCGAGGCGGTTATTTCTTGCACGATCGCGGCCACATTTTCACCTGCCTAGTTATATCCTACATAACTAATATAGTTCGTCATGTCTAACTTGTCAAGCTGTTTTTTTCCGCATTCGCGGAAAGGGGCGTCCGTATTGTGGATTTGGGATTGCGGATTGCGGATTATCCGCGCCATGGAGTCTGTACCCAATGCTGGCGGTGGTGCAGCAGTGTAGGACGGGCTTTCAGCCTGTCACTGTTGAAGAAGGCCACTATTCGCTGGGGCAAATGGCCTCAGATGTGGGACTCACGATTCCTCATCTATGTGTGATTCCTCTACTATCGCCCTGAAAGGGCAGGACGTGAGTAGCCCCAGGCAAGCCAACGCCGCAGCCTGGGGATCCTGTGGACGAATCTATATGAATGGGCGGTGGGTGGGGATTGGGATAGCCTCGCACTCTTGGCTGGATTCAGACGCTATGCGGCCGTGATGTCGATGTATTCTATTTCGGAAGACGGCTGCGGGATCGGGATTCCCTCCGTCTTGAGGCCCTCAAGATGGAACTCAACGGCCTCCCTAATCAGCCGAACGGCCTCATCTCTGGACTCACCGGCAGCGGCGCAGCCCGGCAGGTCCGGAACGTAGGCCCCCCAGCTCTTCGGCCCTTTCTCCACTATCACCATATACTTCATCAATCTTCCCTCACTTGAGCCCTGCCTGCTTCAGGACGCTGTTAACTGTCCCCGGAGGCATCTCTACTCCGGGATTACCAGATATGGTTACCATACCAGGTTTTGAGCCGTGTCTATATTGCCGATGGCTGCCCCTTTGGCGGACTAATCGCCAACCGTCCCTTTCCACCATCCTTATGACATCTCTAACCTTCATGGCCCATCGGTCTGTAGGATCCGGTTATTCACTGCCGCTTAACGTTAAAGGTCAGCGGCGGGCGGCACCCCGTCCGCTGAGCCTAATTGTTGGACTGCGGTTCCTCTGGTACTTCCCGCGACGTCTCTTCTAGAGCCTGTTGAATTAGGTGACGGTACTCGGAAACAACATGGTAGTTCTCTTTGGTTTCCCCGAGGGTTCCACCTGTCTCGAACTCGATTGCCTGCCGGAGATGCGGATTTGAGCGCTTAGTCAAGAACTGAGAGATGTTGCTGAGGTAACGACCTGTTTGGCCGATGTTGCTCCCGACGCCAGCCTCGTACAGCCCCTGCTTGACTTCCTCTCGGTTGTAGGAGCGATCCTCTTGGCTGATGATCTCCAGAAATGCTCGGAAGCGGGGCGTAAGGTCGCCGGGACGTGTGAGTGACTGGGCAATCTGAGCCCTTAATTTGGCTGGCTCCAGATTGGATTTCTCAAGCGAAAACGAACTATTGCCCGGTCGTCTCTGCTCCTTCTGTTTGCTTTCCTTTTTCTGGATGTAGTCCTTGGCCTCAGGCAGTGGGATAATGATCTCGGGATTGATGAAGAGTTCCCCAGCCTCATCACGATGGGGTGTCAACCGGACGCATTCAACGTCGATCTCTGACTCACGTAGCCATAGCACGGCAGAAATTACGTCGGAGTGGAATTCTCTGGAAACCAAGATGATTCTCTGGCGCTGGTTCAGCTCGTCCGGTTCACAGTCGATGAACTCCTCGATTTTGCCTTGCGCATCGTCGCCGTCCGTACCAAGGTGCTTCGCGAAATGCCTGTAGATTTCGTCGTGCGAGAAGCTAGAGCAATAAGACGCGTACTTGATCGCCTGCCACTCAACACCAGCGCCGGAGTCATCTCGTTTCAACTCGATGACGGCCAATGCACCCTCCTTATCTACGGCAAGCAAGTCGAGACGTCGGCCAGACGGAAGAACCAGTTCCTTCGAGATAATCAGAAGGGACTCGCCGAGTACTTCCGGTGTGCCCGCAATCCACTCCTGGATGTCGAACCGCTCCCTCAGGTTGAGTTCGCTATACGATGTAATTGGAATCTTGATCAACTTCTTGTTCTGAATATCGACTCTATACATTGTCATACTCCATGGTCGGCATTGTCATCTGCTCGCCAACAATAATTGGATTGCTCCAGATTGCCCCGCATTATACGCGGAACCCGTGCTTCCCCCGCACACAACATACTATCCCCATATCGAATGTTCCGGCCATCATCCAAATATACCAGGCTTGGGCTCAAAGTCAAGCGATATTATTACGTTCCTGTAATCGCGACTTTCGGATTGCGGATGTGCCGATTATGGATTGTAGATTTCGGATTGTGGATGTTCCATTGCGGATTTCGGATTGTGGATTGCGGATTACATGCTGAATCGGGAAGCCGACTTCCGAATCTGAATCATCTGAGTCGAGGCAGCAATCAATTGGAACGGGCGGGTCGGAGACCACGCCGATACGCGACGCTGCAAGTCAATCAAGACACGCTTGCGTAATCCCTACTTCATCTCCAGAATGCCGTACGTCTGTGGGTCATAGCTGATGGGCGTCTGCCAGTCGGAGGTAGCATTCAGGCGCTTTTGCTTCCGGCGAAAGTTGAGGGCAAATGCCTTATCCAAAGTCCCGACCGCGCCCAGCTGGTTCAGCGGCATACGCACCTCGATGCACCAGAAGTTATTGCCGAGAATAGTCTTAACCTCGTAGTCGCCATCCCAGCTGCGGTCCGCATCGACCGGATAGCCGTCCTCGAGCGTTATCTCTTGGTCGAAGACTGCGCCGAGCGGATTGAAGTAGATCTGATACACCGGGCCGTCCTCAAGGGTCTGGAAGAAGTAACCCACACAGTCCTCGGCATAGATTGGGCCGTCCCGCTCGGTAACGTTTGCCGAAAGCGCGTCCATCTTTGTCTCCGTGCACCGCGCAGCGAGGTATAGGTTATCGCTGTCCCATGCGAAGTAGAAATCGACCGGCTCGGTGGCCCCCGCTCCGCCCTCGGACGTGAAGAACCGGGCGGCAGGCTTTCTGAGAAGCCGCTTGGGCGCAGTGAAGCTAACGGTCGGTCTTCTCCATACGGGTTCGTTTAAGACACCATCTATCGAAATAGGCGCCTCGGTCGTCGAGGCGCACACCTTCCGTGCGACGCGCAGTTCCTGTTCGACAACAAACTCCGAGGACAAGCTGCTATCGCTCGGCGTACGAAAGGGGCACTGAAGCGACAACTTGGGGACCGGATAGAGCGGCCCTGCGCACTTCACTTTGAACGTGGCTTCGCGCGTCTCCCCGGGCCGGGCTTTCACGAAGAACTGCCCTGGTTTGACGCTCCAGCCCTGGGGGATGTCCCACGTGAGCGTATCGGTGATAGTCTGGTCGTTACTGAAGTTCTTGATCGTAACGTCGATCTCCGTCCAGGGGACAGTCAGGTTTTCCTGGACCACGACTCTACTCACGTTGACAGCCTTCTCGCGCACGTCATGGATGTATAGGTAACATTCCGCGGTCATCTGGCTCCAGGGCAGCACGCCTCCCGTGATCACGGGCGCCAATGACAGCTCCTGGCCATCGAAAGTCGCCCACACGAAGTGATACATCAACCCCGTTGGGTCCTCCTCAGTGCCGCCGCCTGAGCTGCCGACGCTGGTGTATTTGATGCCGTCGAACTCCCCGGCGAAATACTCGTGATAGTGTCCCGTGAATACCGCATCAACGCCATTTGCGACGAATATGTCGTGCAGTATGTCCGGCTTGCCCCTGGCGATAGTCTCGATCCAATATGGTTTGTGCAAGATAACGATTGTGTAGTAGGCGTCCTTGTGCTCTTTAAGGTCCTTCTTCAGCCATTCGATCTGATCGTCCCGCAGCTCTTCGGGCTTCTCGTAGCGCCCCGTATCGAGCATCACAAAATGTACACCGCGCACGTCGAACGAGTAGTCCGGCTCGCCGATATACTCCCTGTAAAGGTCAACAGCGCTGTCGGCCCAGATATCGTGGTTGCCCGGCACGAGGTAGATCGGCATAGAAAGCGGCTCGAGCAGCTTCTTATACCCCTCGTATTGCTCCCTGATTATACTCTCGTCCTCGGTGTATCCCTCGATCATGTCGCCCACAGATAGCACGAAATCCGGTTTCAGTCGCTCGATCTCCTTGACTATCCGGCCGTAAATCCCGGGCACGTGACCGCCCGTCCGATCACCGATGACGGCGAACCGCATCGGGAAGACCTTCAGCGAATGCTTGCACGGCTTTGGGCCGCACTTCTCGCCCGCAACCGCGAAGGCTGCAAGTAGCGTGGCAGTCAGAAAGACTGCGACCATAATGCCCAAGGCCCTCATTGAGTTGCGTCTAGCTCTGCCCATAACAGTTTCCTCCTTTACTTGTAGCTTACATCAGTCTGGTAACCAGCTGTGAGACTCACCTCTGCGACTCGGGCCACCCCCTGAAGCAAGGGGATATCGTCCATGCCTGTCTCGAGGACTCGCGCCAGCTTGCTGATCATTTGAAGACTTCAAGTAACTCAGTCAAATCCCGGAGGCCGGCTAGTTGTTCGGTCATCCCACCGTGCGCTTGCCAAACCAGGTCTCGCCGAACATGAAAGACTCCGTCAATCGAAGGATATGTCAGCACCTTGTCAAGGCGTGCACTGTCAAACTCGTTCGTGACGACAACGAACTTCAGAGATGGCTCTTCGCTCTTGTACGCATCTGCCTCTTCGTGAAGATCGCGGACACGATCATGGCGAATTCCCCATTTGCTGGACACAACAGCAAACGGACCGCCCCCCCGAAAGGCAACAATGTCAGCCGCCCTACGCCGGAAGCCCTTCAAGCCAGGGAAAACGTCCAGGCCAATTCTTGCCTCCATTTTCCAGTCATAGTCTCGCGGCGCGAAGCGCTGAATAAGATAGACGAGAGCGCAGGCAAATGCGATCCCAACCGGGTTCATTTTTTGCGTTCCCGGCGGATACATACGTCGCATCAAAACGTTCAGATGATCTTGGACTTCTGAGGTTTCACACTGCATCGCAGCAGCTAAGGCCGTCTCAATTTGCTTGGCTCGATCTCGCCAAAGGCCTCGCCTCAAGCGATTCGAATCAGTAATCCGGGGAACACCATGAGCGTAATCAAGCAGCAAGCGATAAACGCAGACCCATATAGTGCCAAGGGTCACAGCCCATTCGTCAAGCAGTTGCATGACAAAGGCCATGATCTGTTCACGGGTGGGCATTGGCTATGTGCGCCTTGGTTTTGATTAAGCCAATTACTCCTTCTTCGTGCATCCTAGCTTCGATGCCGTTCCGCGAGCTCTTATGACTAACAGGCATCATGCGTGCATTGCGCACGATTTGGCGCTCGGCTACATCAACCAGTCGAAATCCGACAGACTCGGCAAGTTCGGCGACCACCTTAGGAGCATGGATCGGGATACCACGGATCGTGGAGGATCCAACCACTAAGACAGCAGCCCGTCCCGATCCCAGAACGCGCAGCATCTCACGAAGTGAGGCCTCAATGCCGCGGAAATAGTGCGCTACAACAGCGGCTCGGGACTTATCTCTTGCTCTTAGGGAATGAAGAATCTGGTTCGCCATGTGCGATGTGAAATCCAGGTTGGATGCTCGAAGCTCCGAACCGATGTACTTCGCCCGAAGAAGCCTGAGTTTCTTGGGGGAATCCCCCAACCAGATTAGCGAGAATTTGTGTGCGCGCATATAGTCTATCGCGTTAGCGGCGTACGGCGGCGACGTCACAATCAATTCAATGGAGTTGTCTTGGAGAGGCAGCTTCCTTGCATCCCCTCGAAGGACGACGGCATGCCCGGTGGAGCCTGCAATACTCTCCAGCCCCTGGATGGCGATCTCCAACCGTTCTTCAAAAACATCGAACGCGCTCCGTACTACCCTCCTATTTCGATCCCGGTGTGGCCTGCTGTGAGCAAGGTCGCGGGCTCGCGTTAGAGCGCCGGTTTTAGTGATGATGATCGATGAGAATAGAACCTTCAAGAACAAGCGAAGATCGATTTCCTCGACATTTGCCGCGGTCTGTGCCAAAGCGCAAAGGTCCCGAATAGTGTCTTCCTCAAACCAATATCGGAAGAACTCGACTGCTTCGCGCGAGTAGAAGCTAGATGGTTCAGTGTCGATACACGACTGCGCTTTCTCCCTTGCTTTCTGCAAAACCAGGGCCCCCGCTTGCGCGCATCGCCTCGGATCGCGCGGCACGGATTTCACTTGCGCCATTAAAACCGCGAGCGGATCGAGATCGATTCCTATGGCGTTGCGACCACCAAGAAGAGCTTCAACAAGCGCCGTGCCTGAACCGGCCATTGGGTCCAGAACCCAGTCGCCAGGATTCGTTAGCTCATCAATGAACAAACGTGGCAGTTGGGGAGGGAACTTGGCCGCAAACGCGTGAAGATTGTGGGTCGCATAGCTTGTTTTCTGGCCGTTGAATGTTAAGTCCTGCCTCAACAGCTTGCCTAGCTTTGCTTCCACGTGTAGCTCGTCCCGTGCGGCTCGTCGTGCGCTCGGTTCGTCCAGGGGCAGGTGGAGCTGGAATGAAACACGCGACCTATCGACCTGGACGGTTGATCGAGGCGAGCTCGTTCCGTGTTCCAGCCGAGCAGGTCTTAAGAGAGCTCTGTGTTTTGCATTTGGCATCGGCTGTCAACTCGTTCTTACTATATAGTTCTAAGATGGAATCAGGCTGGTCTCGTTTATCGTGTTCGGATCAGCATCCATGAATATAGCAGGAACGAGCGCCGCTTTTCAATCCGTCGTCACATTGTAGCTTTGGGCGGAACGTTCTGTCTGGACCAGGAGCGGTAGCTAAATTGACCGAGCATGAGCATCGGGGACATCCTCGCACTTCTCGGTAACGAAGATCATTTCGGGTGAATCGTCGCAGAGTAGCGACCTGTCGAAGTTCCCGAAGAGGTCAATGATCTCAAAGCCTGCGCGGGCGAGGAGGTGCTCGATCTCGTAGCGGAAGAAGTATCGGAAGGGAAAGGCCTGCACGAGGCGCTCGGTTCTGCCGTTCGGGTGTGTTACGTAGAAGATTATCTCGACGTCGTTGTATTGCTCCGGCCGGTGGAATGTGACGACGCGGTTTGTGCGCCTGAGCTTCCTGCCGTCGGGGAGCGCGAATTCGGGCGTGTCCTCAACCTCATTCAGGTATTTCGGGTTATTGATGCGTTGGGGATGCGTCTGGAAGAGCTCTAAGATAAACCGGCCGCCCGGCAACAGATGCCTGCGAACGCAGTCAAGGCAAGAGAGCTGCTCTTTGATGGGTATCAGATGTGAAAACGATCGGAAGGGCGCGGTTATCAGTGAGAATCTCTTCCCTAGATGGAAGTTGGTCATGTCTCCGTGCACGATTGTTGCGCGCTCTTGCACGTCATTCGGCTGTTCCAGCAGTTTTTCCCGGCATGTTGTGAGCATACTCTCAGAGGTATCCAGCCCGACGATCTCGCATCCCGCCTGGGCGGTCGGGATCAGTATCCTGCCCGTACCGCAGCCTAATTCGAGAGTCTTGCCGCCTGCTGAACGGGCCTCATCGACGTAGAACTCTCGGTCGCCCCGCGCCGTGTAGGCCGGAACCAGATCGTAGTACTCTGCAAGGAAAGGCTCGTATTCGTAGGCGTCGAATCGGCTCAAGAGTTCTCATTCTCAGTATCAACGATTTGGTTTGGCAGCACACCTTATCGGGGCAAGTCTCGGCCTTAGTGAAACCTGCCCCGCCCGGTGTTTCGCAGCAATCGATCACGAGTCCCATGGGAGCTTTTGTGAGTATCCGCTCCATTGAGCAACAGATCCCATCCCGCAGTCCCGATCGCTTAGACACAACGTCTCTTGCCCGGCAAGGCGTGCCCTAATTGACCTGGGGTTGACGGAAAGGCACGACCAAGAGCTGTTGTGGCTCATGATCGATGCCCAATCGGTGCTTCGGGCTTTTCAATCGCTCACGTTTATTCAATGATTTGACACAAGCTTGCGTCTAGAGCTTTTCTAGGCGCATATTCGTTGCGCGCGCGCCCTTGGGTCCCCGCTCCACGGAGAATTCCACCTTGCTGCCCTCCTCAAGGGAGTCATATTCAACGCCTTCGAGAGCTGATTGATGGAAGAAGACCTCGTTGCCATCCTCAGCGCGGATGAACCCGAAGCCTCGGTCTCTGATAAGCTTCTTTATCTCTCCTTTCAAGTCTATCACCTCCTTTCATTAGTATTCTGTAGTCATTCAACTTTTCGCAATCGCGCATTTTCGGCGTGTTCCAGACCATATATGTCAGACAGGTTTGCCGACTCAAACAAGGGGCATGTCAGTTTGGCCTATCCAAATTTCACACGCGGTCCGGATGCGCCCGTCGGTTCGGGGCAATTTGGGAAGCTGCCCCGGACACTTGGCAAGAGCTCGCTTCTAGAGCTCTTGTAGGCGCATATTCGTTGCGCGCTCGCCCTTGGGTCCCCGCTCCACGGAGAACTCCACCTTGCTGCCCTCCTCAAGGGAGTCATATTCAATACCCTCGAGAGACGAATGATGGAAGAAGACCTCGTTGCCATCCTCCGCGCGGATGAACCCGAAGCCACGGTCTCTGATGAGCTTTTTTATCTCTCCTTTCAAGTCTAGCACCTCCTTTCATTAGTAGTCAGTAGCAATCCAATTGCTCGCAATCGCGCATTGTGGGAGGTGTTCCAGGCCATATACATGAGACAGATTTGCCGATTTAAGCAAGGGGGGAAGTCAGCTTGGCCTACCCGGTTCCACGCTTGGTTCCGGATGCGCCTATCAATTCGGAGCAGTTCAACCTGCCCCGGACACTAAGATCTCTCACTAACGCCTTAGTCCTGGCCGAAAAATGCCTCTCGACCAAACACATCCTTCTCACAGTCTGCTGGCCACACGGCCCAATACACCTAAGGTCTCGCCGCCCTCGGCCCCAGACATCCAGCTGTCGAAGGAGGTTCAAGACCAAAACTTCTAAACGGTAAACATAAGGCCTCGAATATGTGATGTCAACTAGTTTTTTTGTGAAGGAAAAAAGGAGAAAGGGAGAAGGGGAGATGGGCAAGGGGGTGCTACAGAGGTTTCGTCGTGCTCGTAACCAACGTTGTGAATCGCTATACAGCAGGACATTCGACGATCACACCCTTAATCCTGCAAGGGCTACCATTGACATTAGCCTGCTTCTGGTCTTTGTGCCTTTGTGGTGAAGATTGGTTCTCGGAGTGATACCGCAGGCCGTCGCTATCGATAGAAGCTAATTGTCCGAAGGGTCGCTAGTTCAACCGGAATCTGATTGTAATCTTCGTCGAGCAGGGCACAGGCTTGCCATCGTGAATAGCGGGTCTGAACTTGTATTGCTTAACGGCGACAATTGCTGTCTCTATGAACCTCTTTCTGAATCTCCTCGCCTTCGAATGAAGGACCTTGACGCTGATGACGTCGCCGTTCTCATCGACGACGAGCTGGAGGATGACGATCGCCTCAATCCCCCAAATCTTTGCTTCCTCGGGGTACTTCGGCGGAGACGCCTTGAGACACTCCGGCATTTGGCTCACGTCCGTCGCGTCGAATACTCTACCTTGTCTCGCTTGGCACTCTTTGTCTGGCTTGGCCGCCTCGTTTTGCTGGGCCGGCACGTTCAACATGCCCGCGGGAGCGGACTGCTCACTCTGGGCCCGCCGGGAGCGACTGCACGATGCTTGCATCAGCAAAACGGGTGAAACGTAAGTGAAAGCCAGGAGCGCTAGGATGAAACCGAGTTTGTCCCTTTTCGTGTTCATCTCAATCCCCTATCGGGTCATCAGCTGCGAGTTGAGGTGTAAATCTAAGAGCTCATCGAGCTTTAAGTAAGACTACAGTCCGCGAGGCGCCCTTGCAAGGTGTTCTTCGCCGGGGCACTATTCCTGCTATCTGCACGTGGAAAAACCATGACGCAAAGGGGCTTTTAGTGGCGAAGATGCGTGGCTCGATGTTTATGCTCGTCTTGCTGGCAGCTGCGTTCGCGGCCATCCTTGTTGTTCTTTATCCGGAGTGGCAGAAACTGGCGGATACAGCGTCCGGGCATCGGGAGGCCTCACCGGTGGTGGTTGGGTCGGACAGGCAAGCTAGTCAGACCGCGCGGTCGGCGGAGCAAAGGCCCCATGAGCCGCTCGAGAATGCCTGGTCGTTCCAGACGCAGCACAAGTGGCAGTATCGGGACCCGTTCCTGAAGAGGGCGGTTGACCAGCGCGGCGGGATGATCTGCTCGGACATTGTGGTCGGCCAGAATAGGGTCTATTTTGGCAGCGAGGGCGGCTTCGTCTATTGCCTGTCGCTTGATGGAGAGCCGATTTGGAGCTTCGAGACGTTGGGCGCCAGGGTTGCCGCGCCCGTGGTGACTAGGGATAGGCTGTTCTGCGGTTCGGAGGACAACTACCTCTATGCGCTCGGCCCTGCGACTGGGCGGCAGGTCTATCGCTACAACGCCGAGTCCGAGGTCTTGATAACGCCTCTTGTGGTCGGCGACCGGCTGATATTTACCGCGCTAATGGGCCGCGTCTTCGCGCTAAGGCCCGACTTCGGCGCGGAGCTTTGGACCTATCAGCACGATCACCTAATAAGGTCTTCCCCGGCGAGTGATGGGGAGTTCGTATTCGTCGGGCTCGATTCAGGGGAGATTCTGGCTCTGGAGCTCGCGTCGGGCGAGCTCAAGTGGTCGCTTGATGCAAAGAGTGCAGTCCGTTCGACGCCTATCGTATGGAACGGCAGGCTGCTCGTCGCATGCTGGGATGGCAGACTGCTCTCGATCTCGATCGCCGCTCGGCAATTGCTGTTCGAGGCGCAGCTCAAGGGCTTTGTCAGATCGACGCCGCAGCTCGTCGGCGACCGCATCTTCATATCGACCCTCGATGGGTTCGTGTATGCCGTCTCGGCCACGGATGGAAGCGTCATCTGGTCGCGGAAGTGCGGCGATACGATCGAGGCCTCGCCTCTGGTCTCGCCGGACGGCAAGAGGCTTTATGTGGGCACGTGGAGCGGATTGTTCTGCGCTCTTGACGTCGGGACAGGCGAGATTGTGGCGACGAGGGACCTCGGCTCGATGATCGCAACAAAAGCCGCATTCACGCCGGACGGGAAGATACTGGTCGGAACCAAGGATGGCCGCCTCTATTGCCTGTGGCGATAGGTGAGCTGGGATGATCTTCTGTCCATCAGCTTCCCCAAAACAGGGCCGTCAATCGCCCGAGTATCGGCTAAGAAGCAGCGGCTAGGGAATATCGTGAGTTAGACTAGTCGTGGCGCAGACGCCGCACTCATAACGGTTACAGATTGGAATGTATCGGTCTCCGAAAGCAGCTCCTTCAATCAGCCGTCTTGGATTCCTCAGGGACCGGACCGAACCCTTGTCGGGTATTGCTGACTTCCCCTTTCGCCCTTTCGCCTTTTTTCCTTTTCTCCCGTTTCCCCAATGGGGAAACTCCTTGAGGAATTGACGGTTGACATTTGTCCCATGTCTGGGATAGAGTTGTCGTGGCTCTTTTCTACCCGGATACGTGGAGGAGATTAAATGGCTGAATTCGCCCGTCTTGGCCGTGGTCTGATTCTTCTGGCCTCTGGCCTTGTCCTTACCGCCGAGTACTATACCGTTTTTTCTTATCCTCCAAATAATAAAGCAACCTCAGACATCTTTATTATGGGTGCTGTTCCTAATAGAGAAGGGCGAGTAAGCCGTTCTTTGATGATTTAACCAACCAAAAAAAGTCAAGAAAAGGAGGAGAAAATGAAGAGGTTGATGGTTTTGGCGGTTGGTTTGGTTCTGGTGGGGATGGCTTCCCTCGCTTTGGCTCAGGAGCCGCTTATCCCCATCTTCGTTTCCACCAATCAGGATGTTTACAGGGCTGGCGATCGGATGGAGGTTACGGCCAGTCTGGAGAACCCAGGACAGGAAACGACAGTTGATGTCTATCTTGGGGTTGGTTGCCCTGATTGGGCCGGGTCCCCGCTGTTCTTCCTTCCCTGGCTGGATCAGAGCTGGCGTCCCTATCTCAGTCATTTCTGGCTCTCTCAGGGATGGTCATCAGGAGATGTCAGCGTCTTCAATCACACCTTTGCCGATGACTTCCCGCCTGGAGACTACTTCTGGTTTGCCGCGGTAACCGAGCCGGACACCACGGACGTCATTGGAGACATCAGATTTGCCTGGTTCAGCTTTGAGACGATTGCCGGCGCTGACTTCTATGTGAGCACCTATGGCTCGGACCTCACTGGCGATGGGAGCAAGGACAATCCCTGGATGAGCATCGGTTATGCCCTTGAACAGATGCTTGCTGAGCCTGGAAATCGCAGGACCATACGCGTCGCCGCGGGCACCTACGAAGATAATATCAAGATGAAGTCCTTTGTTGACCTTTATGGCGGGTATTCTGCTCAGGACTGGGAACGGGACATAGAGCTGAATGAGACCATAATTGACGGCGGCGGACATGGCCACGTTGTGATCGGCACCGATGACTCCACAATTGATGGTTTCACGATCAGGAATGGTCATGCGGAGGAAGGTGGCGGAATCAACTGCAACCGTTCCTCGCCGATCATTCAGAACTGCACGGTCACAGGCAACAACTGCGACGTCAATGAATATGGCATGGGCGGTGGAATCTTCTGCTTTTGTGGCTCGCCGACCATTGAGAACTGCACCATCAGCGCCAATTCGGCAAACTACACTGGTGGCGGCCTTTATTGTGAGAAGTCCTCGCCGATAATCGAGAACTGCGCGATCGAGCAGAATTCGGCCCAGTGGGGCGGTGGGATTTGCTGGTTTGGCGGCTCACCTGCTATCCGGAACTGCACGATCACTGGCAACTCAGCGGGCGATACTGGTGGCGCCCTCTGGTGTGAGGATTCGCGGGCTACAATTGACAACTGCACCGTCAGTCAGAACTCAGCTACTTCGGCCGGTGGTGGAATCCTTTGCCGCTGGCAATACGGGCCGTTGCCGACAATCACGGACTGCATCTTCTGGGCCAACGAGAGCAACGTGTGGGACGAGGCGACAGTGACCTACTGTGACGTAGAGAACGATGTGCCCGAAGGTGAGGGTAACCTCTCGGAGGACCCCAAGTTCAGGACCGGGCCATTCGGGGAGTACTACCTTGCCGCGGACAGCCCCTGCATAGACGCCGGGAGCAAGTCAGCTGAAGATGCCGGCCTTTCGGGCCGGACAACCCAGGCAGACGGCACGCCCGACACCGGCACGGTGGATATGGGCTACCATTACCTCGTACCTTAGGAGGGTTTGACTGCGTGAATAATCAGAATAAAGGCCCGTTCCCAACAACAATCGCGTTTCAGACGGGTCAAGGGACAAAGTCAATCGCCTCCATCTGATTATTCGCGTCCCAGATTGCAGCAGTTTCCCCAAATCCGAGGTTCACATCCTTGAGTTAGTTCCTGCATAGCCATGTTCAGGACCCTTGCGAAGTGGAATACGTCTGTGTGGCAGAAGGCGTGCGCGACAGGCGGTCCCGCATTCATGAGGGGGGATTTGGAGCCTTTACAGTGGGGCAGACCAGTCCCTTTTCTCCTTTTTTCCCTTTTCTCCTTTTCTCCCGTTTCCCCAATGGGGAAACTCCTCCCAGATTGGGGTCGAAACTTCGTTGGTGGCTGCCGTATTATTACGTTGTCTTCCGCCTGGCCGCAAAATGGAGGCATTTCTATGCTCAAGTATGCGCTGATTCTTCTGACCCTGGTTTTATCAACGTTCTGTCTGGTGTGGGCCGACAACTATTATGTCGATGTCAATGGGGGCAGCGATTCCAATTCCGGTAGCTCCGCCCAGGATGCTTGGAAAACGATTACGCACGCGCTCGATAGTGTTCAGGGCTTGGCCTCGGCCTCGAATCCGATCACGATCTGCATTGCGGAGGGAACCTATTCGCCGCTGACCGGCGAGTCATACGCGTTGGTGATGCGGGACTACGTCTCGCTTAAGGGGGCTGGCAGTGATTTCAAGACGATCCTTGATGCGCAAGGCATTGATAGAGTCATTTATTGTATCATCGCCCGGGAAGTTACGATCTCTGACGTTGTGATCATGAACGGTAAGACCGAGGGGGACGGCGCTGGCATAATGGCCATCTGCTCCTCGCCGATCATCGAGCGCTGCACCTTTGTCACAAATCGTGTTGTCAGGGCTGGCGGCAGCGGCGCAGCGATAAGCGGCATCTCTGACAACTGCCATCCGGTAGTCATGAACTCCACCTTCATCGCGAACAATTCAAAGGCCTACGGCGGCGCGATCGCATGTGTTGATGTAACCGTAATCAACTGCGTTTTCGATTCTAATGAGGCGGGCGAAGACGGAGGTGCGATTGAGGTCTTCATGGGCGAGGGCCTCATCGAGGGGTGCACCTTCACTAATAACCAGGCAAGCATGGGCGGCGCGGTGCACTCCTACTGCGCGGAGTCGATGGTCATTAGACGGTGCGAGATGACGGGCAACGTTGCCTACGACGGAGGCGGCCTCTATCTCAGCTACATCGAGAACGCGCTCGTTGAGGACTGCCTAGTGCTCCGGAACACGGCGCAGCACGATGGCGGCGGAATACTACTCTATGAGAGCTCACCCGTTGTCAACAACTGCCTTATAGCGGGGAATCAGACCGCCCACTTTGGCGGTGGGATACAGCTATCATGTGCGCTGCCCGAGATTCTATGCACAACCGTTGCGGACAACCGGGCGGGCGTCGAGGGTGACGGCATCTGCTGCGCATTTGGTGTGAATGCCACTATAGTAGATTGCGTATTGTGGGGCAACCGCGATAACGAGCTGGTTCTGGCCACCGTCTCGTACTCGAACGTTCAGGACCAGCTGAAGGAAGGCCCGGGCAACATCTCGGAGGACCCGCTTTTTGTGCAAGGCGGTGGCTGTGACTACTTGCTTAGCCAGACCGCCGCTGGACAGTCGTCCGACAGTCCCTGTGTGGACGCTGGCAGCGCCGAAGCGCAGGAGCTGGGAATGCACCTTTATTCGACGCGGACCGACAACAGCGCGGATGTAGGGACTGTCGATATGGGCTATCACGTTCCGGTGGCCATGCCTCGCATCTACGCCTGGCCTGCCAGCGACATCTACGTGCGCGGAGAGCTTTTTGGAGCCATCGTCGCGGCCAGCAACGAGGGCCCAGACACGTTTGCTGACGTCTATGCAGGATTCATCAAGCCGGGCGGCGAAGTCGTTTGTTTCACTTCTCAGGGCCTCTGTGGCGAGCTCTCGGCGTGGATTTCTAACCTCACGTTGGAACATGACTTTTCCTTTGAGCCACAGGTGCTGATAAGATATGAGATCTCTGACGATTGGGCCGCGGGTGAGTATGTGTTCTTCATCGCCTTCTGCCGGCCTCAACTCACTGAACCGATCGGGAATCCTGCTTTTTTCAGCTTTGCCGTGGTAGAGGAGCTCTGGCCTTAAAGAGTGCCATTAGACCTAGCGGTTGATCGACGCCATTCCCTGTTTCTGTGTTGCGGAAACCACTTGGCGGCCAGCGCTTTGCGTTTCGCAACTTGCCTGATATTCTCGCATCCGATTGATTCCAAACCGTTGACATACGCGAGGAGAGTCTTAGATGCCCAGATCGATGGGACTTGTCAGATACACCACCGCCGAGGTCCTTGAGTATCATCGAAATAACTTTGGCGGGGCCGGTAAGTTCGAGATAATGAGCAAGGTCCCGGTGCGCGACGCCAAGGACCTGACGCTTGCATACACGCCGGGCGTGGCGGATGTCTGCCGGGCAATAAAGCGCGATCCCGACAAGGTCCATGAGTACACGGCCAAGGACAACACGATCGTGGTGCTGACGGACGGGACAGCGGTCTTGGGCCTGGGCGATATCGGGCCTTCGGCGGGCCTGCCCGTGATGGAAGGCAAATCGGTCCTCTTCAAGATGCTGGCGGGAGTTGACGCTTTTCCGCTCTGCATCGCCACAAAGGACACTGACAAGATCGTCGAGTTTGCCCAGATGCTCGAGCCTTGCGTCGGCGGCATCAACCTGGAGGACATCTCAGCGCCTCGTTGCTTCGACATTCTTAAGAGGCTGCGCGAGGAGCTTTCGATCCCCGTGTTCCACGACGACCAACACGGCACTGCCGTCGTCGTCCTGAGCGGCCTGATCAACGCGCTGAAGATCGTTGGCAAGCGGCTTGAGGACGTTAAGATCACCGTCAATGGCGCTGGGGCGAGCGGCATCGCCGTAACTGATCTCTTGATGCGCGCTGGCGCGGAGCACGTCATCCTGTGTGACACGAAAGGCACGATTTACAGAGACCGCTCGGTCGGGATGAACCCTTACAAAGAGGCGATTGCCGAGCGAACCAATCTCGAAATGGTGAAGGGCACGCTTGCCGATGCAATGAGAGGCGCCGACGTTTTCCTGGGTCTATCGGTCGCCAAGCAGGTTAGCGGCGAGATGGTGCGCTCGATGGGGAAGGAGGCGATAGTCTTTGCGATGGCCAATCCGGAGCCGGAGATAATGCCCGAAGAGGCGAAGGAGGCAGGCGCGCGGATCATCGCGACGGGCCGCTCGGACTATCCGAACCAGATCAACAACGTCTTGGGCTTCCCTGGTCTTTTCCGAGGCGCGCTTTCGGCCAGGGCGAGCGACATGAACGAGGCGATGTTCATCGCGGCGGCCGACGCACTAGCATCTCTCGTGAGCGACTCGGAGCTTCGCGAGGACTACGTCATAACTAGCCCCATTGACCCACGCGCAATGCCGAGTGAGGCGCGGGCGGTGGCTCGGGCGGCGATTGATTCAGGCGTTGCCCAGATCGACGTCGATCCCGACTGGGTTTATCGCTACACGGCCTATCTGCGTGATGTTCTCGAGAAGCGCTACGCGTTCTTCGAGCGATACGTTAAAGATCATCCGTTTACAGGTTGAAACAGCTGAATGAGCTCACACGAGCCAGACGATAACCTCGTCCGCAACGAGAACGCCCTCGTCGGTTAGCTGCAGCCAGCCGTTCTCGATCTCGATGAGGCCGGCGTTCAGCAGCCTCTCGATTTGCCCGGCTCGTGCGGACGTGAGGTCGTAGCCCTCCCGCTCGGCGAGCCCGTCAAGACAAATGCCCTCGCGCATCCGCAGACCCAGCATTATCGCCTCGTCTATCCGCTGTTTCCGGGTCAAGGTTTCCTGCTCGCTGACGGGGCTTCTCTTGCAGCCCAGCAGCCTCACGTATTCGAGATGGTCGTCGGTATTCTTGCGTCGGACGCAGTCAACGAATGAGCTGGCTGCACAGCCCAGGCCAAGGTACTCGCCGCCTCGCCAGTAGTTCAGGTTGTGCCTGCACTCAAAGCCCGGCCGCGCCCAGCTCGAAACCTCGTATTGAATGTAACCTGCGGCCTTAAGTCGTTCTCGAACCGCCTCATACATCGTGCGCTGAACATCGTCGGGAACGGGACTTAGCTCGCCATTCTGGACCGAATTGTATAGCGGCGTGCCGACTGGGATCGAGAGTCCATAGACGGAGATGTGCTCGGGACCAAGCGACACCGCCTGCTCCACCGTTGCCATCAGCTCTTCAAGGGACTCGCCTGGCGTGCCGTAAATCAGGTCTAGATTGATGCTCCAGCCCCCGGCGGCTCGCGCCTGTAGGACGCAGTTCTGCGCGTCCTCCGGCGAATGGATGCGGCCCAGTACCCTTAACGTGCGCTCGTTGAAGCTCTGCACGCCAATGCTCAGGCGATTTGCCCCGAAGGTCAGAAGTTGGCTAACACATTCCGAATCGA
>CAYZPW010000042.1:26990-27441 GCA_964480475.1 uncultured bacterium | reverse complement strand
AGCTCGGAACCAACTACGTCATGGCGTCAGCGCTTGAACCTAAGGCCAAGAAGGCTGACTTGATACTCGAGATATGCAAGATAGTGGGCGCCGATCACTACCTCAACGGCGATATGGGGCGTGCGTACCTGAGTCCGGAGCCATTCGAGGCGAGTGGTATCGAGCTCGAGTTTCACAATTATATGCATCCGATCTACCAACAATGCTATGATGGTTTCGAGTCGCATTTGTCGGCGATAGACCTGCTGTTCAATTGCGGTAGGGACGGCAGGAAGCACATTGTGAGGGGCTGGGATGCTGTTGTGTAGGGGCGTGGTCTCAGACCCGCCCGCCTCGGGGTGGGCAATCGGCGGTTCGCGAACGCAGGTGGGTGTAAAAGGCGATATAGGTCCCGTAGGGGCCGCGCACACAACCGCCACCCACACAGAGGGACAAAACCAAAAAAGCGGCG
>CAYZPW010000042.1:14426-26980 GCA_964480475.1 uncultured bacterium | reverse complement strand
GAGCCGCCCCTACGATTCAACGAAGTTCAAGGTCTGCCTGGTGGCGCTCTACAACACCGAGCTATCGGGCGTGCGAAACATCCACTCTCTTCTGAAGTCAAAGGGCTTCCACGCGTCGATCATCTTCTTCAAGCGTCTGAACATAAATGACGGCAGACCCGCAACAGCAAAAGAGCTGAACTTGTTTGCCGATCTTTTGAGGCGTATCGACCCGGACCTTCTTGGGATCAGCATCGGCTGCTCGACGTTTCGGAACACCGCGGTCGAGCTAACGCAGAAGGCCAGAGCTGCCATTGACTGCCCCGTCGTCTGGGGAGGCGTGCACGTGACGGTTACAGCGGATCGGACACTTTCGGAGCATGACCTTCTCGTTGTGGGCGAGGGCGAGGGCACGATGCTTCAGCTCTGCGAGCGGCTGGCGGAAGGTCGAGGCATCGACGAAGTTAAGAACCTCTGGCTCCGAAAGAACGGACGCGAGATCAAGAACCCCCTCAGGCCGCCGATCGCGGACCTCGACTCGCTTCCCTTCCACGACTTTGAAAACGACGGCAAGTTCTTCATAAATGACGACCAGTTGTTTGAGTTCGACCCACTCGTGAAGGAACACGACCTCTATCAGATAATGACGACGCGGGGCTGTCCGTTCTCGTGCACCTACTGCGCAAACAGCGTCTATCACCGCATTTACCGGGGCGTGGGCAAGATCGTGCGCACGCGCTCAGTCGAGAACGTCATCGACGAGCTTCTATATGCCAGAGAGAAGCTGCCCGACATCAAGCAGGTAGCCTTCTACGATGACGTGTTCGGGCTGGACCTCGAGTGGACGCGGCGCTTTTGCGTGCAATACAAGGACAGGATTCGCATCCCATATTGGGTCTATATTCATCCCCAAACCATCACCGAGGAGCTCGTGCAAATGCTCAGGGACAGCGGCCTTTTTTACGCCGACATGGGCATCCAAAGCGGCTCGCAGCGAGTCCGCAACGAGTACTTCAAGCGGATGGACAAGACCGAGGACATAAAGAGGGCGATGTCCATTCTCAACAGGCTGAAGGTCAAGCCCAGGCTCGACTTCATAATGGACAACCCGTTTGAGGAGTCCGAGGACAAGCAGGAGATGCTCGACCTGCTTCTGAGCTTCAAGCGGCCCTTCGAGTTCAGGCTCTACTCGCTCGCTTATTTCCCCGGCGTCGAGCTGACGCAGATGGCCCTCGATCGCGGCTTCATAACCGAGGACGACGTTGAGGACGTCGCCTGCAAGACGATGACGCAGTGGTTCGTCTCATCAGACTTCGAGCGCTCAAAGGAGGACGTGTTCTTCAATAGCCTCGTCTCGCTAACAGGCAAGTCTTTCGTGCCGAGGTTCGCGATCAGGGGCCTCTCGAAGATCGGCTTGTTGCGCCGGTTCCCGACGCCGCTGGTCGTTCTATCTACGCTCGCCAACGTCGTCCGCTTCTTCTGGACAGGCCTCAAGCTCGCTCTAAAGGGCGAGGTCTCGATCGCGATGGTCAAGAAACATCTCAAATTCGTCTTCACAGTCAACAGGTAGCGGCAGTGAAACCATTCGTTCACCTTCACGTTCACACCGACTACAGCGTTCTGGACGGCATGTGCGCCATCGATAAGCTCGTCGCAAGAGCCTTGAAATGGAACATGCCCGCCATCGCAATAACCGACCACGGGAACCTGTTCGGCGCAATCGAGTTCTATCAGGCCTGCACGACCGCTGGCATCAAGCCCGTAATCGGCTGCGAGGTCTATGTGGCGCCTCGGACGATGTCCGACCGCGACGCTGATGCAGATAGTCAAACCAGGACCTCGCATCTGGTCCTCTTGGCGAAGAACTTCGAGGGTTATCTCAACCTCGCCAAGCTCTCGTCTGAGGCCTACATCAACGGCTTTTTCTACAAGCCCAGAATCGATAGAGAGCTGCTGCTGCGGCATTGTTCCGGCCTGGTTGGTCTCTCGGCCTGCCTCAAAGGCGAGATCAGTCGGCGCCTCAAGCGCGACGAACATCAGAAGGCCAAGGAGGCTGCGGAGTTCTATCGCGACCTCTTCGGCTTGGGCAACTTCTTCATCGAGATAATGAATAATTGCCCCGCGCAGCAGGAGCTGATTGGACCGCTGGTTGCGCTGGCAAGGGAGATGAGTATCCCGCTCGTTGCGACCAACGACTGCCATTACGTTGAGAAGAGCGACGCCAGGGCGCACGACGCGCTGCTTGCTCTTCAGCAGAAGACAAAGGTCGAGGACGATAATCGGCTCAAGTTCCCGACCGATGATTTCTATCTCAAATCGCCTGAGACGATGTTCGCGGAGTTCTCCGAGTTGCCTGAGGCGCTCGCGAACACCGTCAAGATCGCCGATATGTGCGAAGACAACATTCTGGAGCCGACTTTGGGCGCTTATCTGACGCCGGAGTTTGAGGTTCCGGACGGCTACAATCTTGACAGCTATCTCGTTCGCCTTGTGCACGACGGCCTCGACGAGAAGCTCGACATGCTCAAGAAGGGGATGAACGACAAGGAGTTCAAGCCCTTTCGCGAAAGGTATCGCGAACGGCTCGAGATGGAGATGGGAGTAATCCGTGAGACGAAATTCGCGGGGTATTTCCTCATCGTCTGGGACTTCATCCGCTTCGCTCGAGAGCGAGGCATCCCGGTCGGCCCCGGGCGCGGCTCCGCGGTCGGCAGCCTTGTTTGCTTTTGCCTGGGCATAACCGACCTTGACCCGATCAGATACGGCCTCCTGTTCGAGCGGTTTCTAAATCCCGAAAGGATCGGCATGCCCGACATCGACATCGACTTGTGCCAGGAGCGGCGCGAGGAGGTCTTCTCCTACATTAGGGACAAGTACGGCGAGCAGAACGTGGCACAGATCATCGTGTTCCACAAATTCAAGACCGATTCGGTCATTCTGGATATGGCGCGTGTCCTCTCCATCCCCGCCCATAAGGCTGCCCTTGTCAAGTCGCTCATCCCCCCAGGGATGAAGCTAGATGACGCCATCAGGAGGGTTCCGGGGCTCGGGGCATCGATGAACGACGACCCACAAGTTGCCCAGCTGGTGGATATGGGACGCCGTCTGGATGGCCTCACGAGGCACGTTGGCAAGCACGCCTGCGGTGTGGTCATTTCGCCCAAGCCGCTTTCGGAGATCATCCCGCTTTATAAGCCTTCTGACAAGGACGAGATAACGACACAATACCACATGGACTCGATCGGAGAACTCGGCCTCTTGAAAATGGACCTTTTGGGCCTGAAGACCCTCACGATGGTGGCCAAGTGCGCGGATCTCATCGAGGAGAGCCGCGGCGTCAGAGTCGATATCTCACAGGTTCCGCTGGATGACGACAAAACGCTCGCATTGTTCGCCTCGGCCGACACAATAGGCGTGTTCCAGTTTGAAAGCTCCAGCATGAGAGCCCTTCTGAAGCGGATAAGGCCCGACTGCTTCGAGGACGTCATCGCGTGCAACGCCCTGCACCGCCCGGGGCCGATGAAGTCCGGGATGGTTGACGACTACGCTGAGCGGAAGCACGGGCGCCAGAAGATCGACTATCTCGGCTTTCGCCAGCTGAAAGATGTGCTTTCCGAGACCAAAGGCGTCGTCGTCTATCAAGAGCAGGCGATACTGATCTCCAACGTAATCGCCGGGTTCACTTATGGCCAGGCGGACGTGCTGCGCAGGGCGATGGGCAAGAAAAAGATGAAAGAGATGGAGTCGATGCGCAAGAAGTTCGTCAAGGGAGCTGTTCAGCATGGCACTGACGAAAAGCGCGCCCACAAGCTCTTTGACCTGCTAGCTGGCTTTGCGGAGTATGGCTTTAACAAATCGCACTCGACGGCCTATGCCTACCTCGCATACCAGTGCGCTTATCTCAAGGCGCACTATCTTCCGGAGTTCGCAGCGGCAATTCTGAGCATCAATCGAGCTGATTACGCCTCGCTGAGATCAAAGCTCGCCGAGTGCCGCGGCCTGGGCATAAAACTGCTCCCGCCCGACATCAATAGAAGTCAGGCAGATTTCTCCGTCGTCGAAGGCTCGATTCTCTTCGGGCTCTCCGCCATCAAGGGCATAGGCGGCGGAGTCGTGTCAGAGATAATTGCCGCTCGCAAGGACGGCGAGGCGTTCAAATCAATGGTCGATTTCTGCAAGAGGGCGCCTCAAGGCATCGCCAAGCGCAACGTGCTGGAAAGGCTGATTCAGGCGGGCGCTTTTGACAGCTTCGGGCCGTCGCGGGCGCAGCACACTCAGATGATTGACGACGCGCTGAATCTGACCGCAGCAGCCCACCAGGAGCGAGAGAGCGGCCAGCAGCCCCTTTTCGGTGGGATGCAGCCTGGAAGCCAAGACGGCTCGGAAATCACCATGCCCGACGTGCCGGAGTGGGACATTGACGAGCTTCTGAACAAAGAGCGCCACGTCCTGGAGGCCTACCTTTCTGGACACCCCCTTGAGAGATACGCCTCGCTGCTTCAAAGGTTCAAAGTGCAGCCGATCGCCAAGGTCATCGAAAACACCACTGCGCTGAAGCCCGGCGACAGGATTCGGCTCGCCGGCGTGGTCATCGAAAAGACCACCAAGACGACCCGCAACAAGGAGAGGATGGCCATTCTTGTAGTTGAGGACCTCACAGGGCTCTTCCGCGTCGTGGTGTTTCCGAACCTATACAGAGAGATCGCGGGGCGCCTCAGCGAGTCGGTCCCGATTTCCATAACCGGGACGGTGAAGGTTGAGGCCTCGGAGACCAATGAAGGCGATACCGTGGAGATATTCGCCGACGAGATATTTCCGCTGGACAAGCTCAGGGAGCGCTTCTTGACCGAGATAAGAATCAGGCTCTCATCGAGGCTCCTAAATGAGGAACAGCTGAGGCTCCTGCACGATGTGGCGAGAAGCTACCCCGGCAAGTGCGCCTTGTCGTTACAGCTGGAGCAACTCGAAGACGACGGCGTCGATTCAGTCGTGATCTCGGCCGGCGAAGAATACCGCGTCTCCCCATGCGAGGCGTTTCTCGAGCGCCTCAAGGAAATCGCCCCGGTCATCGACACAATCGAGCTCTGACGGCTCAAACATGACACTGGGACAAAGAAGAAAGGACGTAGGGGCGGGGTCTCAGACCCGCCCGCCTACATGAATCCCTGCGGATACGAGGCATCTTATGCGAGCATCAATTCGAAAGGGCGGGTCTCAGACCACGCCCCTACACAACCGCAACGACTTATGTCCCAGCCTCCATGAGCCGCCCTCGTTTGATTTGACTGAACATATCAAGGGCGGGTCGTGAGCCGCCCCTACGACGCTCAATCGCGATCTAGGGGACAGCCTGTTGGAGGAGGCGCGCACCTGAACCAGATGAGTCGCATTGCAGCTTCAGGGCAAAGAGTGATTATCCTCAGTTGTCTGGTCGTTGCGCCGCTTCTGTTCGTTCCCCAAGCACTTGATCCATTCGTCCTGCCCAAATGGTTCGCCATTAAGCTGGCCGGGCTGCTTCTGGTTGTCCTCACGCTACTTCAACACAGCAATCGCTTAGGAAAACTCCTCGCAACCTCCCTTGACCTGGCCGTCTTGCTGCTTCTCTTTGCCTATGGCATCGCATGGACTAGGTCTTTGGGCGTGTGGACAGGCTACGACAGGCTCGCACAACTGATCGCCCTGTGGGTCATATACAGAGCAGTAGCCTCGGGTAATCTGTGCAGACAATATAAAAAGGTATATGTAGTCGCCCTCGCCACTGCATTCTGGGTCTCATTGATGGCCGTGATGCTGACATCGGTCGGTCGCGGAAAAGAATCGTTTTGGCTTAGGGCTTCACTTCTGGGGCACGGGAACTATGCCGGTCAGTGGGCGATTCTGGTCATCCCCATCTCTGCCGCATTCTTTTTGACGACAAGAAGTCTCACGAGGCGGATTCTAGCTGCGGTCTCCCTCGGCTTGACTGTAACCTACCTTCTCATCTCGAATTGCCGAGGCGCCTGGCTAGCTCTGGGCCTTGCGGGCGCGATCATCCTCGTTGCCCGGAGGGAGATTCTTAGGAACATCTCGAGACGTCGGTTAGCCATCATCGCCTTTATCGCCGTCATTTCGGCTATCGTTGCATGGCAGGCCGGTCCCTTCAGAGAGCGCTTAGCGACTTCATTTGAAAGCTCCGACACTGGGACACGATTCAGGATGCTGGCGTGGAACAGCACACTGAGGATGGTAGCCGACGAGCCAATTCAAGGCATCGGCACAGGCAATTTCGCCGCGTATTACCCACAATATCGATATCCAGAAGAAAGGTCGCTCTTCCCGCAGAGGCGGTTCGTGGCAAGCCCCCATAATAGCTATCTGCTTGCCGCGGCTGAGGCAGGACCCTTGGGCATGATTGCGATACTGATTCTCGCAATCACGGCGCTTAGGCTGGCCCTTTCTGCCGACAAACGCTTGAGCCCATCAGGTCAGGTCCTCCGCACAGCAGCTGGCGTGGGTGTTGTCGCAACGCTCATCCACACCGGGGTGAGCTTCAACCTCGAAAGCCCCGTTTCGGCGCTCTACTTCTGGGCATTCGCAGGCGTGTTGTCCACCCATGGGAGAACAAGCAGGGCTGCTGCCATCGTTTCCCGCCAGAGACATCCAATACGGGCTGCCCTTATGCTCCTGGCAACCATGCTGCTTACAGTAGCCGTCTTCGCTGACGCCAAGAGAATTGTGGCCTCAATTCACGCGCCGGCTGGATCAGAGTTCAAGCGGCGTGGCGACCTCTCGAAGGCCGAACAAGAACTCGAGGCGGCGATCCGCATCTGGCCCGAATCGCCCAATGTGTGCCATCTCCTGGCCCGTGTGATGTTGCAGAAGGGCGACCTCGATGCTTGCGAGAGGCTAAACAAGAAGGCTCTCGCCCTGTGGCCACATTTCAGGGATGCGCTCCTCGACTTGGGCATTGTCAAATGGCGCCAGAATAAGCTCGAGGAGGCAAGGAGATTTATGGATAGGTCAATTGAGATCGATCCTGCATTCACGAGGGGGCGCATCGCGCTGGGCAATCTACTCGCAACCCAACACAAGTATGCGGCGGCAATTGAGCAATATCGGCATGCCCTGAAGCAGGGGTCTTCGAGGGACAAGGCATGTTACTACATCGCCGCGGCCAAGGCAGCACAAGGGAACCTGGAGGAGGCGCTGGAGGCAATGAACGCGATTCTGATTTTCAAGCACATGCTGCTCGATTGGCGCCTCTCGATGTCCGTCAAAGCGGACTACTTAATTGATGTCCTCGGCCACGGAGAGAAGACCTTCCGCGTTGTCGCGAGAGATGGTGATCTATGGCCAGTCTGGCAAAGTAAGATCTCGGGAATCGCTCGCATAAATCCCTCGCCGCCTCGAATTGAGGTCTCTTCAGTCCCGGAAGGCGTTGCGATACGAGTCTCGCCTGACGGTGGAAGCGCTTTGTTGCAGTTTAGTAAGTGCCCGGACTCGCGGGCTCGCGTCTATTCTATCGTCGTCGATGGGGGAGGCGCCCGGAATTCGTTTGACCTTTGGGCAGACCCGGCCTTCTACTCCCAGGCCCTCGTTTTGGCTGGCCGGATTCTGTCCTCTCTGGATAGAGCCGACGAGGCCGAGGCGATGTGGCGAGAGTCGCTCAGGCTGGACCCCGAGAACGCCCAGGCCCAACAGCTGCTTGCAGTGCGTTGAGATCGGCACATCGTCGCCGTAGGTGGCCAAACGGACCTGTAGGGGCAGGCCCCCGCGCCTGCCCTATTGATCGTAAAGGGCAACCGCGGGGGGATTGCCCCTACACGACCCCAACACCCTCACACACGACCTTCCGGCGGAGATGTGGTCTCCTGTTTGACCGCCAACTGCCAACCGCCAACCGCCTCACGGCACCGGGTAGTGGTATCCCATATCCACCGTCTCCGTGTCGGGCGTCCCATCCGCCTGCGTCGTCTTGTCAGACAGGCCCGCCTCCTCCGCGGAGCGGCTGCCGGCGTCGATGCAGGGGCTGTCCGCGTCGAGGTAGTAGTCCCCGAAAGGTCCGACGACGAACATCGGATCTTCATGGATATTGCCCTCGCCGGCGTCCGGGTCCTCTATGCAGCAAAACGTCGCCGAGCAGTCATGAAGGTCGTCGCCATTACCCCAGAGGATGCAGTCAATAATAGAGGGACAGCTGTACGAGAACACCTCATTGTAGATTCCGCCCCCTTGCTTGGCCGTGTTTCCCGTGATCGTGCTGTTCCAAATAACGCCGTCACAGTAGTCTATATAAATCCCTCCGGCGATACTTTCAGAGATATTCTCCGCAATCGTGTTGTTGACAATGATAGGGTCACAATACAAACAGCATAGCCCACCACCCCAGGAACGAGCAGTATTCCCCATTATGATGTTATTCGCAATGGTTGGAAGACCGTGATAGTTGCATGCAATCCCGCCACCCCTCTCTCCAGAATTGCGGACGATCTTGTTGTTAGATATGGTCGGAAAGCAGTCGCTGCCGCAATAGACACCGCCGCCGAATCCCCCCGCGCTATTGTCCGCGATCATATTACCATTGATCGTTGCCGAGCTTTCTAAAAGGAATATTCCTCCGCCCGAGTTGCCGAGAAGCATGTTGCTCAAGATGGTGGGTGAGCTTAGGAGGCAGTATATGGCACCTCCGCCTCGCCCGGCAGCGTTGCCCTCAATTGTGTTGTTCTCTATCGTGAGCGCGCTGTTCTCGCAACAGTGTACCCCGCCACCATAATCCGCCGTATTAGCTTGAATTGTATTACCCGATATGACCGCGCCGCTCACATTCCGGCAATATACTGCACCGCCATCACCAGCGTAATTCCCGGTAACAGTATTCTGAAAAATGAGGGGCGCACCGCTATCACAAAATATGCCTCCGCCTGAATCGTCGTCGCCAAATCTCCCATCGGCGTTTCCTCCTCGAATCGTGAATCCCGCGATCCATAGATTGTCCACGTTCAGGCAGCTGATGACGTGGTAGGAACCGCTTTCCGCGTCAAGCGTAGTTGTGTCCGAACCCTCACCGATCACGGAGACCCAGCTCTTCATGTTCAATGGGAAGGACTCTCCATTCGTGGATGCGGAATACGTACCTACTGCTATGTGTGCTGTGACCGGTTTCTCTTCGGTTCCATGCACACAGCCCAGGGCATGCGTTATGGTCTTGAAAGGATCCAGCTCGGAGCCATAGTTGAGGTCATCTCCCGCCTCGGCGCTCACAAAGACCTTGTCCCTGGGGTTTGGGAGCACAATTAACTCCGCGGTGTCTAGTTGAGACCATCCAGTCTCCGAATCCCTTACTAGAAGTGAGATCTCATGTGTGCCCGGTGTGAGATGAGCGGCATGTAGTATGGCGAAATGCTGCTCGCCGCTCAAATAGCCATTCAGGTCCGACAACCACCTATAATCGATGATGTAACCATTGCTCTCTCCATGGCCCGAAAATTGAACCGTCTCCGCGCCTTGAGTTACTGGGTTAGGGGAAATCAAGTCGATATGCGCTGTTGGCGGATGATCACTCAAAGCAGCAAGCCGATGACAGCCCATATCGACATTGCCAACATCGGGCATCCCATCCGCCTGCGTTGTCCAGAGCGACAGCCGTGCCTCGGCCGCGGACCTGCTCCCTGCATCCACACATGGGCTTTGCGGGTCAAGATAATAAGGGCCGAACATCCCTGAAACGAACATTGGGTCGTAGTGGATGTTGCCCTCGCCCTTCTCCTCCTGCTCAATGCACGAATACACCGCTGAACAGCAATACAAATCCCTGTATAGACCATCATCATCGTATGCGTACCGGGATGAAGTGCTATTGCCCCAAATGATGCAATCGAAGATATTGAACGCGCCTTCGGGGAGAGCCGTTCTCTCAGGCCTGGACGTTACGCAAGTTGGTATTGTTGCACTGCTAGCCAACGACCTCGCGGGCTCCATGCAATATATACCAGCTCCATATCTTGCTGAGTTCTCACTCATCGTGTTGTTCTCAATCACCGGAGGGCTCTCAGCGTGATAATACAAAGCGCCGCCTCGGTATGCAGAATTATCAATGATGAGATTGTTCTTTATGTTCGGGGCACTGCTGCCGCTGCAGTATATACCGCCCCCTTGGCCCTCAGCCCCAGACCAATTGTCTGATATCGAATTATTCTCAATAGTCGGTGAGCTGCCGTTACCGCAGTATATCCCGCCGCCGTACTTCGCCCCATTCAGCGATATGATGTTGCCCTGTATCCTGGGATTGCTACTGGAGCAATAGATGCCGCCGCCACTGGCCCATTGAAGAGACCCGCGAGTGATTGTGAGGCCCTCGATTGTCACGTTATCCACATTGTCGCAGCTAACGACAGATGTTGAGTAGTAGTACTCAGCATCTAGGATTGCCGTCTTACGGTCCTCACCGATCAAGGAGACCCAGCTCTTCATGTTAAGCGGGAACGTCTCACCGTTGGTCGATTTGGCATACGTGCCGGCCGCAACGTGAATCGTCACGGGATGCGCCTCAGAACCGGAAACAGAGGCGAGCGCGCGTGTTATGGTCTTGAATGGGCTATCCTCTGATCCGTCATTCGCGTCGTCGCCAGTCTGCGCGCTAACGTAGATATGCACGTCAGGATGCTCAATCGAGAATGGAGCAAAGCTGATGTCGGACACGAAGTCGAATGTCGCAGGGCGCGTCAGACCTGCCGCGAATGAGTATTCGCCTTGCTCACCGATGGGAGGCATCGCGCAGGGGATCACGAACCACTGGAACGCGACAGGCGCCATGTAGAAAGGATTCGGGACGAGGAGATCCGCCATCCACGGCTCCAGATATGCGCCCCAACTGCCCTGACTCAGTGTGTAGAGAGCGCCGTCATGCCCAACCAGGCCCACATACACATCGACGCTCATAGACTCATCGTGGTTCTCACCGCCCAGGCTGAGCAGGATAGTCTCGCCGGCGTAGTAGATGCCCCTATCTGTAACAACCGTTACCGTCGGCCCAGCGTTCGCCCACAACGCAGCCATCAAGACCACGACGGCGAAAAGGCTGATCCTACGGCTGATCTTCCCGCGACTGAGAACCGATCCCATTTGTTACACCTCGTCTGAGCCATGCGCCTCTGGCGTACGCCAAGAGCATAGCACATTGCAGAGACAATTCTAAAGTGATTTCGATCAGGAGCCTGGCCAAAGCCCTGCGGCTTTGCCCGCGTTGCAGGCTGGCCATGCATAGTGGTTAGTGGCATTCTACGCACAATATATTGCTAGAAGACGCCGAGTGTTGACTTTTTGCCACTCAGATTTTGCTGCTAATTGGCCCCGGAATCCCACTCGAGGGCAGAGCTTGCGAGGTGTGTCGAAGAATCTACGACACGGATTTGAGTTTTTGCCACAAATGATCAACGTATTCACTCCTTGTGACTCTTCAATGAGGTTTTGTCTGACAGCCCGAATCCGCGTATAACAGGTAGATTGCGCGTGCTCAACGGGCGGGCCGAAAAGTTTTTCGTGGTTTGGCACATTTACTGCTTATTTGTGTTATGAGGGAAGGATGGTCTCAGGGATGAACCGTATGATCACGAAAAACGACTGCTTGCAGAAGACACTGGAGCGGTGTGTGTCGTGCACGGGCATCGGGCTACACAGCGGCGAAAAGGTCCGCATGAGGCTCTGTCCTGCGGGGCCCGACACTGGCGTCATATTCCGCCGGCTCGACCTGGGGGGCCGGGCGGTCGCCGCGTGTCTGAGCAACGTTGCCGACGTCTTTTACGCCACCTCGCTCAAGGACGGGGATGTTGAGGTCCAGACAGTTGAGCATCTGCTGGCCGCGTTCTCCGCGATGGGCATCGACAACGCGTTGGTCGAGATCGACGACAAGGAAGTGCCAATACTTGACGGGAGCGCCGCCCCGCTGGTCTTTCTGATCAAAGAGGCGGGCGTCCGAACGCTCAACAGGACTCGACGATGCATCGTGATAAAGGAGCCTATTCGGGTCGAGGCGGACGGCAAGTGGCTGGCGGTTTTCCCGTCGGACCATCTGCGGATTTCCTACACCGTCGATTTCGAGCATCCCGTTATCGCCAAGCAGTCATGTTCTTTTGCGATAACGAAGGACGAGTTCATAAGAGAGCTCGCACCCGCGAGGACATTTGGCTTCCTGAGCGAGATACGCCAGCTCATGAAGATGGGCCTCGCGCAGGGCGGCTGCCTCGACAATGCTGTCGTCGTCAACGATCATCGCATATTGAATCCCTACCTCAGGTTCAAGGACGAATTTGTCAGACATAAGGCACTCGACCTTCTAGGCGATCTCGCGCTTCTGGGCGGACCAGTCTTGGGCCACGTAATCGCTCACAAGGCCGGTCATTCTCTTCACACTGCGCTTGTCGGAGCGATCCTTCAGGAGCAACAGAGCTGGTACGAGGCTGATCTTTCAAGGGCCACGCTCGAGACAGTCGCCGCCCAGAACGCGAGGCGACCTAATCAGAGCTGGGAAAGAGCGTATCTTTCGGCATAGGTAACCCAACAAGCAACGGGGGCGGCCCGTGAGCCGCCCCCACAGACCC
>CAYZPW010000042.1:0-14326 GCA_964480475.1 uncultured bacterium | reverse complement strand
TAGCGCCAGCGGCCGCTCTTGTCCTGCTTCAGGAAGGGGTGCGACTGATACGAGCAGTAATCGAACTCGTGCAAAAACACGAGCCTAAGGCCCGCCTCGATCAACGAGTTGATGATGTCCCCAATGGTGTACCACCATTCGCAGCTGGGTAGGCCGACGTGCGCGCCGGGGTCAGCGTAGTCGCCGCTATCGTCGGCGGGAAACTCCGTGGGCTCGGCCGTGTGGAAGTAAGGATACCGCAGCCTCGGAGGGCACTCCGGAGGCTGCTCGTCGTCCATCAGGCGAGCGAAAGGATGAGCCTCGCGGATATAGAAAACGCCGCCCGGCCTCAGGAAATGAGCGATGACGCCCGCCCAAACCCACAGGTCTGGCAGCCAGGGCAAGACGCCGGCCGAGGTGAAGACAACGTCGAACTCACCTGACAGGCGGCTTGGCAGCTCCGACAGCTCGCAGCAGACGAACTCGGCGGGAATGTTCAACTCACGGGCCAGCTGCCCCGCCTGAGCGATCGCCTTCTCGGAGAAATCTACGCCCGTAACCTCAGCGCCTCGTCGAGCCCATGAAAGCGTATCCAAGCCGAAGTGGCACTGAAGGTGCAGCAGCGACTTGCCCGTAACGTCTCCGACCTCCTCGACCTCAATCGGGTCCAGTGTGCAATTGCCCCGCTTGAACCCCTCTACATCGTAAAACTCTGACGCGACGTGGATGGGCGTCAGAGCGTCCCACAGCTCGCGGTTGGTCTTAAGGTGATTGTTCATTTCGGTGTCATCTGCAACGTGTTCTGGCAGCTCGGACAATCACTTGGTAATCTGTTTCTCGCGGCCCGTGGGACAACTACTGCAAAAACCGTTCTATTCCGCTATGAATCGAACTCCTCCGGCTCGTTGGGGAACTCTACGCCGACGCCCACGTCGCTATGTCGGCCGCCGCCGGCTGTGTCGCTGTGGTGCAGACCTGCGAGGCCCTGTATGTCCTTCCAGTAGTCCTTCAGAAAGGACGGCGATTTCGAGGCTAGGCTAACGAGCGCCTCGGCCGCGGCCGTGCGATGTCTTAAGAGACTCCTTTCGCGGAAACCATGCACTTGCCTCAGGGCGTAAATGAGCGCCGTAACCGCGCGAGGGTCGCCGCACGAGGCGAGGCTGTCAATATCATGCTTCTCGCCTCTGACCACCTGCTGCCACGAACGCTCCCCCAAACTCGCAAGGCCGCTGGCAGCATATTGCCGAACCGAGCTCGATTCGTCGCCCAAAAGCTCAATGAGCGGTTCAATTGCTCCACGAGCTTTCAGCAGACCCAGGCTCTTTGCTGCAGCCCGACGGACCTCGTAGGCTGGGTCCTTCAACGCTCCAAGCAGCCCGTTGACTGCCTCTTTGTCGTCGATTTCAGCTAGCGCCCTGGCCGCCGCCTCCCGTTTCTTCCAGTTGTCGCTGACCAGATTCCGCAGATGCCAGTTCAGTCTGGCCCGCTCCAACATAATTCCACTTAGCTCCCTATCAGAATGCAGTTTCCCACCGTGCCCGCCACGTCAAAACCAGACATTTGGCAACTTATCACCTCGTCTGCCCCGTTTTCAAGTCCCACGGCGGGAGCGCGTTCCGCGTTCGAGAATCTCACTCAGCGGTCCTTTCATGAGGAGAGGATGAGGCCCAGCAGGAAACGGATGCGACGCAATCGCGTTTATGTTCTCTTTGGACTTCATTTCGGACACGAGGCGCCCCTTGATGTTGTCAAAGATGGTGCGATAACCCTGGCAATATGGGTCCTTGACGCGGGCTATCTCCCTGCTCGACCATGCGTTGTACGCGCATCCGCCCAAGCAGTATTCAACGTGGATGCATTCCGCGCACTGCTCGCGAACTCTCGCCTGCCTTTCAGCGATGCGCTGAGCGATGAGGCTGTTCAGCAGCTGTGAGAGCGTCGGCTGATCGGAGAGAGCGCCAAGACGATAGGCCGGCAGGCCGCAGAAGCGCTGGCACGGGTAGATGTCTCCGCTAGGGTCGATGGCCAGGAACATGCCGAGACAGTCGCGGAATGTGCACACCTCGCTCTCACCGCAGGCTACCGCCTTGCACATCTCGTCGAGCGAGGGAATGACCATCTCCCGGCGGTGTTCGACATAGAACTCTAGCATCGAGAGCAGCAATTCCGCCAGACGCTTGGGATTGAGCAAACATAACGCATCATTATTGTCCATCCGAGGAACCGAGGGCTGGATCGAGAAGCTCAATCGCTCGGCGAGAAAAAACTGGGCAACCTCGCGCCAGCGCGACGCGCTTGCGGGTGTGAATGTCGCGATGCAGCCAACGCGGAGGCCGCTTTGCCTCGCCATCTCGATCCCCTGCATTGTCCGAGCGAAATAGCCATCGCCGCGCTGGGTGTCCGTTATTTCCTCGGGCCCGTCGAGGCTGGTGCCGATCTCGACACCATGTCGCAAGAATAGCTCGCAGAACTCATCGTCCAGCAGCCAAAGATTGCTCTGCACGCCCACTTCGCATCTGCCCCGACCAAACCTCTCATCAAGGCCTTCCAGTGCCCGACGCCAGATTTCGTGCCCCGCCGTCAGGGGCTCTCCGCCGTGAAACGTGACCTTGACTTTCTGGTGCGCCGTCTCACTGGCAATTCCCGCAATGAAGTCGAGTGCCGCCTCCATTGTGCCGGGCGGCATACAGGGCCCTTCACGCGAGCCGAAGCAGTAGGAGCATTCGGCTGGGCACTGAAGCGACGACACGAGCATGAATTGCGGCCGGACGGCGTTAGCAGGATGTATCATGGTTTCGTCGGAACCCATCCCGATTGACCTGTTGACCTATTGACCTATTGACCCGTTGACCTATTGACCCATTCCGTCCTGCGGAAATCCCTCTTGACATTCATTCACAAAAAGCCCAGATTCCTAAGTGATAGAGTATCTTTTTGGATGAAATACACCAAGCCTGAAAGGGGGTGCGTTATGGAACGTGTGGATATCGTGGAGGTATTGCTCGTTGGAATGCCGCGCCTCACGTGGGTTTGGGTCCGATAGCTCGATCTGATCTCCTTTCCTTGATCCATCGATTCTGACCTCGGAAAGCCTCGTTCGCGTTCCCGCCCAATAGGCCGCTTGCTCTTGGGAGCGCCTTGATTCGGCCGATTTGACCCCTTCTAGCTACTAGCGGCGGGCGTGGCGCCGTTGTCCATAATTCTTCAGCCATGAGCAATCCCAACGCGCGTGAGCGCATCGAGGGTCGAAACAGCGCTTGCCATCGGGCAGAACTCAAACGGACCGAACGCTGTGCCGAGCATGAGCCGCTAATCATCAATTTGGGATTCGGCGTTCGGTCCGCCGGGGGGAACCTCCGCTGGTGCTCCGGCTTGGAACCCGAAACCTGGAACCTGAAACCTGAAACCTGAAACCTGAAACCTGAAACTGATCAAGGGAGACAACGTTGAGCATATCGAAAGAACTGTTAGCGGAGATGTTGAAGTTTGAGGAGTTCCCGCGCTCCGCAGAGTATGACCCCGTGTGGGTCGTCGAGAACCAGATGGGACCGAGTGCGCTGTGGCTGACCGAGTGGCTATGCTGCGAGATGAAGCTCGAGCCGGGCATGCGCGTGCTCGACATGGGCTGTGGCAAGGCGCTTTCAAGTGTTTTCGTTGCTCGTGAATTTGGCGTTCAAGTGTGGGCCAACGACCTCTGGATACCGGCGAGCGACAACTGGAAACGCATACAGGAAGCTGGCCTTGAGAAGCAGGTTTTCCCCATCCACGCCGAGGCGCATTCGATGCCGTTCGCCGAGGGGTTCTTCGACGCAATCGTAAGCCTCGACTCGTATCACTACTACGGCACGGACGACCTGTATCTGATCTACTTGTCCAAGTTTGTGAGGCCGGGCGGGCAGATCGGCATCGTCGTGCCTGGGCTGATGCGTGAGTTCGACGGCGCTGTGCCAGAGCACCTTGCCCGAAAGCAGAAGAGCGGCGGCGTGTTCTGGGCGGAGGACTGCTGGAGCATCCATACGCTAGCGTTTTGGCAGAACATCTGGGGCCACAGCAGCCTCGTTGAGGTCGAGGTCGCCGACACGCTGCCGGGTGGGTGCCAGCTGTGGCTCCAGTGGCAGAAGGCGATCGATGCTGCCGGAGCAAGCCATTTCCCGTCCGATGTCGAGGTGCTTGAGGCTGATGGCGGGCGCTATCTCGGCTTCGTTCGGATGGTGGCCAGGCGCAAGGAGGTGAAGTGATATGATGCAGCGTGCAATTGACGAGGTTCGAACTGAGAAGGCAATGCGAGGCCAGGTCTTCAGAAAGACTGTGGGCCGGTATTTCGTGAATGTCGATGGCAAAATCGTTGTATGTTCGATCTCAAATCGACTGCGCAAGCAGCTCATTTATCCGTTCGCCGATCCATCGTCCAGGAGACCCAGCGTCGATGCCGTCAAGGGCATACGCATGGTCGATCCCGTGGCGATTGGCGACGTTGTCTCGTTCGTGAGCGCCGCCGATGGGTCGGGCGTGATCAAGGAGGTACTCCCACGAAAGAACAAGTTCAGCAGAATGGCCGCCGGTGGAAAACCGATTGAGCAGGTCGTCGTCGCAAACGTGGATCAGATAGTCCCCGTCGTCTCTGCGGCGCGTCCCGCGCCCAAGTGGGCCTTACTCGACCGCTATTTGGCAGACGCTGAATCCGTTGATCTCGATGCTGTCGTGTGCATCACGAAGATGGACATCGCACAGCGGCAGCGCCTATGCGATGAGCTGAAAGTGTATGAGAGAATCGGCTACGAAGTGGTGCGCACGTGCGCGTTGACCGGGGAGGGCATGGATAAGCTCGCGGCCCTCTTGAAGGGGAAGGTCTCGGTTTTGGTGGGGAAATCGGGCGTGGGCAAGACGACGCTGCTCAATGCTCTCCAGCCGGAACTGGGCCTACGTGTAAAAGACGTGAGCGAGAGCACCGACAAGGGCAAACACACGACGAGTCACCTCGAGATGTTCATGCTCGACCTAGGCGGCAGCGTGATCGACACACCAGGGATGCGCGAGTTCGGCCTCTATGGCGATTCCGACGCCGATCTCGCCTCATTGTTCCGTGAGATGCGAACGGTAATTGGGCAATGCCGCTTTGGCGCGAGCTGCACCCACACACACGAGCCTGATTGCGCTATCAAACAGGCCGTCGAGGCAGGGGACATCTCAGAGCGGCGCTACAAGAGCTTCGTGCGTATGAGGCGATGAGGGTGGCCGAGCCCACGGCGTGGCCTCGCCGAGGTTATCCCGAACGCCAAGAAGAAGGATGAGCCGGCCGTGGGGCATCTGGAGGCCGTGCTGGCGCTTCTGAATCCCTGAAAGGGATAGACACCAGTAGCCGTAGGTTTCAAGCTACGGAAAAAAGACGGCGAAAACAGAAGAACCGCCCTGAAGGGGCGGCACAAGGCCAATTCGGCGGGGCCGACTGAATCCCTGCGTTCCACACGGGGCTACTATTGCCATCCCCTTTCAGGGAATTGACAGGCACGCCAACCGTGGGCAGTATCTTGTCGGAACTGCCGCGATTGTAAAGAGGGCCGCAGGGCAGAACAAGGACGTAAAACAGTGACGAGAGGTGATCGGTGAGCAGGCAATTGACCGCAATCATAGAGAAGGAAGGGAACGGCTACGTGGCCTTGTGTCCCGAAGTAGATGTCGCCAGCCAGGGAGACACCGTTGACGAGGCGAGGCGCAACTTGACGGAGGCCCTGGAGCTCTTCTTTGAGACCGCGTCTGCCGCGGAGGTCAGGGAGAGGCTCCACGACGAGGTCTATGTAACGCAGGTCGAAGTAGCCGTTGGGTAGGCTCAAGGTTCTGTCGGGGCGCGAAGTCTGCCTCATACTCGAGTCAAACGGCTTCAAAGAGATTCGGAGGCGAGGAAGCCACGTGGTGATGCAGAAGCGCACGCCCGGAAGCACAATTACTGTTCCCGTCCCGGACCACAAGGAGATAAGGACCGGCACGCTGATGTCCATCATACGACAATCCGGCCTCCCGCGCGCTGCTTTTGAATGAGCGAAATCGTCGATTGAGGTACTACATCTTGGGGCCGCCTGATCCCCTGCATCCCCGAAGAGGATGAAGAACAGTAGCCGTAGGTGTCAACCTACGGGAAGAGAGCAGCGAAAAAAGAACACCCGCCCTGAAAGGGCGGCACAACCGCGATTCGGCGGACGTTCGATCCACCGTCGCATCGATGGGGGCGGACAAGCCCATTCAGGGTCGAGGGGCCTTTGGCGGGCTGCCGGTTACCCCGCGTTTCACACGGGGCTACCCACGTTATCCCCTTTCAGGGGACCGATCGGGCCTCAACGACCTCTTCCCCGAACGTGTCGATATGAAACGCGATTGCTGACTGGACGTCCTTGAGCGCCTCATCGGATTCGTCTCCTTCGGCTTCGCTACGCAATCAGCAGGAGGCTGCTGAGCGGCAGGGCGATGATGCGAGGGTCGGGGATTTCGACGCCGTCCAACATCGTAACGAGAACGCCGAAGGGGGCATTGTACAAGGGACTATCCAAGAAGCACCTCAATGCATGGGTGTCTCTCTGTGGATCGATTGTCCTCTGGTATTTGATCTCGATCGGAATACGTTTTTCACCTATGGTCATGATGAAATCAACTTCAGGCTCCTTGGTGCTGCGCCTCGGGAAGTGGGCCAGATCAAGGCCGTGAATGGTTCCCAGGCAGAATCCGGCTACGCTCTCGGCGATGTGCCCAGCGAGGTCGGACAGATGGGGATTCTGCTCCAGCTTTTCGGGAAAAAGGGGGATTACCTCTTGTAGCCAGCTGGCCCGCAATGCATGGTCGCAAAGGCACAGTTTGTAGTTTCCCTTCTTCTTCCTGTAGCGGATCTCCAAAGGTGGAACCAGAAGCAGGAGCATCGCACTGTCTAAGAACTCAAGATAATTGCGTATCTTCTGCCACGTATAATCGGAATGCAAGGCCGCTCTAATATCGCGCTCGAAGTACTCAGGTCCTGGCGCCTGGCCAGCTCTACGACATGCCGACCGGAATACCTCCTCCAATAGATTAGCATCCCGTTTGCGGCCACGGTCGCCGAGTCTGAGGTCGTGCTGAATAGCCCTCTTGATAACCGTCTCATTTAGGTGCTCGGCGATCTTTGCCCAATCGGACTGGGGTTCAATTTGCGACTCAGGGTAGCCGCCTCGCTCCGAAAAATCGGCGAAAGCCAAATCGCGCAGCTTGGCATTCGTACACCCCAGGTCCCTAGTGCGGCGCCAGAATTCGATGTCCAATAGAAGCGCAAGACCGTTATCGGGCAACAGGGCCGGAATCTCGCCATAGCCCTTGAGGCCGGCGATTTCCCGCAAATAGAGAGGTCCCAAATCCAAGGTGGATATCCGTCCGGCGAGGCTGTCACGGCCAAGTTCGATCCTGAGAGCGGAGCTACCCGTAACCAGAACACGCACTTCGTGATGGTCCACCAGGGCTTTGACCTGCTCAGCCCAACTGTCGAGATTCTGAACCTCATCGAGAAACAGATATGAGAGCATCCCCTTCAGTGCTGCCTCATTGAAGGTGTTTCCAAGAATTCGGTTCTGATACCAGCGGCACAACGACAAGATCGGATCCGGGACGCTTTTCAGGCTAGGGATATCATCAAACTGAACTCTGAAAACACGAGAAGGCTCAACTCGTTCGTGTTGAAGCAGATCACGTATCAGCTGCTCTTGAATTGTGGTCTTCCCCACTCGCCTCGGCCCGCGCAAAACAGTGACAGGGGCGAGCCCATTTTCCAGACGGCGCTTCACTCGGCTAAGAATCGCCCGTCTGTAAATGGGCACCCGTCTTGCGGGTTTTCCCTCCCACCAAGGATTAGTCTCGCGTAGGAAGCTGTCGAGGGCTGGCGAAAGCCTTTCCTTATCGAAAATATCTCGTGTCATCTGTGCTGGGTGCTCAGGCGTAATCCCTAAGTGACATATACAACTTCTTGGATAGCGAATATACCTGACACAAGAGGCTGCGCCAAATAGCCGCGTCTGATTAAGCAGGTCTCTCATGTCGTGGATGCCGAGACCGGCGGTCCTGAGCTACACGTGGTCGATGTCGGTGTGATTCGATATCTCGGAGTTGGTGGTGCAGATGTCGAGCATCGAGAGCTTGTGGACGTCGTCGTTGCCGGTGAGGCTGGCGAAGGTTTTGAGCTCCTCAGTTGATGCCCTGAGGAAGTTCGAGAGTCTCCTGGCGGATTCGTCGATGTCGAGGCGCTGCGTTAGGTTTGGGTCGTGGGTCGTTATGCCGACAGGGCATTTGCCCGTCCCGCATATCCTGTGCTGCTGACATCCGCACGCCATCAACGCCGCGGTGCCAATTGCGACAGCGTCGGCGCCTAAGGCAATCGCCTTCGCAAAGTCCGAGGAGATGCGCAGGCCGCCGGTTATGAGCAGTGAGACGTCTCTTGCGCCCTTCTCATCGAGGAACTTCCTCGCTCGATGAAGAGCGAATATGCACGGAATCGACGTTGAATCCTTCACGAACTTTGGAGCGGAACCCGTTGCGCCAGCCCGGCCATCGATAGTGATGAAGTCCGGCTCCGCATAGAGCGCGACCTCCAGATCTGCCTCAATGTTCCCGGCGGCGAATTTGATCCCAATCGGCCTGCCTTCTGAAAGCTCCCTGAGATGATTGACCTTCTTCCTCAGGTCATCCCTGTTTCTTATGTCCTTGAACCGAGAGGGACTTACGATATCAGCGCCCTCCGGCCGCCCCCTTATTGCCGCGACCTCACGCGTCACCTTTGCAGCAGGCAGATGACCGCCCATGCCCGGCTTCGCGGATTGGCCTATCTTGATCTCGATCGCATCGGCTCTCTTCAGGTTCTCATCCGTTACGCTATACTCGCTCGGCACGTACTCGAAGATGAACCTGTAGGCATTATCTATCGATTCCGGCAATATCCCGCCCTCGCCGGAACACATGGCTGTCTGCACGGCCGCGCTGCCCTTTGCGAGCGCTGTTATGACCCGCTTGGACAACGCGCCAAAGGACATGTGAGTTACGTAAATTGGCGTCTCGATTACGAGTGGTTTCTTTGCCCTTGGGCCAATTGTCGTCTTGGCGTTAACGAGGTCATCATCGTTCAGAGGCAGCCTGGCGAGCTGGGCGCCCTTTATCAGAATGTCATCCCACGAGACGCCCGGCTTCTTCGACCTCATCGGCTCATGTATTGACTCGCCCGTTCTCGCTATCTCGTGGATATCGGCCATGTAGATCTCTAGCTCATCAGAAGGTCTCTGCCATTCTGAGAGATACTCGTCCGAGCCAATCTCACCCGGCCGCTGCGCCTCACTCTTCACTTCAGACTCTTGTCGCGCCGATTCCTGCCCATGAGGTCTAAAATAAGGCTTGGGGGATTCGCAGATGGGGCATGCCCAATCCTTCGGCAATTCATCCCACTTCTTGCCTTCTTTCTCTTCGTCAAAGAGATGTCCACAAACGCTGCATTCATAGATTGTCATCTTCTCGTCCCATAATAATATCCGAGCCTACCCGCCACGTGCGCCGCCCTTTTTCCGGCGCCGGGATTCAGACTGTCGTCAGGTCAAGACGCGCGCAGGCCAAGATAGTGATAGTGCTAAAAAAGGATGTCCTCAGGCTCGTAATACTCCTTAGGATGCTTGCAGCACGGGCATTTCGGTGGCGGCTCGGTCCCGTTGTACACGAACCCGCACACACTGCACTTCCAGTTGACCGGCTCGTCCCGCTTGTAAAGCGTGCCATTCTCAAGCATCGAAAGTAGCCTCTTGTACCTGTCCCTGTGATGCTTCTCAATCTTTGTTATCTGCCGGAAGAGATTGGCGGCCGCCATATTCGCTTCCTCCTCCGCCTCTTTCGCGAATGTGGGATACATATCGGTCGTCTCATAATGCTCGCCCTCGATCGCCTCCTTCAGATTCGACGCCGTGTCGCCTATCCCATTTAAGAGCCTGAATTCGTCCTTGGCGTGTTGCCTCTCATTCTCGGCGGCCTGCTCAAAGACCTTCGCAACGTAATGGTATCCCTCTTTCCTCGCCACCTCAGCGAAATATGTGTATTTGTTCCTTGCCTGTGATTCGCCAGCAAAGGCGGCCTTTAGGTTCTCTTCTGTCTTTCCCATTCTGATTCTCCCCGTTAGTTCATCTCAAGTTTTGGATTCTGAGTTTTACGCCCTTGTCATAGGAACAATTATCATATAAGAGTAGTTCTCAGTTATCTCCGCCAAATGAAACCAACACCATCAAGCGCCGATTTTCTTTAGAAGCCAGGCCATGTTCTGACCGAGGGTCTTCATCGTCTTTACGCCCTCCTCGTCTTGATGAACGTCGCCAATGTTCCGGCCAACGCCGAAGTTCCAGTAGAGTGAACCGGGCACGATCATCTGACCGACCAAGAAAAAGTGGTTGAGCGTATCGAACGTATGAATCTGCCCTCCCCTTCGCACGGCCACAACAGCTGCGCCGACCTTGCGCCTCAACAGGCTTCCGTTTGCCCTTGTGACGAAGCCAGCCCTGTCGATGAGCGCCTTCATCTCTGCCGTAACGTCGGTAAAATAGGTAGGCGAGCCCAGGATTATGCCGTCGGCCTCAACCATCTTCTCAATGTACTCGTTGACCTCATCTCCCTCGATGACGCAGCGCCTATCCTTCTTCCTGTAACACTCGTAGCACGCAGTGCAGCCATGAATGGGCCTGCCGCCTACGTGCACCATCTCAGTCTCGATGCCCTCCTTCTTCAGCTCCTCAAAGACGTAGTTGATTAAAAGCGCCGTATTGCCGTCCTTTCTCGGACTTCCGTTGAATGCGACAACCTTCATGCTATTCCTCCCTGTTAAGTTCAAGTGCAGAACCAGTATCCAAGTCCGGAAGCGATCCTAACTCCTGAGCTTGGTCAACGCAACTGCGTCTAGTCCGTATTATTCATAAACTCGCGATGCCATGAGCTGTGGGGCGGGCTTTCCGAGCCTGCCTTTTGTAGCGATTGCCGCATTCCTGGGACGCGACACTCTGTCACGCGAGACCCTGTCTTTGGCAGGCTGGAAAGCCCGCCCTACACCGACGAGGGTCATGGCCTCGAATTATTCGGATTAGGTCTCAGACCCGCTCTGTTCTGCTGTCTGCGCAGGAATCGAGGGCAGGTGCGCTGGCCTGCCTCTACAAGATCGCTATGGGCCGTTCGGATGAATGCATTCCGAAGACTTCTGTGACGTACCAAAAAGCCGTGATTCAAACCACTGGTTGCGGTATTGTTACGCTCTCGAACTTGGAGCTATGAAGATGACACAGATAATGACTGAAAGCGCCTCGCCGCGGCCGGTGTCGCTTATACTCGGCACAGCGGGGCATATAGATCACGGCAAGACGGAGCTCGTGAAGTCGCTGACCGGCATCAACACCGATCGGCTCAAGGAGGAGCAGGAAAGGGGCATCTCGATAGAGCTCGGCTTTGCTTACCTTGACTTGCCCAATGGCCGAAGAATCGGCGTCGTCGATGTTCCCGGGCACGAGCGCTTCATAAAGACCATGGTCGCCGGCGCCTCGGGAATCGACATCGTCCTATTCGTTATCGCGGCAGACGAGGGTGTAATGCCTCAATCGGTGGAGCATCTGGATGTCTGCCGGTTTCTCGGCGTCAAGTCGGGCCTGATTGCCCTCACGAAGGCTGACCTCGTCTCGGAGGAGGACGTTGAACTCGCGGAGGAGGACGTTCGGGACTTTGTGGAGGGCACTTTCCTCGAAAGCGCCCCGGTGATACTCACCTCGGCAAAGACGAGGCAGGGCATTGACGCTCTCTTGAACCAGATTGTGCGCCTGGTCGAGGAGGTTCCGGGACGCTCGGTGGCTGGGACGTTCAGGATGCCCATCGACCGCTCGTTCACAATTCAGGGCTTCGGGACGGTTGTGACCGGAACCGTCATCTCGGGCCGCGCCTCGGTCGGCTCGGCGGTCGAGATCTACCCGCACGGGATAACGGCCAAGGTCCGAAGGATCGAGACGCACAACACACTCGTTGAGGAGGCGCTCGCGGGGCACAGGACGGCGATAAACCTGCCGAAGGTCACCAAAAGCGAGATCAGAAGAGGCGACGTTCTCAGCGTGCCCAAGAGGTTTCGTGCAGGCTACGTCTTCGACGTTCATCTTATGCTCAATCGGAGCGAGAAGGCAGAGCTCAAGTCCGGCGCCAGAATAAGGTTCCACGTCGGAACAAAGGAGGCGATGGGACGGGTCTGGCCGATCGGTGAGGCGACATTCAAAGCTGGTTTTGACGGTTTTGCGCAGGTCAGGCTTGAAGAGGAGATTGTGGCGCTGTTCTCAGACCGGTTCGTTCTCAGGACTTATTCTCCCGCTCTAGTCATTGGCGGCGGGTCTGTCCTCGCCGCAAGCAGCAGGCAGCGCTTCAGGCTCAAAGGTGCACTTGCCGAGCAGCTTGTGATGATGAAGGATGGCGCCGAGCCGGAGCGAGTTGCGGTCCTCGTGAGAAGCACGTTTCCGAAGCCGCCAGGCCTGAGCGAAATCGCCGCGCAGTTGGGCCTCCAGGACGATATGGCCAGACCTGCTACCGACGCACTTTGCGACCAGGGCATTCTGTTTCAGCTGTCCAGCACGCCTATGAGGTTCCTGCACGCGGCCGACGTTGGCCAACTTGAGGATGTGCTGCTCGCGGAGCTCAGGAGGTACCATGAGAGATTCCCGCTCCGCGCCGGGATGCAGGAACGTGCGCTTGCAAGCAAAGTGAGGCAACCCGTCCTGAGGGAGTTCTTTGGGGATATTCTCCGACGCGCGCTAGCGTCCGGGAAGGTCATTCAACAGGGGACCCTGCTGAGGCTCGCGTCGCACTCGTCCAGTTTAACGGACGCGCAAGAGCAGGTCGCCCAAGTGGTTCGGAGCAGGCTCGAAACGGCAGGCACAAATCCCGTCGATGCAGGCTTCATCTTGAATGAGGTCCAGGGCAAAGTTCCCGGCTCGAGCGTCGGCGACCTTCGTGAAGTCATCAATTACCTCGTGCAATCGGGGGATGCAGTTAGGGTCTCGCCGGAGCTTCTGCTGTCAGCGGATGGCATCGGGCGGGTCGCGAGAATGATCGAAGGCTACCTTTCCAGGAACCAAACGATGACGGTGGGAGCGGCCAGGGACCTCCTCAAGAGCAGCAGAAGGTTCGTTGTCCCGATTCTGGAATACCTCGACCGCGTAGGGATCACCCGTCGAGAGGGTGACATTCGAGTGCGCGGGGCGTCCGGACTGGAGGCGCTCGAGTGATTGACGTTGTAGAAGCGATCGGAAGGCAACGGATCATCGGCGTTATTCGCGTTCTGGAGACGGAGGTTGCGGTTGAGGCCGCGCATGCCGTCGCGGAAGGTGGGATAACCATTGTCGAGATAGCAGCGACTGTCCCTCAGTTCGAGAAGGTGATAGAGCAATTGTCGCGACGGCCGGAGATGCTCGTGGGTGCCGCGACGCTGCTGAACGGCTCTGACGCGCGGGCCGCGATCGAGGCTGGCGCCTCGTTTCTCGTCTCGCCGGTTTTCGTGCCGGAGGTTTGGGAGATTGCCCGGGACAACCAGATATTCTATCTACCTGGGGTGGCGACTCCGAGTGAGGTGTTCACCCTATTGCGGATGGGCTTCGAGGTGGTTAAGGTCTTTCCAGCTTCGTATCTTGGCGGCCCCCAGTACATTCGCTCGCTTCTGGCCGTTATGCCAGACGCGAGACTCGTGCCGACCGGCGGCATCTCGTCGTCCAACGTTAGGGAATACTTCAGCGCTGGGGCTTTCGGGGTTGGGGTCGGAAGCTCGCTTCTGCCAAAGGAGCTGCTCGATGCGCGAGATTACGAGGCCATATCGCGTCAGGCTTCCGAACTTCTCACGGCAGGCAAGGTGTAGCGCATGGATGTCGTCTCCTTAGGCGAGTGCATGGTCGAGATGTTCTGTGACGGGCGGATTAAGGACGCCAGTCTGTTCACGAAGGCGTACGGCGGCGATACGTTGAACACAATCGTCGCGGCGCGAAGGTTGGGTTCCTCGGCCGGGTTCATTACGAAAGTCGGCATCGATCCGTTCGCCGATTTCTTGCTCTCAAACTGGCGCTTGGAGGGGATTGACCTCTCCCAAACGAAGCTGGTTCCAGGTTTCAACGGCATCTATTTCATCTCGCTCATGGAGAACGGCGAGCGGGAGTTCACATATTACCGACCTGGCAGCGCGGCGAGCACGCTTTCGCCGGACGATCTTGACCACGAATACATAGCAAGCGCGAAGGTTCTGCACACCAGCGGTATCACGCAGGCTATCTCAAGCACAGCAAGGGACGCCGCGCTGGCTGCGTTCAAG
>CAYZPW010000041.1:0-27872 GCA_964480475.1 uncultured bacterium | reverse complement strand
TGGTTCGGGACACGGTTTGGTGGCGTCAGCGTCCTGCATCCTGATGGGAGCTGGACAACTTACAACAAATACAACAGCGGTCTGGCCGACAACGATGTGTTTGCCATTGGCATAGACCCAAACGACAACAAGTGGCTCGGGACCTACGGCGGCGGTGTCAGCGTGCTCCGCCCTGACGGCAGCTGGACCACCCGCAAGATCAGCAACAGCGGCCTGGCGGATAACTGGGTGCAAGCCATTGCCATAGATACCAATGGCGACAAGTGGTTTGGGACCTACGAAGGCGGTGTCAGCGTCCTCCATCCTGATGGCAGCTGGACAACCTACAACAAATACAACAGCGGTCTGGCCGAGAACGAGGTGCGGGCTATTGCCATAGACCCAAACGGCAACAAGTGGTTCGGGACCCGGGGAGGTGGCGTCAGCGTCCTCCATCCTGATGGCAGCTGGACGACTTACAACACTGATAACAGCGGTCTGGCTGAAGACTTTGTGCTCGCCATTGCCGTCGATGCCGCCGGCAACAAGTGGTTCGGGACATACCGGGGCGGCGTCAGCGTCCTCCATCCTGATGGCACTTGGACAACTTACAACGAATACAACAGCGGTCTGGCCGGCAACTGGGTGCAGGCCATTGCCATAGATGGCCATGGCAACAAATGGTTTGGGGGCTGGCACGTCGGCGTCAGCGTCCTCCACGCTGATGGCAGCTGGACAACTTACAGAACCGGAAACAGCGGTCTGGGTGAAGACTTTGTGCTCGCCATTGCCGTCGATGCCGCCGGCAACAAGTGGTTCGGGACATACCGGGGCGGCGTCAGCGTCCTGCATTCTGATGGCAGCTGGACAACCTACAACACTAACAACAGCGGTCTAGCCAGCAACTATACGTATGCCATTGCCATAGACACCAATGGCAACAAGTGGTTGGGGACGCTCGGCGGTGTGAGCGTCCTACATCCCGATGGCAGCTGGACAACCTACAACACTGACAACAGCGGTCTGGCCAGCAACTATACGTATGCCATTGCCATAGACCCAAACGGCAACAAGTGGTTCGGCACAGTCGAAGGCGGCGTCAGCGTCCTCAGCCAGATGCCAGCAATCCTGGTTTCAACCAACCAGCCTGTGTATCATCTGGGTGAGCGGATGCTTGTTGAGGCGAGTTTGCAGAATCCGGGACCGGAGATAACGGTTGATATCTACCTGGGCGTTGGCCTGCCCGATGGTAGTTTCCTCTCCTGGCCAAGTTTTGCGGCGGGATTGGCGCCAGCCTATGATGACCTCACAATTCCCGATAGCTTCTCTTGCGGCCCGTCAGTCATCTTCGAGATGGACCTTCCAGACCTCCCAGGAGGAGACTACTTCTGGTTTGCGGCAATGACCAAACCAGACTATATCTCGCAGATTGTGGGTGACGTCTCTATCGCCTCATGGTCGTTCGAGTAAGGACTTGGGATCCGCTTTCAGTGAAAAGAGAAGTACGTATGATTGAGCCGACCTATCTCAGTTGATCATTTCTGAGCGGATTATATGGAACGAACGCTGAAAGAGAGAACTTTAGCCCTTAAGGTGGGGCTTTTTGCCGTTATCGGCATTGCCATCCTGTTCTATTTGAGCGTGCGCGTGGGCGAGATACCGTTGACCGAGCGGCGGGACAGGATCAGCGTCTATGTGGTGTTCGACACAGTTGGCGGGCTCGAGGAGAAGGCCGAGGTTCGCATGGCGGGCGTCGTCGTTGGCCGTGTCATGCGGATCTACCTTCGGAATGGCAAGGCGGCGGTCGAGGCGGCGGTCGATCGCACGGCCCAGCTCAGGGTGGATGCGAAGGCGAAAGTTACGACGCAGTCGATGGTCGGCGGCTCATACCTGGAGTTCGAGCCGGTTTCCGCAACTGCGGCATTGGCTCAGCAAGGCACCGAGTTCGCCGGAGAGAAGTCGCCCGGCTTCTCTGAGCTCGCCGGCAGCACGACCGAGCTCATGACCAAACTCAGCCTCATCGCGGACGACGTGAAGCTCGTGTCCGAATCGGTCAAGAACGTCATCGGGACACGCGAGGGCGAGGAGCAGCTGCGAGGCATTATTCAGAAGCTCGACGAGACCATCTCCAACATGAACCTGCTCCTGACCCAAAACCGCGAGGACGTGGACCGAACGGTCGCCGCCATCCGCGAGTTCGCTGAGACGCTTCGCGACATCACGCCCAGGATAATGCAGAAGGTTGAACGGATTGCCGATCGGGCGGATTCGGTGCTTTCGGGCAGCGAGGACGAGTTCAAGGAGATGATATCCAATCTCAGTGCCGCCTCTGGGCGCCTCGACGAGGTCTTAGCAGATGTTCAGGGCATCACGAGGGACGTCAAGGAGGGCAAAGGCACGGTTGGGAAGCTTGTGACCGACGATACCGTCCATGAGGAGCTCACGAAGACGCTCTCCGATTTTCGTGAGACGATGAGCTCGGCCAAGGAGTTTCTGGGCAAGATGAGCGGCATGAAGGCCTATCTGGGCTACCGAGGCGAGTATCTGACAGACGAGTCCGAGTTCAAGAACTACCTGACCGTGAAGCTTCAGCCGCAGGACGACAGGTATTTCCTCTTCGAGATCGCCAACGACCCTTACGGTAAGGAGACGACGGTCGAGGAATACAAGCTGATTGAGACGGCGACGGAGGAGGATGGCCTGGTCAAGCTCGTCAGGACGCACAAATACACAGAGACGCGCAGGATTGAGAAGAAACCGCTCTTCAGCCTTCAGTATGCGAGGCGCTTTGGTCCGCTGACGCTGCGTGGCGGCCTGATCGAATCTGAGGGCGGCGTCGCGGGCGATCTCGACCTGCTGGATGACCGCGTCACGTTCACGCTTGAGGCATTTGATTTTGGCGACGACGATTACGACCCACATCTGAAGTTTGCTGGCCGGTTCGACGTCTATAAGGCGTTCTACATAACCGCGGGCGTTGACGAGATACTGAACGAGGAGCGTCGCTCGTTCTACGCCGGCCTGGGCCTCTTGTTCCGCGAGGACGACATCAAGTATCTCTTCGGCCAGATACCGACGAGCGGGTTCTGAGGGTCGCCAAATGAGAGCAACTGGACAGCTGGCACTCGACTTCCACAGCGCTTTGGCTGAAAAAGCGAGACCTTCGGGTGTCGCCATCGACGCGGAATTCCCTGAGGATTCTGCATCGACGCTCGCGAACTTGGAGTCTTACAACAAGCATCTCTACCGACCGAACACGTACTTGCACAAATGGTGGGCTCGCAGGCCGGGGACGACCTTTCGCCAGATACTCAAGATGCTTTCAAGTGACCCAGCGAAGCGGGACTTCTACGTCCCAGGAGGACTGGAAGGCAAAATAATCTATGATCCCATGATGGGAGGGGGAACGACACTCCACGAGGCAATCCGTCTCGGAGCGAACGTCATAGGAATTGATATTGATCCCGTTCCAGTTCTGCAGGCCAAGGCAACTCTTGGGCAATCATCTCTGTCCGATAGGCGAGCTGTATTCCATCGTTTTCTCAATTCTTTGAGAGGCACGCTGTCTGAGCTCTTCAAAACCACGTGTCCAGTCTGTGGCACTGCTGCTGAAGCACAATTCATTCTCTATGGATTGCACAGGAAGTGTAGCTGCCGGGATATGCTGGTTATCGATGATCTGTTACTGCGTCAACAGAAGGACGGCGACATTAGAATCTGCCCCTTGTGCCACGAGGTTTATACTGCACCCGAGCACTCATGCCAGAGATGCGCTAGCACTCGCATAGTAGATAAAAAAACGAGAAGCTGCACTCAGTGCCGTACTGAATACCAGGATATCTTGAAGCTGCCTTTTGCACAACGTTATGAGCCTCTTATTGTCGCTGGCGCTTGCCCCAAGGGCCATCGGTTTTTCAAAGGCATCGATGACTATGACATTTCGATTATGGATGAGGCACGTCAGAAGGCAGCCAGCGTGGTATTGCCTGATTCTGGCCATTTCGACATTCCCGCTGGCCCGAAATCCATCGACCTGAGACGCAAAGGAGTAACGACCTACCCGGAGTTGTTCACTCCCAGGCAGATTGTCTATTTGGATAGTTGCCGCGCGCTTCTGAGCCAGATGCCCGATGAAGACAGGTTGTGGATGGCCCTCCTTGTATCAACTTCCCTTGAATTCAACTGCCTCCTGTGCGGTTACAAGGGCGGAGATATCCGACGGCCCGGTGCGATCCGCCATGTGTTTTCACACCATGCGTATTCGTTTCCCTACACGGCTCTCGAAAACAACCCGGTGTTCCCGGAAGGATTATCCGGAACATTGGTTCGGCTATTTCGAGACCGAATTGAGAGAGCTGCTGAATGGGCGGCAAGGCCCAAGGAAGTTCAACTGGACAAAGGACGCAGAGCAAGGGTAATTATTTCAGGCGAGATTGATGGCGGGAAGCCTGTTTGCGAATTCGAAGACATTCCACAAGGTTGTCGGAGGTTCTTGGTGCGCCAGGCTGACTCATCCCGCTTGGATGTTCCAGAGAACCTTGTTGATTACGTGGTAACTGACCCGCCGTATCATGACAATGTTCAGTATAGTGATTTGTCCGGTTTCTTTCGGGTATGGCTTTCGGTTTTCTTGCCCGATGAAGCGGATTGGAGTTACGATCCCCTTGGGTCCGCCGTGTCGGAAGGGGGACCCGCAGGGACAGCGAAGTATGAGGATACTCTAACAAGGATATGGAAATCCTGTTATAAAGCGTTGAAAAGGCCAAATGGCAGGTTGATCTTCACATTCCACCACTGGTCGCCAGACGCATGGGCAGCACTCACCGTTTCACTCAGAAGAGCTGGATTTGAACTTGTCAATAGGTACGTTGTGCGGTCGGAGAACAGCATTTCGGTTCATGTGAGAGACCTGAAGGCTCTCAAGGACGACGCGATATTGGTGCTTAAGCCCGTTTGTGATGCCAAGGAACTCCGGAGATGGCCTGAGCCGGCCCGAATAACGACAGAGGATAGTTGTGCGTTCTGTCGTGAATGCGCCGCAGCCTTGGGCTGGTTCTTGAGGTCAGACCTTGAGGAGAATAGTATCCGTCTCGCATGGAGTAACCTGCTTGAGGGAAAGGGAAATGGGTAAGCATCCCGCTGAAGTCTTTGGTCACCCAATTCAGGTCAGGTCCAGACGAGCCTCAAAGGACCGCATGAGACACTGGTGTCCGTTCCTGAACCGGACATGCAGCAAAAGGAGCAGATTGATCGATTATCCGATGGGCGTTTGCTCTGTTCAGTTTGGAGACGATGTTGTTGCACTTTGTCCAGACAGATTCCTGGAATCATCTACTGTCTTCCAGGAGATTGCAGACCATCATTTCTTGACCCGCGATAATCTGCTGGTTTTTCCTGAAGTGGGCATCAGGAGAGTCGGCACGTTCGACTACGTAATGGTGAAGCACAAACCTCTGAGCGACGCTATAGAGGATTTCATAGTGATCGAGTTCCAGACCGCTCAGACAACGGGCACTGGTGGCCTAGTCCAAGCACTCCGGGACTTCGTGGATGGAGAACAGGTAAGAGAAAAGAACTACCGTTTCGGCCTCAACATGGCTGACATCTGGAAACGTTCATTCACCCAGATTCTGAACAAGGGCATCGTGACGGAAAACTGGGGTAATCGCATATTCTGGGTTGTTCAGGAGGTTGTCTATCGCGATCTGGTCTCTCGATACAGTCTTGTAAATATGGGGCATGATCCGCAAGATAACATCGTATTCGTGGTGTGTGATCTGAGGCTTGCGCAGAGCAAATACCGGCTCTCCTTGACCAGAATCGAGTCCTCTAATGTGGATGATCTATTTGATGCGTTTCGCAATAGGTCCGTGATCCCATCTAAGGACGCCTTTGTTGACAGACTGAGGCAAAGGATCAAAGCGAAAATGAGCTTGAAACTGTCTTTTGACAAGAGGTCTGAGGAGAGCCCTGGCCGGACGAAGTCCCATCGCATGTGAGCAAGCTAATAGGGCGAAAGGAAAGACCCGAGACGTCTCGTCTTATTCTGGTCCATCCTCTTATAGCCCAATATCCGAGTTGTCTCGCTACGGGTCCGGCTCCTGGAACTGGAGGTCGTAGAGGCGCTTGTAGGCGCTGGCCTGCTCCATGAGGGTGGTGTGGGCGCCTTGCTCGACTATGCGGCCTTCATCAATGACGAGAATCGTGTCGGCTGCGCGGATCGTTGAGAGGCGATGTGCGATTATCAGGACGGTGCGGTTCTTGACGAGGTTCATGATCGCCTGTTGGACGAGCATCTCCGCGTGAGTATCGAGCGATGACGTTGCCTCGTCCAGGATCAAGATTGGCGGGCCTTTCAGTATGGCACGCGCTATCGATATCCTCTGCCTCTCACCACCGGATAGCCGTGAGCCGGCCTCCTGGATGTTCGTGCTATAGCCCTCGGGCAGCGACATGATAAACCCGTGGGCGTTCGCGGCCCTTGCCGCCTCAACCACCTTCTCATCCGGCAGGTCTGCCCGCCCATACGCGATGTTGTCCCGAATAGATGCATTGAAAAGGATGACCTCCTGCGTGACAATGCCGATCTGCGACCTAAGCGATAGGAGCGTTGCCTGCCTGATATCGACACCGTCTATTCTAATCGAGCCCCGTGTCGGGTCGTAGAAACGAGGCAGCAGGTTTGCGATAGTCGTCTTGCCAGAGCCGCTGCGGCCCACAAGTGCCAGAATATGCCCTCTGGGGATCTCGAAGCTGATGTTCTCCAAAACCGGACCATCGTCGTAGCTGAACGAGACTCCATCAAACACGATGCCCTTGGATATGATAGGCAGCTTAATCGCGGCCGGTGCATCAGCGATTATAGGCTTGGTGTCCATTATCTCAAAGACTCGTTCCGCCGCGCCAAAGGCCTTTTGAACGGATACATTGATCCTACTGAGCTTCTTCGCCGGCTCGTAGATCATTCCCAATGCAAGCAGCAGTGCGGTAAGCTCCCCAGCTGTCATAGCGCCGCCTGCGACGCGATAGCCGCCTACGATCAACACAATTGCCCCGGCGGCTACGCCGATCAGCTGCACAAACGGGCTTGAAAGAGACGAAACACGCGCCGCTCGCATCAGAACTCCGAAGTACTTCATTGCTTGCTTGTAGAACCGCTTGACCTCAAAACCCTCCATTCCGAACGCTTTGACGACCCTCGCCCCGGAGATCGCCTCGTGCATCAACGCGGTGATGCCGGCTATTCTCGTCTGCGCTTGTCTGCTTGTGCGCCTCATCTTCTTGCCAAGATGAACTATTGGGATGGCGCAGATCGGAAGCAGAATCAGCGCGAGGAGGGAGAACTCCCAGCTGGTGTAAAACGCGTAACCGAGTAGGGCCACGGTCTTGAAGAGGCTCTGAATGAGGTCGGCAACGTCCCTTGTCACGAGGTCCCTCACCTTTGAGATGTCGTTGGTGATCCTTGAGATGAGAACGCCCGTTGACTCCTTCTGGAAAAAGCGCAGAGACAGCGTGTGAATGTGCCTGTATAGGTCACATCGCAGGTCCCTGACGACGCTGTGGCCAACGTATTTGATGAGATACGTGGAAAGATAGCTCATGACGCATATCAAGGCGCCCAGGGCCACCATAGACAGACCGATGGCGACAATGAGGTCCATCCTCTTGGCAACAATCACATCATCCATGTATGGCTTGAGGCGCGATATGAGGCCTACGTTGGCGCCCGCGAGTGCGCTTGATGCGATGATCGCAACGACGAGCCTGAATCGGTATGGTCTTACGTAAACAAGGATCCGCCGAAAAAGCCGCTCGGAATCTCTGCGAGACTTCGCCTTCTTGGCTGACATTGTGTCAGTATCCCATCGCAATTGTTCCTGTTTCAAAGGTCGATACTAGGCAATAGACCGCCGCCTGCCACAGTTCACTCCAGGTTTACAGTAAAACATACCAGAAATGAGGGTGGTTGCGAACAGAGGCGGAGAATTGACACACTGGACGGTCGTGCCTTACGATCTGTTCCGGGCTGAAGCCTCGCAAGAGCAATCGCGGCGGGTATCGCGCACCATACTTGGTAGGAGAGCAATGACTGAGAACATCCGCGTTAGATTTGCGCCTTCTCCGACAGGCTATCTTCACGTAGGTGGGGCCAGGACCGCGCTTTTCAATTGGCTTTTCTGTAGGAAACACGGCGGGAAGTTCGTGCTCAGGATCGAGGACACGGACCTCGCCCGCTCAGAAGAGAGCATGGTCGCCCAGATTCTCGAGTCGATGAGATGGCTTGGGCTTGATTGGGACGAAGGGCCGTTCTACCAGTCGCAGCGATTCGATCTTTACACCGCCGCTGCCGAGAAGCTGCTCGCCGACGGGAAGGCCTACTACTGCTTCTGCGACGCGGAGAAGCTCAAGGTCATGCGCGAGGAGGCTCGGAAGAAGGGCGGCTTTCGATACGACCGTAGATGCCTGAACCTTCCAGAACACGAGAAGCAGAGGCTGCTCAACGAGGGCGCCCCGAAGGCGGTTCGATTCCTCGTTCCGGAGGGCACAACCACAGTAATGGACACGGTCCACGGCGAGATCAGCTTCAACCACAAGGAGATCGGCGACTTCGTCATCAAGAAAGCCGACGGCTCGCCCACGTATCAGCTGGCCGTCGTCGTTGACGACCACGACATGCAAATAACGCACGTCGTTCGGGGCGACGATCATTACAATAACATCCCAAAGCAGGTGATGCTGTATGAGGCGCTAGGCTATAAGGCGCCGCAATTTGCGCACGTCCCGCTAATACTCGCGCCGAACAGGGCGAAGCTGAGCAAGCGGAACGCGGCCGTGGCCGTCTCGGACTATCGCAAATCAGGCTTCATGCCCGAGGCAATGACCAACTTCCTTGCTCTGTTGGGCTGGTCGCCCGGGGATAACAGGGAGATCATGACGCTTCCGGAGCTGATGGCGGCGTTCAGCCTGGAGGGCATCAATATGTCGAACGCCGTCTTCGACGTAAAAAAGCTCGAGTGGATGAACGGCGAATACGTGAAGAACCTGCCGCTGGAGCAGCTCTTCGAGCGGGTCAAGCCGCTGCTCGTCGATTCAGGCCTTATAGATGATGATTTCGCGGCCACGCATGCCGATTGGATCAGCGAGATACTCGTCCTGTTACAGGAGCGCGTCAAAAAACTGACCGACTATCCGGAGGCGGCGAGGTATTTCTTCACCACGGACTTCGACTACGACGAGCGGGGTGTGCGCAAGCATTTCAAAAGCCCGCAGATTATCGACGTGCTGACGCGCCTTAGGCAGCGATTTGAGGCCGCCGAGGACTTGTCGCTGGAGACGATCGAATCGATCATACGTGGCCTCGCCCAGGAGCTCGGGATCATAGCGGGGAAGGTTATCCACCCAGCGAGGCTCGCCTGCTCGGGCCGGACCGTCGGCCCCAGCCTCTTCCACCTTGTCGAGGCGCTCGGCAAGGAAAGGACTGTCGAAAGGCTAACAAAGGCCATCTCTTATCTGAACGACCGAGTTGTTGAGAGATGACACCGGCGGCTCGAGAACTACAACTGGATTGCGCGCGGCCATTCCAGTAAGATGGGCTCGCGTCGGAAATAAGGATGTACAATTAGCCATCATCTCCGATGCTTTTGAAGGGCCCAGTATTGGCGGATTGAAACCGAAAGCGCAGGATAAGGGCATAATGAGATCATCAACTCAAGTGCAGCAGTATGGAGAGCTGATACCGCAGCAAACCATCGAGGCTGTTATCCAGGCTATAGCCAAGGCGTTTTCGCCACAACAGATTATCCTTTTCGGGTCCTATGCCTCTGGCCAACCTACCCCGGACAGTGATCTTGACCTACTGATCGTTATGAACAGCGATCTCCCTCGGCACAAAAGGGGCGTCCCCATTCTGCTTCTGTTTCGGCCAATTCCGTGCTCAATAGAGGTCCTGGTTTACACCCCTGAAGAGGTCGCCAAATGGAAGGGCACGACAAATCACATTATCACGGAAGCGTATCGTTCAGGTAAGGTTGTCTATGAGCGGACCAAACCTTGAATTAGCCTTTGCCTGGCTGGAAAAGGCCGATCACGACCTGATAACGGCTAGACAAACGCTTCTGCTTCCGGACGGCCCCACCGACACCGTATGTTTTCACGCTCAACAGGCCATCGAAAAGGCGCTTAAGGCCGTTCTAGTCTCCCGTCAAGTCCCGTTCCCCAAGACACACAACCTGCTCAGGCTTATGGATTTGGCTCTAAGTTATATGCCCGACCTGGAGGGATATAGGCAGGACTTCGCCCAGATGTCCCTTTATTCTGCCGAAGTTCGGTATCCTGACGATTGGTTTGGGCCAGACCGTGATGATGCCAATCAATCGCTGGCCGTGGCCGAGAGGGTTGTAGTCAAGGTTCGGACACTGCTTTCCCATGCGACTGGCAATTGATGTTAAGGGACGTTCGTTTCAAGGAGGAGTCTCCATGAGGTTCAGTGCTTCACTGTGGTCGGTAGTTATCCTGGTTGTTTCCCTGAGCTCTGCACTGTCTCCTGCGAGGGCTTTACCTCGTTCAATCACGCTTGAGCGACATCAGTCCATAACATCGCTTGACGGAGTTGCGCTCGGAGCTTCAGCGAGTGCGCTAACCAGCAAACAGTTGCGCTTTGCGCTTTCCGAGTGTCAGATACGGGTTCTTCGCACGTCCGGCGGGTGGTCAACCGTGCTGATTGACGGCTGCGCGCTCTCATCCCGAAGGCCAGGGGCGCCTCAGCTGCCGATGAAGTCGATACGCCAGACGCTGCCGAAGGGCGCGGAGGTCAAAGCCGTATCCGTTGTTTCGGGCACGATTGCCTGGATTGACCAGCGTCTGAGGCTCAGCCCAGCGCCTGAGCCGGCGTTCTGGCCGTTGCGCGACTTGCCAACGGGTCTTCGCGAGGACGCATCGATCTATCGAAGCGACTTGCCCTTCCCGCGAGAACTTGTCAGGTATTACGTCGGGACTGACCGAAAGCAGACCGTTTTGACGATTCAGTTCTTCCCGCTCGTTTTCTATCCGGCCGAGAATCGCGTCTTTGTTGTGACTGAGGCCGTTATTCGGGTTGACTACTCGCTCGATTCTGAAGGCGCCTCCCCCATTCTGGCACTGGATGGCCCCCGCTGCGTCATCATCTGCCCAAATTACATGTCCGCCGCGGCGGATGAGTTGGCGCTAGTGCACGAGGAGGATGGCGTCGAAACCGAGGTTGTCACCATCGAGTCGATTTTCTTCAGCTGCGATGAGGCGGAGGACCCGCCCTACGATGGCTACCCCTATGGCTCGCCGATCATACCGATCCTCTACAACTACTCGCTGGCCAAGAAGATCATCTCGTATTTGAGGGATACGGACGCACACCCCTCGCTCGAATACGTGACGATACTGGGGAATGGGGCCAACGTGCCCGCCAGCTATTACTATCACGACGCCGATTCTGGCCTGGGCATGGACCAGGACTGGATTCCGACCGATTTCCTATACTCGTCTCCTGACTACGACCTCGTGCCCAACTATAAGGTCGGCCGGCTTCCGGCCAGCGACGCTTCCGAGGCAGGGCTTTTGGCGCTGAAGGTCCGGGCGTGGCGAGATGAGCTCGATAGGTCGTGGTTCGACAACGTCATGGTCGCCGGCAGTCGGCCGTTCCGTACCCCGTATTTCTATGGCGAGCTGATGTCGGTTGACATGCTGAACGAGGGCTATTTCGATGGGATGGCAGTTACGAAGGCGTTTGGGACAGATGGCCGCTACACGGTTGAGGTGGTCTCGGCGGCGCTCAAGGACGGCGGCTACGGGTTTCTTTACGACTCGGGTCATGGCTTTGGCCCAGGCATCACAGTAGATGACGGATGGATCACGAGCGCCGACCTCTTCGGGTACAGTCCTTCGGAGTTCCAGCTTCCCATTGTCGTTTCGATCGCCTGCATCTGTGGCCAGTTCGACACTTCTGGGTATTTCAGGTCCTTCGGCGAGGGGGTCGTGCTGTCGATGGCCGGCGGGATTGCCTACTTCGGCGGCACGCGAATCAATGCCGGGATAGCGACCCAGGCGTTCGACGATGGCAACCTCATCGTGACCAAACAGGAGCACATGGGCGGCATGACTAAATGCGTCTTCGCAAGCTACGCGGCCGGCGAGACAGACCTCGGGGGGCTTTACACCGGCGCCGTCACCAGATTCCTCTCGGAGAATGACTGGGAGGATTCCCTTGTGCGACGGACCCTCTTCGAGTTTGTATTGCTCGGCGATCCGGCGCTTCGGGTCCCCGGCTTTCAAGGCGGCGACGCGAATAAAGTGCCCGTCTTTGAGCCAACAAATCCCGATTTCATAAACAACCAATCTCTGCCGAGTTATACAAATAGTCAACAAAAGACCGTGTGCGCCTCAATCGAGTCCGATTCATCAATCCTGAGCTGCAAACTCATCGACGCCACTGACGTGCTGGTTGTCGCGCGCTACATGGCATTTGGGCCTACGTTTAATTACAGCTTCGACCCGAAAGAGGGATTCAAGGTCTATATCGTCCGTGCGGGCGCGGAGGACGGCAAGGAGGGATGGTTCGTCGTGAACACCGCCTCGTCTCTCCTCTGCATCGACGCCGACCTGACCGACTGGCGTAACGAGGGCTTAAGGCCGATCGCTGTCGATCCGACGCTGGATTTCGACGATGCTGAATATGACGTCTCCACACTCTACGCGTATGCTGACGCCGACTACTGGCACTTCGCTTTCGCTGCGACTTGTAAGGAGGACGACATGTCTTACGTTCTCGCGATCGACTATCAGGACGCAGGCTATACAGGCATTGAAGGACAGAACACCGACGCTGGAGGCAACTACGTGACGTTCGACCCGGCGTTTGCGGTCGATGCCGAGATCTACCTCAAACACATTACGTGGGTCCCCTGGCTCGACTGGGAGGCGTTTCGGTACTGTAAGCTCTATGAGTACTCCGGGGCAAGCGGCTGGTCGGAGCTCGGGCTTGAGTCCATCGGCTCAGTCTTGAACTATTCCCCGGGCGGGGACCTCGTCGAGCTGGCCGTCCCCAAGGCTTATCTCGGAGGCGCTTCCGAGATAAACGTAGCGCTCTTCTCGCTGCCGTCCAGCGAGCCGTCTCCGGCGCAGGATTCGGTTCCGTCCGACCCCGCAACGTTCGACTCTCTGACACTCGGCCAGGAAAACGCCAACACGCTCTCCCACTTCGCGCGCGCCTCCTGCACACCCACCAACTGCATCCTTGGCGCGGGCTACTTCGGAAGCGCAGTCTCCGCGTCCGCCGGCGGCGAGCTGCGAATCGCGGCGATCTCGAACCAGGCCGCCGCCCCACCCGTTTCGATGGAGCTCTTCCTTGATGACATGCCGACCGGCCTTTTTCTCAATGACGAGGGCCGGGACGGCGACACAATCGCCGGAGATGACTTATGGACGTTCAGCGCCAGCTTGGGCCCGGACGACTTGGCCGTTGGGGAATACCTCGTCTCAATCGTCGCGAGCGACGAGATGGCCGGATGCGTCGGTCAGTGGCCGCCGCTTCTGTTCTCATTCTGTGACGAGCTCGCCGAACCCAATCCGGCTTCGGCCACAGGAATCGGCCAGATGTTAGATGCCATTGCGCACGCCAAGAAACCGGTTGCGCCCGGCAACGGGGACGATGCCTGCGCGATCCTCGCGGCCGGCGTGTTCAACACGGCGACCAACCCGTCTGAATGCACTGTCGAGGCGTTTGCCTACGTCGGCGACAGCTCCGTTGACGCGATTGAGGTTTGCTACATGGGGTCTCCGCTTGGCGCAGAGCTTGGCGACGACGGACGAGGCAATGATGTCATCGCCGGGGACGGCATATTCTCGGGCGTCTTCAACATCGACCGCGAGCTTCTCATGCACCGCACATACATCGTTGAGCTCGTCCCCATGAAGGACGGAGAGCCTGGGCCTGTGTGGCCGTATCTGCACATTGAGGATTGACGTTTTCCAAGTCTTCAGAGGCGAAGGAGTTTCCTAATGAGGAAACCTCTACGCTTGACGGACGCTTGCCTGCTAGCTATAGTGTTGTTGATGGTAATGCCAAGGATGATATTGAATATCTAGAATAACGCTTGTTCAGAGGGAGGTGACTTTACATGAATTTTGACCTGCAATTCAGCACGGTTGAAGAGGGCCTCTTTAATACCGTCATCATGCTATTCATCATGATGCTCTGGTCGTCGGTAACGATCGCGTTGGGCCTAACAATCTACGGGATCGTTCGGGACGTCTGGAGAGGCAAGAAAAAGGAAGAAGAGGACAAGATTATCTAACTCACTTGGCCTCCCAGTCGATACTCCTGCGCGACGGCAGTAAGGATTAGAGGTTGCGGTTTTCCTGCGCTTGTCTATAACCTTATCCCTCGGGTTCATCCGCAAAGTCCGCCGGTTCTTTGTGTCGTGGCCTTTAGCAAGGTTTGAGGCTGGTGGACGCCAGCAACCTACGGCTTCTGCAGAGGGAGAGTTTGACGAGCATTTGTGGGCTCTCGGTATCGGAGCTTAAGAGCCGAATTGTCGCGGGCGAGTTGTCGGCCGTCGAGGCCACCAAGTCTTTCCTAGCAAGGGCCCACGATAGGCAGCCCCAGCTGAACGCGTTCATAACCCTTTATGATGAGGGGGCTCTGGAACGAGCCAGGGCCCTCGATTCATTTGCGAGTGATGCCCGGTCCAAAATGCCTCTCTTTGGCGTCCCAATCGCGGTTAAAGACAATATATGCGTGTCAGGCGGGACAACCACGTGCGGCTCGAGGATTCTGGAGAACTTCGTAGCGCCCTACGACGCCACGGTAACGGAGAAGATCATCTCCGCCGGGGCGATAATAATTGGGAAATCTAACCTAGATGAGTTCGCTATGGGCTCGTCAACTGAGACTTCCTTTTTCGGGATTACAAGAAATCCGTGCGACCCGGAACGCTCGCCGGGAGGCTCGAGCGGCGGCTCAACCGCCTCAGTTGCTGCCGGCTGTGCGCCGTGTGCGCTCGGCACTGATACGGGAGGCTCTATCCGCCAGCCCGCGTCCTTCTGCGGCGTCGTAGGTCTCAAGCCAACCTATGGCCGCGTCTCTCGATACGGGCTCGTCGCGTTCGCCCCCTCGTTCGATCAAATCGGGCCGATAACCACGAACGTCCCAGACGCCGCTCTTCTCCTCGAAGTAATCGCCGGATATGATCCCAGGGATTCGACCTCAGTGAACCGCCCCGTGCCGAACTACACCGAGCTGCTCGACCGCGAGATTTCGGGCGTTAAGATCGGGCTCATTAGGGAACATCTCGAGGGCGAGGTCTCTCCGGCCGTGAGGGAGATCATACAGAATGCTCTGCGCGCTCTTGAGCGCCTCGGGGCCGAGATAATCCCGATCTCGTTGCCGCATCTGAACTACGCAGTGGCCGTCTATTACATCCTCTGCACGGCAGAGACCAGTTCCAACCTTTTACGCTACGACGGCGTCAGTTACGGCTTTCGCGCCTCGTCCTTCATCGACCTCATTGACATGTATCGAAAGACTAGAGAGGAAGGTTTTGGGCAGGAAGTGAAGCGGAGGATAGCGCTTGGCACGTTTGTTCTAAGTACTGGATACTACGACGCTTACTATCTCAAAGCGCAAAAGGCGCGAACCTTGATAATTCAGGACCTGAACAAGGCGTTTGACAAGGTGGATTTCCTTATGGGCCCAACGAGCCCTCAACAGGCGTTCAAAATAGGCGAGAAAACCGACGATCCGTTGATGATGTATCTTTCCGATATCTTCACGATTCCGGCGAATCTCGCCGGCCTTCCGGCCATATCAATCCCATTTGGCTCAAGAGACCATGATCTACCGGTGGGCGTGCAGCTGATGGCCAGGTCGTTTGACGAGGCGGGAATGCTCCAGCTTGCCAGCGTTCTTGAGAACATCAATCGTGATAATGTCGCTGGGTAAGCGTTTTGCCTGAATACGACGACGATTCGAGAAAACCAAGACGGCGACAGAAGCCTGCCCAGCAAAAGCCCGGGCCCAGAAGTCTAATCCTCCCTGTCTTGCCGCTGAGAGACGCAGTCCTATTCCCACACACGGTGATGCCGCTTCTGGTTGGGAGGAGGCGCAGCCTCAAATTGGTTTCGGACGCCAAGGAAGAAAAGGATGTCGTTGCGCTCGTTGCGCAGAAGGACCCATCGACTAACGAGCCTGTTGAGGACGACCTTTACAGGGTGGGGACCGCTTGCATGATCGTCAAGAAGCTCGAGATGCCTGACGAAGGCGCCAAGTTAATCGTTCAGGGGCTACACCGCGTCAAGATAGAATCAATAGTGGCGATAACACCGTATTTCAGGGCAAGGGCCACCGAGGTCCATGATAAGGACCCCAAGTCCGTGAGTGCGCAGGCTCTCAGGGAGAACATCCTCGCCCAGTTCCAGAAGCTGGTCGAGACATCTCGCTACCTGTCGGAAGAGATGTATGTCGCCGCGATTAATGTAAAGGAGTTGGGTCGGCTCTGCGACTTCGTGGCGTTCCACATGAAGATCAGCTCGGACGAAGCCCAGGACCTCTTGGAGACATTTGATGTCGAGAAACGGGCCAGCAAAGTTGTCGGGTATGTGAACCGCGACCTACAGGTTCTGGAACTGAGCTCGAAGATACAGTCGCAGGCCAAGAGCGAAATAGAAAAATCACAGCGGGAGTATTTCCTGCGCCAGCAGTTGAAGGCGATCCAGGGCGAGCTCGGCGAGACGGACGATAGGTCTCATGAGATTGACGATCTATACGCTCAGATTGCCGAGGCAGGAATGCCGCCCGAGGCGAAGTCGGCCGCGGAGAAGGAGGTCGAGAGGCTCAGCATCATTCCTCCGGCTGCGGCGGAATACAGCGTCATTCGCACGTATGTTGACTGGCTCCTGGCTCTGCCCTGGAGCAAGAGCACCAAGGACAGCCTCGATTTGAAGCGCGCTCAGCGGATACTCGACGAGGACCACTATGACCTCACTCAAGTCAAGGAGCGCGTCCTCGAGTTTCTGGCCGTAAGGAGCCTCAAAAAGGACCTCAAGAGCCCAATTCTCTGCTTTGTGGGTCCCCCGGGCGTCGGCAAGACCTCGCTCGGCAAGTCGATAGCGCGATCGATGGCCCGCAAGTTCGCCAGGGTATCGCTCGGCGGAATGCGGGACGAGGCGGAGGTAAGAGGCCATCGTCGCACCTATGTCGGCGCACTTCCTGGACGGATTATCCAGGAGGTCAAGCGAGTTGGCTTTAACAACCCCGTCTTCATCCTCGACGAGGTCGATAAGATCGGCGCCGATTTCCGCGGCGACCCCGCATCCGCGCTTCTCGAGGTTTTGGACCCAGAGCAGAATAACACGTTTGCGGATCACTATATCGAGGTGCCGTTTGACCTCTCTAAGGTCATGTTCATCACGACCGCAAATATCCTCGACCCGATTCCCCCGGCGCTTCGAGACCGGATGGAGATCATCGAGCTTCCCGGCTATCTGGACGAGGAGAAGCTCAAGATTGCCAGGCAATTCTTGATTCCAAAACAGCTCGACGGGCACGGGCTAACATCCTCGAACGTTCGATTTGGAACCGCCGCGATTCAGCACATAATCTCACGCTACACTCGTGAGGCGGGCCTGAGGGAACTGGAGCGAACAATCGGCAAGATATGTCGCAAAACCGCAAAGGCGGTCGCCCAGGGCGATGACAGGACCCGAGTTGTAACCATCAAATCGCTGCGCGACTTTCTCGGCGCGGTCAAGTTCTTCCCTGAGACAAAGGAAAGAAAGGCCGAGGTCGGTGTCGTCGCCGGCGTCGTCTGGACCCGTGTCGGCGGTGAGATAATCTTTGTCGAGGCGACCAAGATGCGCGGCGCCAAGGACCTCCAGCTGACAGGGCAGCTCGGCAAGGTGCTTCAGGAATCGGCTAGGGCTGCTATGAGCTACGTTCGTTCACGCGCAAAAACACTGGGGATAAGGGCGACTGATTTTTCAAAGCTCGACGTGCACATCCACATCCCCTCGGGCGCAATCCCGAAAGACGGCCCAAGCGCGGGCGTAACGCTCGCCACCGCGCTTGTCTCGCTGTTTGCAGGGCAGAAGGTGCGCTGCGACGTCGCCATGACCGGCGAACTGACGCTGCGCGGGAAGGTTCTGCCGGTTGGCGGCATCAAGGAGAAGATACTCGCCGCCAAGCGGGCCGGCATCTACGAGATAATCTTGCCCAAGAACAACAAAGGCGACATCGAGGACCTCGAGCAGCAGCTTCTCGAGGGCATGACCTTCCACTATGTTGACCGCATCGATCAGGTCCTGCCAATAGCGCTTACAAACGGCGACTGAAGGGTTTCCCTAACGGGAAACAGGCGAAGAGGCGAAAGGGCGAAAAGGGTAAAAGGGGGTGCCGCGCTCTGAGAACCGTTTCTGTAGGGGCGGCGTCTCTGACCCGCCCGCCCATGTCAATGCAATCGAATACGCCAACCTCGATACGGCAATCAATTAGAACGGGCGTGGTCTTAAGCCCCCGCCCCTGCGCACCAGCAACGAATTATGTCCCAGCCTCCGCTACCCAATCGCCCAGCGGAACTTCTCACCCTCGTGAAGGGTTATGTCCTCCTCCTTGACGACAGAGCCATTTGATTGGCGCCTCGCCGACGCCGTGTATTCCCCTTCGCCGAGGTCACCGGCCTCGTCATCGGCGCCCGCGTCGAGGCTGAATTGAAACACCGCATTCAGATATATGTGCAGACCCTCGTCAGTGTTGTTGACGGCGTAGAACTTCGCCCCGACGTAAAAGCTGCCCCCCTTATCGCAGCCCCATGCAAGCAACATTAACGCAACCGCCGCGACGAGCAAAACACGACCTATCAACACGAATCGACCCATGAAAAACCGCCATCAAGCGTTATCAGTTAAGAACATCATCGGCACAACTCGGCCATCGTAACAATACAACAGCCGACCTCATAAGCCAATCAGGAATCACGGCACTGGGTAGTGGAAGCCCATATCCACAGTGCCGCTGTCCGGCGTGCCATCCACCTGCGTCGTCCTCGTGTCCAATCCCGCCTCGCCCGCTGACCCCCTGCCCGCGTCTACGCAGGGGCTTTCCGGGTCCAAGTAGCAATCGCCCAAGGGGCCCATTGCGAAGATCGGGTCGTCGTGGATGTTACCCTCTCCGAAGTCCTCGTCCTCGATGCAGCAGTAGGACGCCGCGCAGCCCAACAAGTCATCCCCGTTGCCCCAGAAGATGCAGTTGACAATGACCGGGGAGCACTCCTGGGCGGTTATTCCGCCCCCTTCACCCTCCATCGGCATGTTGTTGACAATGGTGTTGTTCAGAATAGTCGGGGAGGACTCGATACTACAGACTATGCCGGTGTCATAGTAGGCAGAGTTGCTGAAAATCAGGTTGTTAAAAATGGTCGGCGAACTTTCCCATGAACAATCGATGGCGGCAGCGCTGAACGCCGAATTGTACGCGATCACGTTACCTTCGATCATCGCTTCGCTCAGGTCCCAGCAGCCCATCCCAGCGCCGTCCCGGTCTGCAGTGTTGTTCAAGATCGCGTTGTTTCTGATCGTTGGGGAACACTCGGAGCACACTATCCCTGCGCCGTTGCTTCCCCAGTTGCCCGAGACTGTATTACTCTGGACGGTCGCGGGGCTTCGCCAGCAATATATCCCCCGCCCTGGCCGGCTACGTTGTCCAGGACGTCGTTCTTTTCAATCGTCGGCGAACTCTCTACACAGTGTACCCCGGCGCCGTACAATGCCGCCGGGGAAGTACACGATTGAGGTCGCCGCCGTCAACCCCAAGGGGCGTTCGGAATGGCTGACCGGCAAGTTCACCGTGGGGCGCGGTGGATTGCGGATTGCGGGCTTGTCGGCCATCGCCGTAGGCCACGACAGCAACTTTGAACTTTGAACCTGAAACTTGGAACTTAGCGCAGCGACCTAATGATTATCGTCGCTCGGTTCTCCGGGCCCCTTGTCGGCAGTGCCCGGGCTCGCATCTATCTGGGCGAGCTCCCTTTCAAGTTCCTCGATGCGCGATACGTCCATGAACTCATATTGGCTGCGAGCGGAGACCCTATCCTCCTTCGCCATCTCCTTGGCCTTCTGAATGCCATCGAATGGCAGGAGGATCGTGAACTCCGTGCCGGCGCCCGGCTCGCTTTCGACCGTAATGTCCCCGCCGTGCTTCTTGACAATGCTGTAACTTATCGAGAGGCCGAGCCCGGTACCCTGACCGGCAGGCTTACTCGTAAAAAACGGGTTGAAAATATCCTTGACCGAGTTCTCCGGTATCCCGCCTCCCGTATCCTTTATCTTCACGACAATGCTGTTGTTCTCCGCAAAGGTCTTTATCCAGATCGTGCCCTCACCCTCAATCGCCTGAGCCGCGTTGACCAGCAAGTTCATAAAAACCTGGTTGAGCTGACCAGGGTAGCATTCAAGCTGCGGGATGTCTCCGAACTCCTCATTGACGGTAATCCTGTTCTTGAATTCATGATGCACGAGCTTCTCGGTCGTTCTGATGCCCTCGTTGACGTCGGCGTGTTTCACCTCAGCCTCATCGACTCTCGAGAACGTCTTGAGATTGCGGACAATATCCTTTATCCGAACCGCGCCCTCCTTCATCGACCTGATGCTCCACGGGAGGCCCTCCTCCAGAAGGTAATCGACGTCTTCCTCCGCGTCCGAAAGCTCCTCTGTGAGCTCCTCGGTCGTAGCCGCGTCACCATCTTGCGTTGCCTTCAGCAAATCCTTGTATCGCTCAACAAAGATCAGCAGCTCCTCAACGTTACTCTCCAGCGCCTCGGCTCCCGCATAGACAGACGTCGCCGGGTTGTTGATTTCGTGTGCGATGCCAGCGACCAACTGCCCGAGCGAGGACATCTTCTCCGACTGGATCAGCTGCTGCTGCATGCTTTTCAGCCATTCGAGGCTGTTTCTGAGGTCCATAGTGCGTTCGTTGACTCGTTGCTCGAGTAATCGGTTGGCCTCTTTCAACTCCTCGACCAGGTGGGCATTACGGCGCCTCAACTCTGTCTTCTCCAGCGAGGATTTGACCACCCCACACAGGTGGTCCTCGTCATAGGGTTTTTTGATGTAGTCGAATATCCCCGACCTGAAAGCGCTGCGCATGTCTTCAAACTCAGCAAAACCGGAGATGACAACTGAACCAATCAGCGGGTAGCGTTCGTGGATTATCTCCAGAAGCTCCGCGCCTGACATGCCAGGCATTCGCTGGTCAGTAAGCACGAGGTCGATCTCGCCGTGACGGTCCTCGAGCATCTCGAGAGCTTCCTCACCGCTTGTGGCCGAGAAGAACTCCAGTAGTCCGTCCTGGTCCCTATCCTCCAGAACGTCGATTATTGTCTCAAGGACATGAGGCTCATCATCAACGACCAAGAGCTTGTAGCGCGTGGGCGACTCGCTACTTTCCATCGCCAGACCTTTCATGCAAGGGCAGATCGATGACGAATACCGTCTCACCCCCTGGGTTTTCCACTTTGATCGTGCCACCTCGCTTCTCAATGATCTCTTTGACGATGCTGAGCCCCACGCCGGTCCCCTTCGAGTGCGACTTGGTTGTGAAGAACGGGTCAAAGATCTTCTCCCTGAGCTTCTCGTTCATCCCTATGCCATTGTCTCGACACGTTATCCGCGCATAGCCATCGTTCCTAGACGTCCCAAGCTGGATTTGGAGTTCCTCACCAGGCTTATACCCGCCCAGGCACCGTTTCTCATTGATCGCATCGACAGCGTTGCGCACGAGGTTCTTAAGGATGTATGAGAACTCCTCAGGAGTACAGGCTATCTCAATCGACTTGCCGCCTTTGTTGCTCCAACCCTCCACGAAGTCGATCCCAATACCCTCTACTTCCTTGAGATGTTCCTTGAAAAGGTCAACGATGTGTTCCAGTTCCTCCCGAGCGTCAATGGGCGCTCGGACCGTTCCAGCATTCTTCCCTCCCCTCAGATGCTCGGACGCTATCTTGACAACTTCCAGTTCTCTGAAGCAAGGATCAAAAGCGCCGGCCACCTTCTTGATGTGGCGGTCAATTCCAGGGCCGCTATCGGCAAGCTTCCGACACCGGAGAAGGCCCCGCCTCACCTCCGTCGCAGGCGCGTCGGGGTCAATCCTGCCAAACTCGCCCAAGAGCTCGGTAATCTGCTTGAAATGCTGTCTAAGCAGCCTTAGCTTGGGAACGAGCACACTCAGGGCGTTGCCTATCTCGTGATAAACCTCAGCAGCCGTGCTAACCGAAACAGCAAACTGCTGGCGTTTGCCCGGTGGTCTGATCGGTGACTCATCCTCACGAACACGCCCCCCGACTGCCTCATCGATCTTATCGCTCAACTTCTCGCTCTATATCCCATGATTTCATTTCTGGCAAGGTCCGCTCATTCTCAAACACAACAACAGCACGTGAACAAATGTGCCCGGCATCCTGACGCTCGGGAAGAAACTGCCGCTCAACTACGTCTCGGATGCGTGCACCGAGCCCTCAAGCGCTGGCGCGCAAGAATACGTCCTTCTCGCGATCGAGGTTCTCATAAAGGCCGCCCAGGTCCGCGGCGACGAGCGATCCAGTCAATGTGGTCGGGTGTCCGTATAGAAACTGATCGAATCGATACACGTTTCTGTTGTGCTTCCTTATGTCCAACGAGCCGAATATGTACACCGGTTCGATCGTGAACTTGAATCGCTCGCCTCGGAAAGACGCCTTTGACAGCGACTCGATCTTCTGACCAATCCGAATCGCTGTCTCCATTCCAGAATAGAGCCGCTTGAAATCCACACGACTCATCGGCAATCTCGTGGCATAAGTAACGTTGCTGGTCACCCGCAGCGACCGGCGCCACATGGCTCGTGTCTCGAACCAGAACTTGAAAGTCCCCTGGACGTCAAGAACCTCTGTCTCAACCTTGTCGCCCAACAGCTTGCCTATATCCGCGAGGTCCTCGGGAGTGTTGGCAATCTTGGCTATCTCCCGCATGAAGAGATTTCTCGGCGTCCGCGGGAACAATACGAACGACGCCTCGACAGCGTATTCCTTCTCGCCCAGCTTGAAGGCTCCAACAAAGTCCTCCCGCCGCTTCCGGATAGCGAGCTGCTTCTCATCATAACTCAGCTCCTCCACCTTGATGCCGGCATCCTTGAAGTCGCGATGAAACTGTGTCTGCATCTCGGTCTCAAGGTGCGTCATCATCTTGCCGAGCACCAGCTGCTGCTGCTCTATTGACTTGTCGATGAGCTGGCGGAGCTTGTCCCGCTCCCACGGCTTGTCGATATAAGCAGTAACCTCGCCCTTGTTGATGGCGTCCTTAGCAACCTCGGCATCCGTATAGCCCGTGAGGAGCATTCTCACCGCATGGGGGTGCGTAACCTTGACCTGCACCAAAAAATCAACGCCCTTCATCCCAGGCATCTTCTGGTCCGAGACGACTACGTCCGCCTCAAAATCAGCCAATACCTTCAGACCCTCCTCCGCGCTGCTCGCGATTGCTATCTCGTAGTCCTTTCTGAACTGGTTCTTGAACATCCTAAGGATCGTCTCCTCATCATCAACAATGAGCACCTTAGGCTTCTGAGGGCGTTCTAGTCTGTCTTCCATTCATATCCCTCCGGTGGATAATACCCTTACTTATTGACAGTCGCCCGCGAATCTTGCCATTGTCGTTCGCGACAAAAACCTCTCTCAGTATCCGAATCTGAGTCACAAAATCAACTCCAGCATAATATAGCAACATCGTTGGCTTTTCGTCAACACCACTAGAAAAGTTTCCCCGCGGGCGAAACGAGCGAAGAGGAAAAGGGGTGAAGAGGGTGAATCGCTGAGAGTGTCCGAGCAGGCCTTCCACTTTGTCGCCTTACGTTTATGCGTGGCAGTTTTGCCCTCGCACATTCCGCGTCGTGGAGGCTGCTCAGGACGATCTTCTAGGGTCAGGCAGGCAGGACCTCGACCTGGGTTGAGGCGAGGGATACAAGATCGCCAGCGTAGTGGTCGATGAGGGCCATGTAGATGGTGTATGTGCCAGTCGGGATGTTCTCCGGGACGTGAAGTGAGACAGTGTAGTCGCCCCCGAACTGCCCCACAATCGGCGCCCTTCGCATCCAGGGCGATTGGTTCTGCGTCCAGCCATCGTCCGAGAGGTAGAAGAGCTGATCGCCGTAAGCTGCCGCCAGATACACCTCCGCGAGCATCATCACACCATGGGAGCTTAAGGTGACCTCAAGCGCCAAATCCACCCCTGGTGATACAAATCGAATGAAAGGTGCGAACTCGACACGGGGATCCGGGCCGATCTTCCGGCCATAATGAAAACCCATGTCAACCATGGCGGTGTCGGGCGTATGGTCCGTTCTGGTCGTCAGCCCCGCGACGGTGCTCTCTGAAGCCAGCATGGAGCCACCATCGACGCAGGGTGACGTCATGGGCTGATCGGCGTCGGCGTGGCTTAGATGATGCTCCCCCAGAGCTCCAGTCGCAAACAGCGGGTGTTCGTGGATAACGCCCTCACCGTCAACAGGCCAGCTCGTGCAGCTGAATTTCGCCTCCAGCTCAGGTAGTTGACCAAAAACCAGGTTGTCCTGATCAGTCCAGAAGACACTGTCCATGATGGATACGTGCTGTGAGTTGCCGCCTAAACCCTCCGATACAATGGCAACATCTCCCACAACGGTGCTGCTCCTGAACCTGACGTCACACCGGCCATTGCCAGTCGTTTCCATCCATAGACATCGCTCTGGGACGAAACCTCCACCCCCCGGTCCGAGATCGTATTCCGTAAACGCAAAGAGGCAGTTGGAGAACACCGCGTCACAGAGCCAGTTTTCGCCTGCTCCCAGCTCCACATAGATCTGCTCCGCACAATAGGATGTTCCGAGAAAGGCGCAGTTCTCGACGACAAGGCGATCCATCCTTGGGATCGCACTTGTTCTATTCACGTCTCCGAATCCGAGCCAGATGCTCCGACCGAGCACTGACGGGGGGGATCCCCCATAGGATGCAATCCCTACTAGAACAGTCGAGTCTAAGAACAAGTCATATGAGGCCTGTTCACCGCCGAAGTCTAGCCCCCCGCAATTGGCATATCCAATGAGGCATTCTGATATGTTCACAGTCAAACTGAAATGGTCCATGGTGTGATCGGCCGCAAGCGCGTAAGGGCTAAAGAACTCAAGACGGCAGTTCCTCAACTCTATGTAAGCATCCTGCGAAGCACCGATCCCACCTATGTTGATCGCCGTTATATTCTCGAAGACCGTCTGACATCCCAACAGGAAGCATATATTATACTTCAGGTCTGGTCTTACCAGACCTCTACCCTTCAGCCATACCCATCTTGGGAGTTGTAGGGTCTCATAGTAGTAGTACGGTGGGCTCCAATACGGATCACCGTATGAACCTTCGGCGATGTGAATCACGCCGGGGTCGGCCTCGTTTCCTTGAGCCGTCCCGGCGGCGTGCTCCATCGTCTCCCAGGCTTGCTCCCACGATAGGCCGGAGTTCTCGTCGCTGCCATTGTTGCAGTCAACGTGGTAATCCGTCGCAAGCAGCAGCCCCTGACAAACAAAGGCGCCGATGATGAGAAGAGGAAATATCAGGACGCGCACCTTTCCCTCCTTCTAGCTAATAAACCTCCGATCAGTGCTTCCATGTATTGAGCAATCGAGTTGCCTTTATGATCAGGAACCGACCCGACGAGGGGATATATATCAGAACATCAGGGCTAGATCGAATCTGCCATTCGTCGCTTCCACCGAACAAAGGCCCTGACCACGGAAACAATTCATATTCTCTCGTTTCGCCCGGGGGCAGCGCGATTGCTGTTGGTCCCCCATTTTCTCATCTCCTGGCGCTCCGAGACTGCGCCAATTCGTTTCGCAGATTATTCGATAACGCCTACGAATAACCCCTAAGACCCATATTTGAGCCTACCTTTAACCTCAGAAAAACGATTCTCCGGCCCTATTTTCCACAGCTCCAACACGCTTGTCAAGTTGTTTTTGTGGAGGAGATTTCGTAATATTATGGCTTGGTGCGGCTGCAAACGTGGTGGGCGGCTGAGTTTGAGGGATTCTGGCCCCAGAAGCTCATCCAATCTGGGCGGGAGGCGGGGACTGTTCGAGAGCAATGCTTCAATGCCCTGAAAGGGCATCAGGTGCGTAGCCGTGGGTGCAACCCACGGATCTTTGCGAAGAGAAAGCTAATAGACGCCTTAGGGCTGAGGGTCGTGTTCCCGCACGAGTACCCCGCGTTTCACACGGGGCTACCCACGTGGTCCCCTTTCAGGGGACTTTTGCCCCTCCAACCTGACGTCAATTCCACTTTCCCCTCCCCGAAAACCAAGCCGAACAGCCGACAACTCGGAGAATCAAGACCGAAAAACACGAAAACTCCCGGTTTGGGTGATCTTCCGGGGGAGACCCCTGCGCTACACAAGTCCGGCCGCGTGCTATAGTATTATGGATGCGTTGGCGCATTTGGCGCAATTGGTGAGGCTACTACGGCCACAACATGATTTTCTCTCAACAGAAGGGCAGGGGCAGTTGTCAAAAGCGTTGATACTATTGACCTCGGACGTCGATCACCTTCAAGAGGCAATTGCAGACACTCTGCGCCTCGTGCCCGATGTATCGATCACGCTCTGCGCGCAGGAGGACATCGCAAGAGGCCTTGAAGGCCTCGATAGAGTGCAGAGAATCATCACTGCCCGGCGGGTCGGCTCCGTCAGCTTTGCCCTCAGCTCGTCGCTGGTCAGGCAACTGCGAGTAGAACGCTACGCCCTATGCGTCCTGCTGCAAAAAGAAAAGACCGCCAGCGTCGGCGTCAGGGCCATTGCACTCGCATACATCGCGCGCTCTTCGAGGCGCCTCGCCCATATCTCGAACGTAGGTCTGGTCCGGTTTCCGAGAGCGGTTCTCACGTCCGTAAATCCATGGTACCTCATCAGACGACCGGTGGTTTTGCTGGACAAGCTGTTGGCGATCCTGATTCGGAAGACCGCTGACGTCGTCGTGATGTTCATGCTCTTCAGGGATCGGCGCCGCAGCGCGCGACGGAGATGATCTATTGGGTGTCCCATCTGAACATTCATAGGTAGCACTCGCTTTTCTCAAGGATTCCTTCGGAGATAACAGCAGATCAGCTGTCTCATCCAAAAGCATTTGCCATTCTTGCTGAATTATGTATAGTTGGAATTGATGGAGCGGACCATTCGTTTTCGCACAAAAAGATTGACCATCTTCGTCGGTGACTATGGGAGCGGTAAGACGGAGGTCTCGTTGAACTTTGCCCTTGCTTTGAGAGGCTATAATGAGCGGGTCAAGATAGCCGACCTCGACATTGTGAACCCGTATTTTAGGAGTAGAGAGGCGTCCGAGATTCTCAAGCACGCGGACATAGAGCTCATAGCACCCGTGGGCGAGCAGGCCTGGGCCGACCTTCCAATTATTCTCCCCGGCATCGCGGGCGCCATACACGACGAGGGCGCCAGCGTAGTCCTCGACGTCGGAGGCGAGGCGGCCGGCAGCCGTGTCCTCGCCTCGTTGCTCGATGAGGCGGACGAAACCGATTACGATCTGCTCGCGGTAGTCAACGCGAATCGGCCGTTCACAGGAGATGCGGACGGTAGTGAGAGGGTTCTGCATAGAATAGAAGATGCATCCAATCTTCGGGTTACTGGGGTTGTGTCCAATACTCACCTTTTGCGGGAGACAACGCCGGAGATGGTGCTTAAAGGCTACAAAGTCGCTGAGCGTCTTGCCAGGCGGCTTGGTGTTGATGTAAGGTTCATTTCTGCGGAGAAATCGGTAGCGGAGAGGCTGGACGCTGCTGAATTATCCGCGCCGGTTTTTGCCA
>CAYZPW010000040.1:0-28294 GCA_964480475.1 uncultured bacterium | reverse complement strand
TTCGCCTTCGTGAACTCGATTGCGACCCAAAACATCGGGACAAGAACGGCGCCCCAGCCGTCCAGACGACAAGACGAGACGACATTGGCAAAAACCCCAACGAGCGCGGACAGGTAGGCCACGAGCAACAGCAGGATGAGCACGCTCGAGAAGAAGCCCAGAGCGCTGTAGTTGCTCAGCGCCTCAGTTATCCAGAACAGCGAGATAAGATAGAAGCAAAGGCCTGTTATGAAGCCCAGACTGAACGCTCTTACTCCCTTTTCATTCCTGAGGATGAAAAAGAGTGGAACGAGCGCTACGAAGACGAGATAAAAAAGCTCGAATCTGGGGAACGCCAAGGCGAGCAGGACGCCGCCCCCCGCCGCGATCGCGCACTTCCGCCAATAACTAACCCTTAGTTGCATAGGTCGCACAGTAGGACCCGGCCTGCATTCATGTTACGTAGGGGCGTGGTCTCAGACCCGCCCGCCTATGTCAATGCAATCGAATACGCCAACCTCGATACGGCAATCAATTGGAACGGGCGTGGTCTTAAGACCGCGCCCCTACAGAACCTGACCCCCCCACTACTGACTTTCCCCTTTCGACGCTGGACTTTGGGCTAGGCAACGATCAACCTCGTCTGCCGATAGGCCTTTGACAAAGACTACTTTGTCTCTCGAGGTCTCGCCGGACCGGATGCTTAGGAAGGACTTCGGGACCGACAATGCCTTGGACAAGAGCTTGATGAGTGCGCGGTTTGCCGCGCCTCCCACAGCGGCCGCTGTAATCCTGATCTTGAGCATCCCCTCCGGTCCGGTGACAATCTGATTCCGGGAGGCGCCGGGTTGGGCGCGCAGCCTGATCAACACGCCGCTTTCGTCATCTCTTGTGGTCCATGATTTGTCCCCCTTCATCCCGTCGAACCTGCGAACATCTTCCTGAAATCGTCATAATCGGGGTTTCGAAATCGCCATTTGCCGTCCTCTTTCACCCAGCGCATGGTGTAGCGCTGGGCCGTAATCGCATCAGCGTATCGAACTGACACGACAACATTGGCCACCATTCCCTCCTTGAGCAAGACAATCTCATCGACCGTGCAGATCATCTCTTCGGGCGACCTGGTCTTCAGAAAGCCGAGATAAGGTAAATCGATGAAATCCTTGACGCTGTGCCGCCACTTGCAGTCGTCCGACAGGCTCTCATAGACGCGCTCGAAGCGATGCATATTGAAGTCCTCGAGGATTGTCGTTGCAGCCTTTTCAAGCGCGTATTCATCGGAATTGAGGTGGGCGACAAGAAGCGAGGCCGAAACGAGAAATGCTGCTACTGCAAGCCAGAAGATCACATTGCGTCTTCTTCGCGAGGTGCGCCGCTTATAGGGCCGTTTCAGCTTCCGGACGGGTTCCTTGAACGAGAGTTCAGCCTCGTCGGTCAAGGCAAACTCCCGCAAGCTCTGCCAGGTTCTCAGATCACGTCCGAACTCGTCCATTGAGAAGTAGCGCAGGTCGCGGTTCTTTGTGAGAGCTTTTTCGATTGTCGCTTCGATCTCGGGTGGCACTAGGATGTTCCGGTGTCTTGGCTTGACGAACTGGCCCGAGAGAATGGCTCCCACTACCGTGTTTAGGTCCTCACCGTCGAAGGGCTTCCATCCCGTAACCATCTCATACAGCACTATACCGGCAGAGAAGATGTCGCATCTTTGGTCCACATCCCTTGCCTGAAGCTGCTCCGGCGACATGTAGTAGGGGGTGCCGACAGCCAGCCCGGCCTCGATAACTTTGGAACCAAAAGCCGCTTTGGCCAGCCCGAAATCCGTGATCTTGACCATATCGCCCTCAAGCAGCATGACGTTGGATGGCTTGAGGTCCCTATGCACCGCCCCGTGTTTGTGCACGTGATGCAGCGCGTCACACACCTGTATCATTATCGCTACCGCGTCCTGGACCGGAATGGGTTGGCCAGGAGCGAGAAAGGACTTGAGCGGCCGGCCTCTGACGAATTCCATCACGATAAAAAGCACGCCCTCCTCATTTCCCATGTCAAAGACCGTTACGAGGCCTCGATGCCTCAACCGGCCCAGAATCTGGCCCTCGGTCTGCAACCGCAGGAACCGAGTGTTGACATCCATCCCGTCAGCCGACATCGCCCCGAGAACCTTGATCGCAACCACGCGGTCCAGATTGACATCCACGGCCTTGAAGACCGAGCCTGTCGAACCACTGCCGATCGTTGCGACGAGTCGGTAGCGCTTGGCAATCAGACGGCTTCCGGAGGGCCCGAATTGAGCAAGCAGCTCCTCAGGATCAAGCGTCTGAATCGGCTCCAGAGGGATGATAGCGGGTGCGCCGCACGTGTGACAGGACCGGTCCTTTGCCGCATTCCTTGTCCCGCAGGCGAGGCATTCCCAGCTCTTCGGTCCGAGCTGGCTTTTGGCGCCGTTTTCTACCACCTACTGCTCCGGTTGCTGGCAGGCGAGGCAATCATCGCTTGTATAGGCCGAGTCGCAGGCGCCAGACCATCCAGATTGCCTCCCAAACTATGCGCTTGGACATCTTTGTGGTCCCATGGTAACGACCGACAAAAACTATCGGCACCTCACACGGCCTGAACCCAGCCTTTCGCGCCCTATGTGTCATCTCAATCTGGAATGAGTAGCCGGTCGATTGCACGGCCGCGAGGTTGATCGATTCCAGGACCTCGCGACGCCAGCACTTGAACCCGCCGGTCGCGTCGGTCACCTCCAATCCGCCGACGAGGCGGCAATACAGACTCGCACTGAGGCTCAACAGAACTCGCCAAAGGTCCCAACGGATGACATTTATGCCCTCAAGATAGCGGGACCCCAAGATGAAATCGCACTCGCGGATTTTGTCGAAGAACACCGCCAGGTATTCGGGAGCGTGCGACAGGTCGGCGTCCATCTGAATGATGTATGAAAAACCTCTTTCAATCGCGTATGTAAAGCCGGTAATGTAGGCGGTTCCAAGGCCCATTTTCCTTTCGCGATGTATAACCGAAAGCCCGTCGTGCGACAAAGAGAGCTCGTCAGCGAGCTCGCCCGTTCCGTCCGGTGAGTTGTCATCCACCACCAAGGTGTTTATCGTAGGATACAGCTTGAACAGGTGTGGAATAATCAGCGAGAGATTCTCTCGCTCGTTGTAAGTGGGAATGACGACGATCGACCGAGACGCAGCCTGCCGCAGCTCGTCGGGGCTCATGTCAGGTTGAAAATCGGATAAGATGTAATCGCCCCCGAACACCCCGCTATGGCTCCTTCCACACTTTGTTCGGCCGTTTTCTCATAACTGTCGTGGGTACCCCAACTCCGCCGGTCGGCGAGACTGCGCCTTTGGCGAGCTCAAGCAAGGACCTCCTCGCGCCTCTTCGCCAGCAATACTGCTCGAGCCGGGTTACGTCCGCGAAATACAAGATGCCCTCTTTCGTGCCATAGAGCTCCGAAAGAACCATTGAGGGCCGCGCTGTCCGGCCATCCTGGTCCACGTTTAGCGTCATTTGGAGCAGCGCTTTGCCGCTCTCGATACCTGTAAGACTCAATGCGCCGATGAACGCCCGAAGGTCAAGCTCAACCCTTCTCTTTGGGGTCGCTTTTGAGACTACTATCGATTTCTGCGCCAGCATCTGTTCAATCCTGTCCGCGTGAAGACCCTCGTCGTTAAGCCAGGGCAGGTTCTCGGCCCCGGCGACCTCAGACAGCCGCTCAAGGTCGATGAGCACCGAGTAATCCACCTCCGAAACGAGCGCAGACAGCGAAAGCGATTTCTTGAAGAGATGCGAAGCTGCTATAAAGCGCACCCCCTGCATCATGCAGTTATTCATCGATTCGATCAGCTTGCTTGGTGCGAGCGGTCTCGAAACCCTTATATCAATGTATTCGGCGAGCGAGGACTGGCCAACTGGCAGCGGCAGCCCGGCCGAAATCCGCGGCTGAGGATTGAAGCCCTTACTGTATTCGACTGGGAGCCCGGATTGTCTGGCGGCCCGTCCCAGCGCGGTCAGAATGTCAAGATGCGAGATGAACCTCGCCGGCCCCAAACGCTCATATTTGCATCTGAGCGGAAAGACTATCTGTCTCGGAGTCGCACGGCCAGAAGACTCGCTGACCCGGGCCGCACCAGCCGGCGAGGCACCCTTGTATTGGTCCGCGGCTTTCCGCATCGCCATCATTGCCTCGAGATATGAAGCCGGCTCACCGCACGCGCCGCACGACTGGCACTGGCCCGACGAAACGCAATCCGGCGTCAGCTTCTCCGCGCTTGCCGCATCCTTTTCTTGCAGCAGGAACGCCCTTGAAACGCCGGATGCGATGTGCTCCCAGGGGAGAAAACGCCGCACGTCCCGAGGCGCGAGGTAGTCTTGATAGACAACGTTGCACTCTTCAAACGCCGCCATCCATTTGCTGAAATCGAACTGTTCAGTCCAGTTGTCCAGGACGCAGCCGTTTCGCCAGGCTCGCTCGATTACTCTAGAAAGCCGTCTATCCCCGCGACACAGGACCCCCTCGAGGAGGCTCATATCGGCATTATGCCATTTGAGTTCAACGTTGCGGCAACTGATCGAGCGGCGCAGGCGCGAGAGCTTCGAGATGATGTCCTCCAGCGGCGCCTGCGGCGCCCATTGAAGCGCCGTATGAGGCTTGGGGATGAACGTTGAAATGCTTACGGCGATCCTGCACCCTCCGCGTCCCTCTCGCCTCGCGACGCTTGAGAGCTGCCTCACCAGTTTGGCCATCGCCTCGATGTCCTCTTCGGTCTCGGTGGGAAGGCCAATCATGAAGTAGAGCTTGATCCGCTTCCAGCCCGCGGCAAATGCGCGCCCGGCAGATTCCAGGACCATCTCATTAGCTGCCGGTTTGTTAATAACCCGTCGCAAGCGGTCGGTTGCGGCCTCGGGCGCAAGCGTGAAACCTGTTTTCTTGATACTCCTTATACCGTCAACAATCGGCTGCGTCATGGTCTCGACCCTCAGCGACGGTAGTGAAACCGCCACCTTGCCGCCCGCAAACCCCAAGACGCAGCGTCGAATGAGCGGCTCGATGGCCGAGTAGTCGCCCGAGGACAACGACAGAAAGGAAAGCTCGTCGAAGCCGGTATTGGCGATGGCCGAATCTGCCAGACCCACAACCGTCGCGAAGCTGCGCTCCCTCAACGGACGACATATATATCCCGCCTGGCAAAAGCGGCAGCCGCGGAGGCAACCCCGCATTATCTCGACTGCGGCTCGATCATGCACGATCGAGATGTTGGGAACCACGAGTCTCTCAGGAAAGGGAGCACTCTCCAGGTCCTCAACGAGCGCTCGTTCGACCCTCGGCGCGGCGAAAGGGTCGTCATATACCTCGCTTTCGTGGATGACCTTCGAGACGTAGCCTCCCGAATACTCGAACTCGTAGTCCGTCGGGACGTAAACGCCTTTGAGCTCTCTCACGCGGGAGATTGCCTCTTTCCGGTCCCAGCCTTTAGCCTTCTGGTTCTCCAGAACGGCGGCAAGTTCCCCCACAACTTCTTCACCGTCGCCGACCACAAAGAAGTCGAAAAACTCCCACATGGGCTCCGGGTTGAACGTGCACGGCCCGCCGCCGATCACAAACGGCATGTTATCCTCACGGTCGCAAGCCCGAATGGGTATCCCAGAGAGGTCCAGCATCTCAAGCACATTGGTGTAACAGAGCTCGTGCTGGAGCGAGAAGCCGACGACGTCAAACTCTGAAAGCGGCAGCCTGCTCTCGAGGCTGAAGAGGGGGATTCTACGGCGGCGAAGGACGCTCGCGAAGTCCTTCCAGGGCATGAAAACCCGCTCTGCGACCGACTGCTCTCTGGAGTTCAGGACCTCATACAGGATCTTGAGCCCGAGGTGCGACATCCCGATTTCGTAGGTATCAGGGAATGCGAGCGCAACTTTCAGAGCGACTTTGGAAAGATCCTTTTTGACTGCATTGCGCTCCCCGCCGCAGTATCGCCCCGGCTTCTCGACCGTGCCCAAGACGGCCTCAAGGATGTCTTCGAGTCGGGCGGAGCGCGGCTCAGCCATGAGAGTAGTCATCAGTATTGGTATCACCGCTCAATGTCAACGAACAGCGCGCAACGCACAACAGCTACTTCCGCCACATCTTAAGAAGAGCGAGCGCACCGTCAATCGACTTCTTGGCCTCAAACCAGAACTGCGGTGAAAGTGCCTTCTTGAGAATGACCGAGGGTCGCAAATAGAACTCGGTGAATGCGTCACGAAGGATGCGCTCGAGCGATGCCTCGTCGAACTCGGGCGTCGTGAAGTAAGGCAGCTTGTCGATTGGTTCCCCGAGCGTGTATCGTCGCCAGAAATCGCCGTCGATGTAGCCCGACCGTTCAAACTCATCGTTGAGCTCCGTTCGAGGCGCAGGAGTCGCTATTGAGAAATCGGCCCAGGAAAGGTCAAGCTCAAGCGACAGGCGCCTCGTCTTCTCGATACTCGCGAGTGTGTCGCCGGGGTAGCCGAACATGAAATAACCGACTGTCTCGATGCCGGCCTCGTTCGCTAGTTTGAATGTTTTCTCCACCTGCTTCAATGTAATGCCCTTCTTCATCCGCTTCAGGACCTCCTCACTTCCTGATTCAACGCCCATGTGCAGCTTGTAGCAGCCCGCTTTTCTCAGCCTTTCAAGAGCGACCTGGTCAACACAATCTACCCTCGTTCTGACGCTCCACCGGAACTTGTGCCGCCTCTCGATTATCAAATCACAGAGCTCCAGGGCAACGTCCCTTCTAACGCCGAACGTGTCGTCATAGACCATGAACTCTTTGATCTCGTAGCGCTTCGCGCAGTGTTCAAACTCGGCCAAGATGTTCGAGGCGCTCCTTGTTCGGACCTTTTTCCCAAAGTAGAACCTTGAGCAAAAGGAGCAGTGAAAAGGACAGCCGCGACTCGTGATCAGTGTTGCAAACGGCTTCCGGATGAATATGGCGTTGTAGGCCTTGGTGTCAACAAGGTCTCTGGCGGGAAATGGAATGCTATCGAGATTCCGAATGAACGGTCTGGGCGGTGCGACAACGACACTGTCATCGGGGCGCGACACAGTGCCCTTGATCCTGTCAAGCCGCTTGCCGTCATTGTAAAGTGAGACAACCTCAGCAAAGGTCTCCTCGCCCTCGCCGATGACGCCGATATCGATCTCTTTGAACGAGAGGCATTCTCTGGGGTATGCCCCGACAGCCGGCCCTCCGACGACAATGAGCGATTCGGGGAGGACTTGGCGAGCCATTCTCACCGCCTGAAGCGTCGTTAGCCATTCGAACGTCGAGGAGGTGAAGCCCAGGATGTCGGCCCTGGACGACGCGATTCGCTTCCTGAAGGTCTCATCGTCGTCCTTACTAACGTTCGCATCGTAGATCTCAACCTCAGCGAGGCCTCTCTGCCGCAAGACAGCAGCGAGATACTGAAGTCCGAGCGGAGGAAACATCCCCGTTACCTTCGACACGCTCCTGGGATGATATGGATTCAGCCCGCGATTCTGATGATAATTGACGAGTAAAACCCTTGCCACGCCTGCTAATGCCTCTTGATACAGCATTGCTCTTCGTTGAAACAGCGGCAGATGAGATTCGGCCACTTCTCCCTACAGATTACACTCTATATCCGGCACCTGCTCGTTTCAAGCATGGGGCGGGGCCCCGAAAATCAGATTGGCATTGGATTAGACGTTGCGCGCGAGCCGCCCTGGCGCTCATAATCGGCAAGCAAGGTTCAAAAGAAACCGAGAATGAGCGACACGAACCGGATAAAGATGGGGGTGCGAATCCAGCTTAGAGAATCAAGCTCGCACTTGCCCCCCACAAATCAATCTCACTTCTCGGGGAGAATGCCACCGGTTGGCGAGGCGGACGCTATCGTTCGTCATCAGGTTGTCCCCATCTACTCATGCAGGTCAACAGTATGAGCCTCGCATGTCGTTTTCGCCCTCCAACTCCTCTTGATCATCGATCGGGGAGCAAGAGCCACTCATTTCGCAACATACCTTCTCGTTTTAGAAGCTCAGTTACGTTTTCGAGGAAGTTTTCGCCGTTTCTGAGGATGTCTTCGGCTTCTCGCTTACCTATGACGAATCTGTGTTCGTAGTCAGCCAACTGCCTTTTGTCAAAAGCTCGGTTCAGGGCTCTGCCGAGTTCCTTCGGAAGGATGCCTGTCCTAACGAAATGCTCTCCGAATGCAGAGATAAGGCCTCTGTGGGAGGAAAACGAGAGGCTCTTTGTCAAGAGCAACGCTTCAGCACAGAAGAACATCGCGTAATACGCTCTCGAGACGGAGGATTCGAAATCCTGCTGTTCAATAAGAAGTTCAGCGGTAGCTAGGTATTTTTCTGCCCTGGCTATGAGAGATTGGACCTCGTTCATGAAGTAATCCCTTCCCGCCGTACATTCATTAGTAAAGGGCTATTGACGGTGCGATAGTCCTCCTCCGACACAGGATAGATCGAGATCAGCACATTATGCTCGAGATTGATCTCGAACACTATATCGATCATCCTGTCGATCTCCTCTCCTGGGCAAACCTCGCCTGCCAAAACGACGGCCAGGTCTATATCCGAGTCGTCAGTTCCCTCCTCCCTCGCGAAGGAACCATAAAGGATGACCTTCTTCAGCCTCTCTCCGTATAACTGGCTGATCTGCCTCTTGAATTGCTCTATTATCTCGCGTGTTTCCATTACTCGCCTTCCAGCTCCCTCGGGCGATTGCCCCGATGCTCGTCTGGGTTGTCCTGTTAGGCAAAACCTATCCGTTTATACGCGTTTCCTCTCCTTCCGATGTATAGTATTTCTACACTTCGGTTCTTCATATTGACTCTGTAGATGATTCTCAGTGGGCCTACCGCGTAGCGAAACCTACCCCCAAGTTCGCCGTGCAATGCGCTAATGCGAGGACCTGAGAACGGATTCCGGCTTATCGCTTCGATGCCCTTGTCTATCCTCAGCTGTGTTTTTTTGTCCTGTCTTCTGTAGTACTTCTCTGCGTCGTGCGAGATGAGGATTTCATACATCCTCCTTCACTTCTGACCACTTCTTGACGCGGCCTTGCCTGAAGTCCTCCTCACCTCTAGCGATGCCCTCAAGAAAGTCCTCGTCCTCAAGAATCTCCTTTGTAGCCTCTAGCTCCTCCCTTATCCTCAGGTACGAAACGAAGTCCGCAACCTCCTTTTGTCGCTCCTTCGACAGGGCCTCAAGCTCTGAGAGCACCCGTTTCTTATCAATTCCTGCCTCTTGCACGATTACCTCCGGTTTCTTCCTCTTGCCTAATGCCATCTTCAGTCTGAATGCCTCAGGGTTATGACTCAGTCTTGGCAAGACTGTGATAGGAGTTGGCTGCTTTTGGCAGAGTATCCTGGTAGCTGTCCTCCAGATTCTCAATCAGACGGATTACACGGACAAGTTCGTCTGGCACAGTGCCAGTAGAGTTTGCCGATAGACCGCGCACCACATATTCGTCCCCGACAATCTCGTTGAGCGTGTGGTCAGCAAATACCAGGCTTTGGCCTGAACGTTGCACCAGCCCCTGCCTTGCGATTAGCCAAACAGCTTCTTCAGAAACTTGCTGCGGGTTTTTTCTATGAAGGTTTTCCTCCTGCGTCTGCCGGTTCTCTTCCGATTCCGGCTGGACAGCGCCTTACTGTCCCCAAGAACGCGTCCGGTTCTGTGGGTCTTGCTCCTGATCGGCGTATATCCTTTGGACATGCTACAACACCCCCTTCAGCTTGGAAACTGGTTAAGTACTCTAATATAACAATGCGCTATATTGAGGCATTTGCCAAGCGCCATTTGAAACAGCGATCAGGGGCGCCGCCGGGTCGCAGATGCCTTCAGCCCAGAAACGGGTTGTTGGCCTTCTCCTCGCCGATAGTCGATCTGGCTGGGCCGTAGGCGTGGCCGGGAAGAACCGCTGTCTCGTCGGGCAGGATGAGGAGGCGCTCTTTTATGGAGTTCATCAGCTGCCTGTGTGAGCCACCGGGCAGGTCGGTTCGGCCCAGGCCGCCAGCGAAGAGCGTGTCACCCGTAAACAGCATCCCCTCGGACAAAAGGCAGACGCTGCCCGGCGTGTGCCCGGGCGTGTGAATGACCTCGATCTCTGTCTCGCCCAGCCTGAGCACCTCGCCGTCGGCGATCGCTCTATCGGGCGGCGGAGATGGCGAGGCGCCGATCAGCTGAGCTATTGGGATGCCGCAGTCGTCGTTTGTCAAAAAGACATCCTCCTTATGCATCAAGAGCGGACAGCCGAGCGCTTCTTTCACCTCCTTGTTCGCCCCGATGTGGTCAATGTGACCATGGGTGTTGACGATCATCTCGACTTCGATGCCGAGTCCCTTCACAGTCTCAAGGATGCGGTCCGGCTCGGCCCCGGGATCGATTATGATTGCCTCGTTCGACCTCTCGTCCCACAGGATGTAGCAGTTGACGTCCAGCGGGCCGACCGTCAGCTGCTCATAGCGCAGCACGGCGCCTATTCCCCACAGATAACGATGAGTTCATTCAGGCTTCCTATGGTAAGCGAGGCGCCTTCAAGCTCGTCCTTTGTGCCGTAGCCGTAGAGGCAGCCGACGGGGACCATGTCGCACTGAATCGCCGCCTCAATGTCGTAGCACCTATCCCCGACCATCATCGCCTTTTGTGCTCCCAGCGTAGCCAGAAGCTCCTTGAGCAGCACAGACTTCTCCGGATAGCCGCGCATCCCGCTGCACAGCATCGCGTCGAAGTACTTGCCCAGGCCGAACGCCTCGATGTTGCTCTCGAAGTAGCCTATGCCGCAGTTGCTGGCAAGACCGAGCTTGAGGCCCATTTGGCGGAGTTGAACCAGAGCGCCGGGCGCCCCAGGCGCAAACGAGCCTCCGCCCTCGGCGAGGAGCTGTCCCTCGAGCTCATAGACCCGCCGTTGGATGTCGGCTCTGACCGAGGGTTCAAGCTCGGGGAACAGAGCCGCGAAATACTCCGGCGAGGGCTTGCCGATGCTCTCAACTATCTTCTCCTTTTCCGGCGGCGGGGCATCTATCCCAAGCTCCTCGAACATCTCCTTCGCGCCTCGATGAACCGACTCGATGGCCACGTCGCGCGACAGCACGATAGTCCCGTCCATGTCAAAGATGATGGTGTCGATCTCAGCTAGCGGTTTCACGTCTAGAATCTGTCCCACGGGTGGGTCGCGGGTCTGTAGGGGCGCGGTCTCAGACCCGCCCGTCCTAACATGTCATTCGCCAAAGCCTGCCCTGTCCATTCTCATTCATTGGTACAACCATTCATATATCTCGTTTTCACCAATCCGGTTTGGATTTTCCCGATCCCTTTCCCACAACTTCGGGTTGCCTGCGACATATTCCCGTTTCCGATACAATTCACGGTAATTCCGAACGATACGATCGTGATAGCCGCGCTGCCAAACGGCAACGCCTGACCTTTTCAGCATTGCATTTATGCTTCGGGCAGAATGGGATTTGAATGCCCCAACAACCACGGGCAAAGGATGCCGTTTGTGCGGTTTGTCGGACGCGGGCTTGCGAGGCTTAAAGAAAAAAACTCCGTGGAAGTGGTTCGGCATCACAACGAAGTCATCGAGAAGAACGTGCCCGAAATGGTTGGGGAGGTCCAGCCAAGCGCAGGCGACAGTATCTCGAATCTCTTCGGTTACAAGCATCATCCGCCTTCTGTGTGTGCAAATAGTTATGAAATACGCGCCTCCCCGCGAGTAATCGTAGCCGTCCAATCGGATGGAACGGCGAGCGGGAAAGTCGATATTCTGCCTCGCCTGACTTGATTCGACCGCGCTGGAGGCCGTTGCGTCGTTTCTCATCCGCTTCAAGCGTTTTTCCTGGATATCAATAGGACGGGCGTGGTCTTAAGACCTCGCCCCTACAGAATCGATACGAGTCGACCGGTCAACCTACCCCGACCCCTTGATGCGATGCGTCACATCATCCACGGCACGTGGCGCAGCTGCTCGATGTGCAGCTGGCGCAGCTGCTGCTGTTGATGGAGCTCAGGTCGCTCGCAGTGTAGCTGTCCGTCCTCGTCGAAAAGCAGGAGAACTTCCGCTTTATGTTCTCGCCGCCGCAGCGCTTGCACTCGGCCGCGCCTTCGCCGTGCGCCAGAAGCACGTCGAAGTCCTTGTCGCAATCGCTACAATGATATTCATATATCGGCATTCTTATCGCCTCCTAATGTCATTACTAAGCCTCTTCTGTCTCAAGGGCTCAAAACCAACTAGCGTCAATCCCTAAAAGGAGAACAAATCAGAGGCGCTAGAAGCTCTTGTCGGGGACCTTTTCCCAGTCAGCGAGGAAGCGCTCGATGCCCACGTCGGTCAGCGTGTGCTTGAAGAGCTTTTCCAGCACCGCAAACGGTATCGTCGCTATGTCCGCGCCCAAAAGCGCCGCCTCCTTCACGTGGCCAGGGTGGCGGATGCTGGCCACGATAACCTCCGTGTCGAAGCCGTAGGCGCCGGTTATCTCCAAAAGCTCCGCAACGAGCTCCATCCCATTGTGCCCGATGTCGTCCAGCCGCCCGATGAACGGCGACATGAACGAGGCGCCGGCCTTGCACGCCAAGAGGCCCTGGTTGGCGGAGAATATCAGCGTAACGTTGGTCCTGATGTCATCCTTCTCAAGGATACGAACGGCCTTCATACCGTCCTCTGTCATCGGGATTTTGATCACGATATTGTCGGCGATCTGCGCAAGCCGCCGCGCCTCTGAAACCATCTTGCCGGCCTCGAGGCTTATCACCTCGGCGCTTACCGGGCCGGGCTTGACGATCTCGCATATCTCCTTAAGGGTTTCGCGAAAGCCACGTCCGGTCTTTGACACGAGCGATGGATTGGTCGTAACGCCGTCTGCAAGCCCCATCTCTTTGGCGGCTCTTATCTGGGAAACGTCAGCTGTATCGACGAAGAACTTCACTTGATGACCTCCTGAAATGGCTTGTGGTGTCAAATGGGAATGCTCAGGGTCTCCTATTTCTTGCGCTTTCTGGCCATTATTTGCGCCTTCGCGCTCTTGAAAAGATGCACCAGCCAGCGCGACGCTGGGCATACATAGGCACAACCGCCGCACTCGATACAATCGAGCACCGATTCCTTCTCGGCGTCGTCGAGCCGATCCTGCTCCACAAGGGCCCCAATGTGATACGGTCTGAGGTGAATTGGACATGCGTCAACGCATCTGCCGCATCTGATGCAGGGCTCAGGCTCACGGATGATCGTATCGTCCTTCGTGAGCACCAGCACGCCGGAAGTGCCCTTGCACGCGGGAACCTCGTCGGTGCTCTGCGCGATGCCCATCATCGGTCCGCCGAGTATGAACTTGCCGATCTCGCCGTTGTAGCCGCCGCACTGCTTGACGAGGTGTGATGCCAACGTCCCGACGCGGACAAGCAGATTCTTCGGCTCCTTGACCCCGCTTCCGGTCACGGTCGTAACCCGTTCAATGAGCGGCTTGCCCTCGAATACCGCGTCGGCAATCGCGGCCGCGGTCCCGACGTTCTGAACGACCACGCCGACGTCCATCGGCAGACCCGGCGGAGGCGGAACCTCGCGATTTGTGAGCGCCTGTATCAGCTGCTTCTCGCCGCCCTGCGGGTATTTGACGATCAGCTCCGCGATCGCGATGTTCCCGGCGCCGTCGAGCGAGTCCCGCATCACCTTGATGGCGTCTGGCTTGTTACCCTCGATGCCGATAATGGCTCGGTGCGCATCGAGAATGTGCGCGACCACCTCGAAGCCTTTGATAATCCTATTCGGGTGCTCCAGCATCAGCCGGTGGTCGGCGGTCAGGAATGGCTCGCACTCCGTCCCGTTCAGGATCACAGTGTCAATGGGCTTTTCCTTCGGCGGCGAGAGCTTCACGTGCGTCGGAAATGCCGCGCCGCCCATCCCCACCACGCCGAGCTCGCAGATGCGCTCGATGAGCTTCTTCGGCTCAACATTCGCTATGTCCGTGAATGGCTCGAGCGGATCGACCGCGTCGTCCCTTCCGTCATTCTCCACCGTTATCGCAGGCTGCACGTCGCCAAGCGGATGCTGAAACGGCCCGATGGCCTTCACCTTGCCCGAAACGCTCGAATGAACCGGAACCGACACGAAGCCCTGCGCCTCGCCAATCATCTGGCCCATCTTCACCTCGTCGCCGACCTTGACGACGGCCTTACACGGCGCGCCGATGTGCTGCGAGAGCGGGATGACAACCATCTCAGGGGGCTTGGCCCGCTCAATAGACTTCTTCTCGCTCAGGTACTTATATTCAGGCGGATGTATCCCACCCGGAAATGTCCTCGCCTTCATCGCCCTATTTGCCTGCTCCAAAAAGTAAAAATCAGATACTCAGCCGTATTGTGTGAGTTGGCGTGAAATATAAGCCAGCCGCCCAGCCAAGTCAATTGAGGCAACAGCTCGCGTGCAGAAAGGACTCAACCGGACCGATCTCAGATCGGACTGCACGCACGAAAGAGAGAACATAGGAAAGCGACAGGAGAATGCCATGAACGCCTGCCCAGGCCGAATCGCCCTCGTCAGCCCGGAATTGTCTGATGCTGGCGTGCAGCCTCACCTCTCCCAGGGCGGCTTCTCGCGGGTATCGACTTCCTCTTGCAGGCGCTTGTAGAGGGTCTCCTTTCGCCTTTTGGCGGCAGTCACGGACTTCACTAAGATGCCGAGGATGATGTAGCCCAGCGCGGTGAGGCCGAATACCGTCAGATAGGCCCCCGCGGTTGACCATTCCCACACAACGATCAGGGGGATCGGAAGCCCAAATGTCCATAGTATCGCGAAGACGAGCAGGGCCTTGCCCTTTGGCTCGTCCCAGTGCTTAAGACCAAAGAACGCCAGGAATAACCAGACAATGCCCATCACCAGATACCAACTGGTAAAGAGAAACTCTTGTTCCAGAAAGAAGGCGAGCAAGAATGGGCTAAAATAAGCAATCGGGGCGCCAATCACGATCAGAGCTATCCCCGAGCCGATCACGAGGCCGTCGCGGTCTTTTCTTATCCCGAGATGGATCAAAAAGCAGAAGAACGCCAACAGAATCAGCGGGATGAGCAGAGGGGCCAAGAACAAGTGCGGAGCGTCACTTGGTATCATCGCGCATCTAGAATCCCGGAATGTATTGACGGAACCGATTGTCTCTAAAACATTCGCGGAAATGCAGCCCATTGTCAAGCTTGTCGTAGGGCGGGGTCAGAACGGGGACGGTGAGGTTTCCTAGGCTGCGGAGATTAGCTAATTTCGGGACGCAGCATCACGTTTCCCACGGTGGCTTCTCGCGGCTGTCGGCCTCATCTAGCACCCGTTTGTAGAACGCCTCTTTGCGCGCCTTAGCTGCCCTTGCCTGCTTCTTAATCAATCCCCACGCGATTAGCCCGGCGCCGGAGAGACCCAGGGCCGCTAGGATGGCATGTATCTCCTGCCAACGGAAGAACAGCATCAGCGGTATGGAGAAGACACATGACCAGACCATAGTGAGGAAGAAAAGAGCTTTGCCCACCCATTCGTCTTTGTGCTTGAACGCTAGAAAGGCCAGTGTTGGCCAGATGCTCAGCACGATGATGAACACAATCGCAAGCGTCAGTTCTGGAGGAAGCAAGAACAGAATGGGGAGAACACCGGCAATGAGAACAAAAACGATCACCCCCAGAATCTCGCGCGCCCCCATCAAGGCCCAAAACCAGCTCTGTTCACTGAGGCCACATCGCAGCATCCATATCCCGAACGCCAGAGCACCCAAAGCGATCAATACCAGCCACACTACTGCCATGTCGGTCCTTCATCTAGCTCGACATTGATTCCGTGTCTTTCACGCTTTAACTTCGAGATTCTCTGCACAAAGCCCGAGGCGTGTCAAGTCCGGCAACATTTGGCGTCGCGAATGTGTTTATGAGATAAGTTAGTTGGCGGGCCATATCCAGGCATTCGGTTCGTTCTGTTTGGCCTTTGCTTGCGATTTGACGATTGTGAATGCGTTCTGACATGACGAATCTCTTGGCATGAGTCCGACACTATAGCTATGTCTCAAGGAGGTTAGATAAGCGTGGCAAAGCCCAAAAGGTCGGGGTCGGACCGGCAGGTTGAGGTTCTCCATTTTCCGTTCATGGCGGTTCTGTCGTGCATAATCGGCTCGCTGGCGTTCGTCCTTTTCATCTTTATCGCTCACAGCAAGGACCTGGTCGATACTTCCGCGATCGAGAAGGAGATTCTGGGCAGCCAGGAACAGGTCGAGCTGAGGGAGGCAGAACTTCTGCGGCTCGAGGAGCAATTGCAGAAGGACTCTGAGTTTCTCGCCCACAAGGAAATCCCCGAGATAAAGGATCGCAGCGCCGAACTCGCGGATTTGGAGCAGCGGTTGGCTGAGCTGGAGCGCGAAAAGGAGCGACTCCGGGCGCTTCTTGCGAGGCGCGAGAAGCCTGATGAAAAGCGCCTGTCGGAGCTCGATGATCTGCGGAGGAAGGCGGCGATGCTGAAGGCCAGCAGGTCCGTCGTGGCGGAGGTGAAGCACACACAGGCCCCTGACCTTTCAAAGCCGATTTACGTGGAGTGCCGGGAGAACGAGGCGGTCGTGTGGCCCGTCGGGACAGTCGTTGCGATGGCTGAAAGCGAGCTTGACGCGGCCTCGTTTGCGGATTGGCTTTCGGCGGCCGATGTAAAGCCCCCGGCCGATTACGTGGTCTTTTTAATACGGCCATCGGGGATCGCGACGTTCGATGTGCTCCGCGACCTTTCTGAGAAATCGGGCTTCAAGGTTGGCTACGAGCCGATTCTGGAACAGTGGGAGCTTTTCTTCTCGTGAGCTGCATTAGTTGGGGGTTCTTGTAGTTGGCACGGTCATCCAGCTCTTCTGAGATTGGTTTTTTCAGCTTTTCGTTTCTTGATATTCTGGCCTGCACGGTCGGCGTGCTGGTTTTCATGATCGCGATCATCATTCTGCACACGCTCGGGATGAGCGCCCCGTTGCCGCTTCGGAAGGAGCTTTCGGGCCTGAGTCTTGACCTTTCAAAGCTAAACAAGGAGCTTTTGAAGCTCAGGGACGAGGCGGACGAGAAGCGCCGGGCGAGGGAGACCGTGGAGCGCCTCGAGAGGCAGAAGCGGGACCTGTCGCTCAGAAAGGAGCTCGAGGAATATGTGGCGGAGTTTTCGGCGCTACTCAAGAAGTTGGAGGCGGATGAGCGTCGCGAGCAGGATGAGCTAGAGAGGCTTCGTGCGCTCGTGCCCGGCGACTTCACGATCAGAAAGCGCGAGCTTACGGTGGGAACGCCCGTCCAGAAGGCCAGCGAGAAGCGGGCGCTGTACTTCGAGTGTGAGGACGACAAGGTCAATCCGTTTTTTGGGCGGTATGTTCGCAAGTATTACGTCACAAAGGGCGTTGGCACAAGCAGCATCGTGATTCGGCGTCGGCCGGGCGAGTCGCTCGAGCAGACGCGTGAGGAATCGTCGGATTGGCGGGCGGAGATTGAGGGCATAGACCCAACGAAGGATTACGTCGCGTTTGTTGTTCGGCCTTCGGGCTTTGATATATTCATGCAACTGCGCAAGCTGCTGGGTGGCAAGGGCATCGAGGTGGCTTGGGAGCCTCTTGAGACCGGCGCTATTAACATGGTCGTCGAGGGCTCAAAGGGCCGCAGTCGGTTCCTGCTGCAATAGCGGTTTTTCAAGTCAATTCAACGAGGTGGTCAATGTTTAAGATTAGATTGGTTAAGGTTCTTTCGGCGCTGGTGGTTTTGGCTCTGCTTGTGGGCTGTGCCCCGAACCCCTACGCGCACGTCGTAACGCTTCTCGGAAGCAAGGGCCCTGCTGCGAAGGAACGGGCCGCAAGGAAACTCGCGGGCATGAAGGGCGATGTTTATATCGATGCGCTGGTCAAGGCGCTTTACGACCCGCACCAGAGGGTGATTATCGCCGCGGCCGATGCTCTGGCCAAGAGCGGCGCGGTGGAGGCCATCCCCGACCTCGAGAAGCTGCTCGGCGACGGGCGGGAGGACGTGCAGCGGGCTGCGGCGTCCGCGCTCGGCCGGATCAAAGATGTAGCCGCTGCCGAGGCGCTGCTTCGGTCGGAGGTTGCCAGGTTTCGCGCGATGGGCATTGATATGCTCGGTCGGCTACAATCTCCGGACACTATCCCGGGGCTCGCTTTTGCGCTCACGGACAAGTTCGCTGCAAACCGGCTGCAAGCCATCAGGATTCTTTCGGGGATGAACACCGAGGCGGCCGCGAAGGCGTTGAAGGACGCGACCGAAGACCCCGACCCGGCGGTTCGCGCCGAGGCCGTGAAGGGTCTCGTAGCGATGAAGGGGACTTCCGCCTTTGTGTCTCTTTCCGCATCGAGCGAAAACAGTATCGAACTTGCGAAGAAGATGGAGCAGTTGGTGCTCCATTTCGTCGAGCGAGAGGACCTAAGAGCTGCCATTGCCGCCGAGGCCAACTCCCTCGCAAGATACATGACCTACTACTGCACGAACTACGTCCAACAGGACATCTACAGCGATCACGACAAGGCGCTGACGACGCTTTATTTCAGAGACTTGCCTGACATCATCGGCGAGGAGATGGAGCTCATATCAAATGCGCTCTTGGGCGCGGAGCTCACGGACATAGCGAAGCGACAGGACAGCGACTACGTTCAGCCGGGCAGATACACTCCTCGGTCGTTCCTGTCCGCCGTGCAGCAGGAAGGCGAAGACAATGAGTTCGTGACCGAGACAGTTCGGTATCTCGAGACCGTAATCGCGGCCGACTCAAAGTCGCTCGTCGTCATAGATGGCCAACAGCCCAGGGCGAGGGAATACGCTCTGATGGGCCTGTCATACATCGACAACACAGTCGCGGCTCAGGCCCTCCTGAGGTCAGCGTCCGCCGGCTACTACGACTACTTCGTGATACGCGGCCTCGTGGACCTGGGCGTCAAGGCCAAGCAGTCGGTTGTTTCTGCGCTGAAGTCCGAGGACACGTTCGTGCGTTCGCAGGCTATGCTGGCGCTTGCTTTCCTGTCAGACCCAGAGCTCGTGCAATTGGCGGAGAACATGCTCAAGACCGAGGCGGACCCGATCGTCAGGCTTCATTGTCAGTTTGCGCTCTATCAAGCTGGTCGAAATCAGATGTTCGACGAGCTGTTGAAGGCCGCCAAGTCGGATGAGGACCAGACGGCCCTGCGGGCGGCCTACGTTCTGTGGTATGTCCGAGAATCGGTTCCGGAGCCTGTCCTGCTGGGACTCCTTTCCCACTCGGACAGCCGAATTAAGAGGCGCGCGGCCGATATATGCGCCAAGAAGCCTATCGCATCGGACGCTGTCATCGATGCACTGGTGGGGATGCTTGGGGACAAGAATAGGCTCGTGCGTTCGTCGGCAAAGGACGCTCTGGCCGCCATCGATCGCAAGGCCCTGCCGGCGCTTACCGAGGCGGTTTTAGGCACGGACCGCAATGTTCGGGAGAGCGCGGCCCAGGCGCTCGTCAAGATGGGCGGCGACGAGGCGGTGCGGCTGATTATGGGCGTGCTTGACGATGCAAGCGCAGCTCTTAGGGCATACGCAGCACAGTCGCTGGGCAATCTGGCCGACGAACTGGGCCCCTGCGAGCTGGCGGATGACGTTGCTGAGCGCCTCCACAAGATGTTGGACACGGAGAGCAGCACGGTGGTCTTGCGGGGCTGTATGCTCTCGCTGGGCAAGCTTCATCACGCTGATTCCGCAAAGAGAATCGTAAATCTAATGCAGAGGCATCCCGAAGTGGGCAAGGAAGGGGCGCTCGCGCTAGCAGAAATGAGTGATGCTGCGAAAGCAGAGAGGACTATCATGTCGAGGTTCCGCGGGCTCAATAGCGAGTACGTCGGTTTCTCTCCGGCGCATTCGGACAAGGACTATCAACAGCTGTTCTTCATCTCGTATCCGGCGGCCGTGTTGGGCAACGAGAAGGCCAAGAAGCGTCTCAAGAACGTTCTTATGCAGGGCGACTTCAAGGACCGCATCGTCGCGGCCGAGTTCCTGGGCCGATTGGGTGAGACGGAGTTCCTGGACGCGCTTATGAAGGTCGCGGAATACCAGAGCAAAGGCCTCGAGCCCTTCGATTTCTACTTAAGACGCGCCGCACAGCGCGCCGCGATTGAGATACTGCTTGCGCGCGACCGCGGCGAATCGGGGGAGGAGTCCTGAGCGCTTGATGACCACGGATTTGTGCTCTGAAGCCGTTGGGTGCTTTGGAGTGCGAGCGGGTGTGCGTCCTGAAAGCTGTGTTTGTCCGAATTGGTGAGAGGCCAATCTACTAACCCAAAGGCAGCAGACTTCGCCATAGTAGCCTGTGGCTACGTCGGCTGAGAAGGAGTTCGAGGTGTGAGGTTAATCCCCGAAACCACTGTCGTCGAATGCGTTGATGCGGCGCAGGCAAAAGGCGTGTAAGAAGCGGCTCTACTGGCTGATAGACCACGAGTTTGTTCTGCCTCGACCCCACATCACACATCCTGAAGGGTGGTTTGAACTAAGTCCGGGTCACCTGCTCGGAAGAGTTCGCCGCGCGGCGAAGAAAGCCGCACGTCCGGGTCTGTGAGGGTGAAAGCCAGTAATGGCAGAGCTACTCGACCGACGCCGCTTTCATTGGTGGTGACCTGGCACGGCCTTCCCAGAACTGCTTTCTTGGCGGTGAACGGACGACTTCAGCAACCGGGAATGATCAATCGGAGCGGGCGCCGCGTCAAGCCGCGCCGACCCAAAGCGGCGTCAAGCCACCGCACTCCAAAACGCCCAACGAGTGCAAGACCAAAACCAACTATGGCCCGACAACTGACCTTTCAAGTGCCCGATTCACATGATCCTACGATTCGCGATACCAAATCAACCTGATTATTGGGGAGTTACGCCGGGGCTCGTGCTGGCCGAGGAGATGAAAAGACGATGAGAAAACAGTCAGATGATGTCGTGCGTGGAAAGCGAGGTCAACTAGCTTTTCTGACCGGCTGCCTGGCCTCAAGCCGCCGTGAGCCCCAAGAAAGATAAGGATTTGACGCTTCTTCCTTCAGGCCGAGGGCATACTCATGCCGTGTTATGGGTATCACAGACTTCACAACTGCCAGGTTCTTCTTCTTGGCCCGCGGAAGTGCCGAAGCCGAAGACAAGGCATGTGAGGCGTTCTTGGCCTCCCAATACCTGACTGCCTCGAAGCTTTTGCCGGCGCCAACGTGCCCACATTCTACAACAACTCTAAAGTACATTTCTTGCGACCACCTTGTCAGGAGTTCAAACCCTACGTGTAGAAGTAGCAGATTCCGTGCCATACACATGATCTTTGTGCTTGATCGCCGATTATAAGGCGGATGTGGAGGGGACAGCAGCTTTTCTGGGCCCGATTCGGAGTTGAAATTATGATCGCCCAGATATGACCCGATTCCGACCACCAGTGGCGTGCATGAAGATATTAGGCGACATCCCTCAGTTTTGCGAATTGTCCCATTTGGGACAGCAAAAAAAGGCCAGTTGTCCCATTTGGGACAGTTTTACCGGATCTGACCTCCGAGGTCCCGGCGCCGAAAGTCCCGCGACCTTGACGCCCTGCCTCAGAAGTCGCGGCAGGTCCATGCACACTAGCCTAAACAGCCTCGATCTGTTGCCCTCTGGGTCTATCGCGACGGCCTCAGCCACGCGTTGCTCCACGTCGGGCAACTTGCGGGGCAAGCGCTAAAATCGAGGCAGATCAGTTTCAAAGTTGTCCCATTTGGGACAGCAGAATAAGGGCCAATTGTCCCATTTGGGACAGTTTTTCCTCACGACGACACGTGGAGAAGTGGGGAAATCCTCAGTTGCTCGGTTTGATCTTGCGTAGATGCCGGCCTCAAACCCGCAGGTTCGAGTGCCAACTGGCCCGAGAACTCACACTGAATCTGAGTCGCCCATCATTATGTGCCAGGCGGTCGCTGTGATTATCTGCTTGGCGATGTTGGGATTCGGGGTCCAGGGTCTCAGAATGAAGTAAACCAGGGATTTCCGTTTCAGGAAGCCAACAGCGCGCAAATACAGCATGTAAGGCGAATGTTTGAGGCACCAGGCTCGGACAACGTCGCAATGGTTCTCCACCGCGAATCGGACTGCCGACAGTATCAACTGAGACGCGATGAGGGGGTTGTGGTCCTTTGCTAGAATATCCGCGACAAGCGCCTCCTTTAAGCCGTCCTGGTCCTTTTTTATCCGCAGGACGATGTAACCCACCAGGTCGCCCTTGCGCTCGGCCACAAAGACGTCGTAAACAGGCTTTAGCGGGCTGCAATATCGCCAGTTGAGGTAGGCTTGATCCCGCACGACTGCGTTGCCAATCCTCCGCGAGACGTTCTCCCAGAGGGCATCCACGCGCTCATCGAAGGATTTGACTTTCCGAACCTTCCTTCCCCAGGACGGCCAGAGGTCCAGGAACCTCGAGTATAGGCCAATCTTCACCACCGCGCGCCAGGGCAAGGCCACTGCCTTGACAAGGAGCCTACTTCTGAGTTTCTTGTTCAGGAAGGGTTCAAGCCTCAAGTAGCACGAGAGGTTCAAGATGTGCACAAGCGGTATCCAGCCAAGTCTCTTGACCCCCAGGAACAGTGAATTCGTGTTCGGGAAGCCACATCCGAATACCGCGCCTTGGGCCTCAATCACGTGATACGCTATCTTGCCGAGGCGAAGCAGCCTTAGCGCGGCCTCTCTTCGACCGAACGCCATCCTGTCAACGGCCATGTCAAAGGATACGGACGCGATGTGATTGCTTGGGCCGACCTTGTACTTGATAAGGTTGAACCCCCAGTGTCCAACGATGCGGTCTCCCGCAACCGACACAAGGCTGCCCGTCCGACCGGTGGGGACCATTCTGTATTTCCAGTCCCAGTGCTGTTTTTCAAATTGCCTGCCGAATGACGCCTCCATAAGAGAGAGAGTCCCTCGAACGTGCTCTTGGTTCTGATAATCGACTATCTGAATGTCAGCTGGTGGCTGAAACTCTCGGTAACGCATCCGCTATGGCCCCTGAACTTCTGGACTGGCCACGATCTTGAATCGACCGACCTGGATATTCCCCATACACCGTAGCCCGGCCATGGGCACCGCCCGCCAGAAGTAGGTGTCCGGCGTGAGCATGCGGTAGGCTTTGTGAGCGAGAAAGTAGCTGTTCTTGATCACCCTGGCTCCGACCTTGTGCAAGAAGCAAGGGTCCTGTGTAATCTCGAGGAAGTAATACTCCGCGCCGGGCACGCTCTTCCAGTGAAGCTCGATGCCGTCCGGACCGCCGACAGGAATGCCGCCAGAGACCGGTGCGCCCGAGAAGAGCTCCACTAGGCGCTTTGCGGCGCCTGTGGCAGCGTCATTGGCCAGGACTGACACAGACAGCAGCCGACCGAGCACTGGGTAGTGCTTTGTGTAGAAGCCGATTAGGCTCTTTCTTTGGGTCTGGCGGATGTCGGCGCCTTCGTAGTTCTTCAGGCTCTGCCCACAATAGTGAATAGCCTTTGCGCTTGGCATAAGATATATCTTGTGCAGAGCCCTTCTTATTCTCAAGCACAGGTCATTGTCCTCGTAATACATGAAGAAACGCTCATCAAAACCGCCCAGCCGCTCGAACAACTTGCGCGGCACCATAAGGTATCCGCCGGGAACTCCCAAGACCTCAATCGGCGCCTCGCTGAGCCACGTCGCCCAGTCCATTCTCCAGAACTTCTCGAAGATGCTCCCTCCAAACGGCCGACGCAGAGCGGTCTGCTGAACCAGCGCGGCCAGCGGACTTATGTTTTTCAAGAAAGAGAGCTGGAACTGCATCTCATCGTCCCAGAATGTCCTAGCCATGACGGCGCCGCAGCGGTCCTGCTCGGCGAAGCCATCGAGCGAGGCGCCAAGAGCCCCGGGCAGAAGGAAGACGTCAGGATTCAGAAAGAGGAGGTATCGGCCGCGGGCTCTTTCTGCGCCGATATTGCAGGCCTTGCCAAAGCCGAGGTTTTCTTCGTTTGCGATCCGATGGAACCACAGAGCATCCCCAAACTTCTCGTTCGCCACGCCGATGGTCTCGTCCTTCGAGGCGTTGTCAATCAGGATGACCTCGAACCGAACGCCCTCTGCGGCCGCTGCAACGTCCTGTATGCACCTCTTGATGCAATCCTCGCTGTTGTAGCTGACAACTATGACCGAGAGTTCAGGGCGATCACCTCTCGCTGCGACACCACTTTCCACAGCCAGACAACCTCAATTACGGGCGAGGCCAGGGCGAACCCGGCGAACTGCCGGGCAGAAACTGACCGAATCCCTTTGAATGCCATTGCTCACCGTCCGCATCGACAATAAGGGCCTCGACCTCCGTGAGGAGATCGACCAGCTCAAGACCGCGCTTCGGTCCCATTACAAAGACCGCCGTGGCCAGAGCGTCCGCGACCGTGGCCTCCTGGGCAACAACAGTTACGCTCTGGCACGCCTCGGCCGGATAACCCGTCGTCGGGTTAAGAATATGATGATACCTCTTTCCATTGTACTCGAAGAATCGCTCATAATCGCCCGACGTAACCACAGCACGGTCCGTCAGGAACAGTGTGTACATCAGCTCTCCCGGGTGCCTGGGATGTTTGACTCCAATTCGCCATCTCTCGCCATTGAGCCGCCTCCCGGAGACGAACATATCCCCGCCCGCGTTCACGATGAAATTGTGCACGCCCGCGCCTACCAGAGCTCTGGCAGCAACGTCGATGGCATAGCCCTTGGCCAGCCCGCCGAGATCAAGCCTCATCCCCCTCGTCGGCAAACGGACGGTTCCCGAAGTCGCCGAAACCTCAACCCGGGTGTAGTCAACGTTCTGAAGGTTTCTTGCGATAGCGTCGGGCTCGGGAGGCTTGGCGCTGTTTTCTGATGCAAAGTCCCAAAGGTGATAGACCGCGCCAATCGTTACGTCGAAGGCGCCGCCGCTGAGCTCCGACACCTGCCTTGCGCTGTCGAGAACTGAAATCAACGAGGCCGGGGCCGCTACCTGCGTCTGCCCCGCCGACTCGTTGATCCTCTGGACGACGCTTCCCTCGATGTTGACTGACATCTCGTTCTCGACGCGGCGAATCTCATCAAAGGCCTCTTGGATGGCGCGCCTCAGACCCGAATCGTCGAGCTGTTCAGCCCAGGCCTGTATCTCGACAAGGGTGCCAAGCATGAGATTATCAACTTTGACGACCGTTGGCTCGTCCGTGAATCCCTCATGCAGAATCGAAACCAGAACGATTGAGGCGATCGCGACGAAGACCAAGAGAAACCAGAACGAGTGGGCGTGCCTCATCATATCAGGGCTCTACCTGTCGCGCAGAGGGCGGCATCTCATCAATGTGGGGGGCAAGAGGTATGCGTGGAGCTATCTCTGGATACGGCCTTGATGCAATGGTGATACAACTGCGAGCCGGGATGAGCGGCGGCGCGGTCGAATGCCCAGACGCCTCGATTGATTGTCGCATTAGCATTTACGATTGATTTCGCTACAGCTTGGTGTCCGGCGAATCTCCGTCTTAGGGCCATCGACAGCGACAACATTGCACCTACAACAGGCCTTGATGTGCTGCGCCCCGGAGATTACCTGCCCACCTCCGGATGACACCTGACGCTTCCCTTTATCTTCAGGTCCTTTATCCGGCACATCGCTCTTTTCCGCAGCGCCAGGTTGCTCCTGTGCAGAAGCGCGATCTTCTTCCAGCATGTCATCGCTTTTCTGAACTCGCCTCGCCGCTCATACAGCGCAGCAATGACCATGGTGGTTCTTGACACGTCGCCCCTTGGAAGGGCCGGATAGCCGGGCCGGGGTTCATCCTGAGCGCCCAAAAGCCTCTTCTCAACCGCCGACCGCTTTATTGAGGCGCGAACGTCCTCCTCAAAAAGCACCACCGCCCGCGAGTGGCAATCCTCGCTGCAATACGTGTAGCCCGCCTCCGCAACCATCTTCCTCATATCGCGGATCGGCCGATGACAGAACGCACAATACGTAGGCACAGGCCTCACGCCTCAATTCTTTTGACCCATATAATCAAGCATCCCAATCAATATCAACACAAGAATGCGCCCGAACGGCATGATTGTTCAATACCGAATCCCGGAAAAGGCTACCTCACCCCGGAAAAGCGAAGGCGGCGGCTCCGTATCGTCTGGCACGCAGCCTGCGCTGGGTACGGCTATTCGGCAGCTGTGCCCTCTGCGGCTGTGTGGTGGAGTATGACATTGTGAAAACGATGATGCCAAGCAGCCTAGCAAGGATAAGCGTCTGACGCCTATTGCTCTTGGCAGTTTGGCTCACTGCGGGTCTTTTCCTCAACGGGCTGGCCATTATTCGCGAGGCCGAAGCTCCAGCAGGCACGCGGCGCTGTCGCCGTTTCTTATCGATTGCTTCATTATGCAGAATGGCTCGATGTCAGATAACATCGCTTCGACAAACTCGAAATCCCCGTGCGACACAACAAGCCAGAACCTGATAGGCTTGCCTGCTATATCCCAGGCCCAGATGATCTGCCCAGAGTCCAGGCCCAAGTTCTGGAGCCATACTGTGTTCTTCTGCATTTCGGGTCCGGCATAGAGCAAGAACGCGGGGCTTGCATACACAGAGACAACAAACGGGGCATCGCTATGAGGTCCATGCCTTACTTCTTCGAGAACCTGACGCATCTCCTGCCGGGCAATAAGTCTCGGGCAATCATTAACTAGGTTATAAAGAGCGAAGACGACAAGGGCCACGCCGAGCGCTTTCATGGCCCGGGAAAGGACCTGCGGCTTCAACGAACGGTATGCAGCATCGAGTCCGGAGGCCAGAAACAGAAGCGCCGCCGGCGCAGAGTATATGGTGAGCCTGCCGGCCGTGAATGGATAGACGTGCAGCCAAGCAGCCACCAGCGCCGAGGCAAGCATGCCCCCGGCGAGCAGGTTCAAGGATGAATGCCCCGATTTGCCGAGCGCGCACGCGCCCCAAACACACAGCACAAACGCAAGGAGCGGCGCGGCTGGCAGACCGGCCGCGGAGGCGACAACCTCCACGAGATTATTCGTCAGCCACTCGGTATAAGGGCTTTGAGGGAAGCTGTTGACCCAAAACGCCGTCATGTCCTCGTAATCGACAGAGTCTCGGGCGGCGGCTATATAGACAGAGCAACAGGCGATGGCCATGGAGCACAGGAGCACGGTCAAGGCCACACGCTTCGACCTTAGATCATCTTTCATCGCGGAGATGCCAGCCACGATCACAAGACCCAGCAGGACGAATATGGAAGTGTATGACAGCCACACCAGCGCCGGCAACGCCGCCGCAACGATATATCTTGTCCATCTTGACAGACGCTCCCAGGCAATGGCGGCCATGAGGACCAACACCGCTGACAGTTCGTCCGACGCGTAGTGCTTGAAACTGGTGGCCCACTCGATGTGCGACGGGCCAATGGCCAGCATTGAGAGCACGCACAGCGCAAAGAAGCGCGAGGTCGTGCGCAGCAGAACCCGGCCCATGAGCCACAACGAGAGGCAGCTGCAAACCAGCGGTAGGAGCCTGAGCGAATACTCCAGCTGCCCCCATAGAACGTGGATAAGCCTGGAGATAAGCAGGAAGAGCGGAGGGGCAACCTGCATGCAGTCGAGTCGGCTCATAAGACCGCCGTACGAACGTTCAACGAGGTTGACGGCAAGCAGCGCCTCGTCGATCCAGAGACTTCTGTTGTGAAGATAGACGCCCAGCCGGACCGCTATGCCGACGGCGACTATCGCGAAGACAAGCCACCGCGCCCGATCCTGTCCATCAACCATCAGTCGGTCTCTTCAAGAGGTTGTGCGTCAAAAGACGCATCATGGACCGAGGATGCCCCGTTCTGGACCGCCTCAATCAGGTATGCTCCGCTCCAACCCTTGCGTATCGCGTCCTCGACGTGCCCAAATGGCTTGATCAAGTCCAGAAACTGCTCTGCTCTCTCAAAATCCGCGTTAGTCAGGACCAGCCAGAACTTGTCCGGTTTTCCGGCGGCCAGCCAGGCCATGTCAAGATCGTGGGTGTCGAGTTCCCGATCCTGCAAATATGCCACGGGGGGAACGCCCCGGCCCAGAATTGCGGTCCCATACAAGCGGAACGGGTTGCGGGCAAAGGCTGAGACGAGAATTGGCGTATGGACATCGCTTCGTTCTTCCAGGGCACGCACAACGTAACGCATCTCTTCCTTCACAAGAAGTCGCGGACTCAGAGCAACCAGACCAGAGAAGTTCACGAGACAAATCGCGATAGCCGCCGCGGCAGCGCATCGCCTGAGCGCCAACACCCTGGTGGAGGCGTAGAGGGCGTGAAGTCCACCCGTGAGCAAGAGAATC
>CAYZPW010000039.1:0-28859 GCA_964480475.1 uncultured bacterium | reverse complement strand
AGACGGATCCAACGCCGAGGCCATTAAGGGGTTACTCGGACCCATGTCGCGGCTGCTTCTATGCGGATGGGGTCAGAGATATTTTTTTTCCGCACGGTCTAGGCTTTACGATATCTGTGAATGCATGGGAGCAATGTCCCAATCGCGCGCCAATGAACCAAAAGGCTGGCTACGGCCATGAGGCTGGTATCTTCGGTTACTATCGTCATTGGCCAATGATCAACAGCTGCAAATGGGGCAGACAGTTTGAGCCGCCGGGGGGATGTGGGCCGATTGTCATCCGCTAGGAGATGTTCCCCAGTCGTAATCTGAGGTGGTTCAAACTGGCAAGAAATAGCGAAACGGAGGAGACATGAGAGCTGAGAGAATAGGTTTCATAGTTGTAATGGGTTTGCTCTTGGCTGTGCCGATTGCATTCGCTGTGCAATATATCAACGGTTGGGAGGTGTATAGGGAGGAAGACGGCCTGACCTCGAACGACGTCGTGTCAGTCTTCATCGCAGACGAGGGCGTCAAGTGGTTTGGCGTTAGAGGCCCGTTGAATACTTTCGATGATGAGGAGTGGGGTACCTTGGACGTTTATGGGGTCTGGGATATGAAGCGGGATGCATCCGGCGATATATGGGTGTTGGAGTATGCGACTGGTCCCCGTCGGTTCAAGAACGGCGCTTTTGAGGAACCACCAGGGGGGGGGCGGCGGCCCGTTCCCCTGGCGAGCTTTGATTTTGACACCGATGGACGACTATGGGTGGCTGGCTCCGAGCATATAGCATGGCACGATCTGTCAGACACCGGTAATTGGCGCTATTTGAGTGGCTGGACGACTGGATACCCGATTTACCCCCCCAATCTTGTGGCTGACCCAGACGGGACGGTATGGGTTAGTTGCATGCTTGGTCTGTTTAGGATTCGTGACGTTGGAGACTCATGGGTTCGTTTTTTCAAAGACATTTGGTGTACTGGGATAGACGTAACTTCGGACGGAACCAAATGGGTCTCAGCCGACGGTACCTATAGGTCGGACGATGGTGAAAGCTGGGAGAAGGTCTGGACAACTTCACCTTCGTGCATCAAAGCCGTGCAGGATAAGGGCGTCTTCTTCTCCTTTTACTGGTACGACTATGAACAGAGGTATAGGATAGACGCCTGGGCCCCGGATGTATTTGTGCAGGACATCGCAGTCGATTATGCAACCGGGGACGTATGGTTTGCGTCCCGGAATGCCGGGGTGGGCGTCCTGCGTGGATGGTTTGCGCCGTCAGGGCCCCCAATCCTCCTGGACGTTGCCACAGACGAGACACACTACTCAGCGACGGATTTGATGAGAGTATCGATCGACCTCATGTCGGACGCCGCCGATAGCAGGACGGTTGACTTCTACGTCGCCCTTGAGCTCCCATCCGGCGCTCTGCTGTTCTACCCCTCCTTCTGGACAGAGATGACGCCATTTCTGTCGGGCGTCCAGATACCTGCGGATACACACCTCGAGGGTTATGATCTGTTCAGCCTCACGCTGCCTGATCTGCCCGCCGGCACCTACCGCTGGTTCGCGGCGTGCACGCACGCCGGGACGATGGACTTTGCCAGCAACATAGCGTCGTGCGAGTGGGAGTTTGTGAGGTAAGGATGAAGGCGGAAGGATGAAGGATGAACCGCGGGGGCTTGCCACCCTCGACCCAGGGCATGGGAGCGGAGGCTCTCCGCCAAACGGGACGGTGATTTCGTCGTTCGAGTATGAGTTTGATAACGTGGGCAATGTGACCAGCATAACCGACAAGGACAGCCTGGTCACGAGCTACACGTTCGACGACATCTACCAGCTGACGGACATGGACTACCCGTCCGGGAACGACTTTGGCTATCAGTATGATGCTGTCGGCAATAGGACGAAGATGTTCGAATACACCAGCAGCTCCACCATCACGACGACCTATACGTATGATCATGCGGACGAGTTCACGCAGTGGACGACATCGACGGTCACGATGACGTTCACGTACGCCTCGGATGGCTGCCTGGTGTCCAAATCCGACGGAACTGACACCTGGCAGTATGTCTGGGACTACGAGGGGCGTTTGACCGCGTTCAAGAAAAACAGCGCAACACTGGTAGAGTATGCGTATAGCCCGACGGGGACGAGGCGCTATTCGTCTGATTCGACGCTGGGCCTGACCAACTACTTCTATTCGGGCGGGCACGTCCTTGCCGATTACAGCAGCAACTGGAGCCTGAGCAAGTCGTATATCATGGGTCCGAAAGTGGATGAGATTATTGCCATGATCGACCGAACGGCTGATCCGAATATCACCCACTACTTCATGCGCGACCGCCTCGGCTCGACGAGAGAGCTGGTGAACGCCTCGGAGACGGTCAACACGCGCTACGCCTACGACGTCTGGGGCGCCCCCACCGAGACGAAGCTTGTGGGCAACGTCTCGACCCGCTACCAGTTCACGGGACGGTCACTCGATCCCACGTCGGGCCTCTACTACTACCGGGCGAGGCACTACGATCACGGCATTGCGCGTTTCACATCGCGCGATCCGCTCTATCATGGAGCGCGAAGGCACGTTGACAGCTATGTGTATGTCGGCAACAACCCTGCGACGATGGTTGATCCATTCGGGCTTTGGGGAGTTGGTGACGATCAGTTGGGCGCGTATTTTAGCATGGTGGGTTCCCTGCCTTCCAGTGGCGGCCTCATGTCGAGCCTTGCAGCGACTGGCGTGGACACCTCCTCTCCGCCCATACTTGGCGACCAAGCGGGTGGCGATTCAGGCCCGGACACTCGTGATTGGGCACCGTGGGTAATTCTTGGGTATGGGGGGCCTGACTTGACTTCTGGTTTTGGCAAGGGTGATTCCGGATGGGGTTGGGACCCATGGAGCGATTGGCATTTGGCCTACTGCTATTACCTGTGTCAGCTTAACTGCAAACGCTTGCATCCAGAGGGTGGACAACCGTTCGATCTGTGCTTGTTGGAGTGTTATATCCAGTGCGATATCGCGTTCGGCAAGGGATAGGGTGGTTACACCGGAGGCGACAACGGAGATTAGGCGCAACCGTCGCCCCAGCACGATGGCTGTGCGTTGGGGAGGAGCGACTTGGCCGTGAATTTGCAGGTAAATTGGGTAAGTGTTATATGTGACCAATTGTGACCAATAATGAATAGGAGATGATGGATGTTTCGATGTCGCATGGGCATTTCAGGATGTTTCATGGTGATTGTGGCGCTTTGTCCGCTTGTTTGGGGCGGAGTGATGGATCTCATCAACTGGAACGAAACGCCAGTTGGAGGCGCGCACATAAAGATGACTGAATTTGCATTTATGGAGAGACCAGATTGGGAAAAGGCGAACGCAGATGAAATAGCCGCGTACATTCAGCAGCGATCCGCGAACGGCAGCCCGACAACAGATAATTGGTTCGAGTCTGCCGAACTTTTCAGGGCGGCCTACGTCCTTGCAAAAAGACTTCCCGTCTCGAGCGAGGATAGGCGGAGATGGCTGGATGTCGCGCTGGCGGCGGCCCAGCGCTCGATCAAGCAGGACTCGGAGACCGTTTATCTCGGCTTTGATTGTGTGCTAGACATGGAACCGGCAGACGAGTACCTGTGCGCCCGGCTGTTGAAGTTGTTCGAAGACGAGCTCGTGGTGGCTTCTCGCCCCGCGATCCCCCTTTTCAACATATACTGCCTGCATCGGGCAGCGGGCAATGCTGATTGCGCTACAATCGCATTGGAGCGGGCATACCAATTGTGTCCAAAGGACCCTCTGGTGGGGGCTCAAGTGATTCGGAGCCGGACAGATGCTGGACAGGTGCCGCAAGCTATGCAAGCCGTTCTGGCACAGGATTTCGCCGGTGCCGTGAACGATCCAACTGTGAAACTGGCACTGCTAGCAGACAAAGAGGAGAAGATCGCGGAGCTCGACTTGTTGGGGGGGGATCGTGTGAAGGCGCAGGAGCATTATCAGAATGCGTGGTCGAGCCTTGAGGAGATTGCGCAGCTGCAAAGAGCAGGACAGATTGTGATTCCTCCAGCCGTATGCTTGCAGCGTAACCGCTGCGCGACTAGTCTTGGCCTGCTGTGGTTTGAGAAAGGGAACATCGGGCAAGCGACGGCCTGGCTTAAGTCATCGTCCACAGACGGTGAATTTCTCAGGATGATGGGCTACGACCTCAGGCTGGCCGAAAAGCTCGCGGGGGAGCCATCCGCGAAAGAAGAAGTCATCCGGTATTTGGAGGTAGCAAGGGCGTGTGGCCCCGAGCATGCCAAGACGAGGGCAGACAAGCTTCTTCAGGACCTTAAGGCTACTGACTTCAACTAATCCTATACGCTTTGATGTGTAGGAGCGACATGAGTATCGGTGGGGATCCGGCGTTTCGGGTCCCCACGCTTCCCAAGCGAAAGGGGCTGAATGAGAGCAAAGGAGTGTGCTGAAATGGTTTTGAGGCAGTCTGTTTTAGGTTTGATCGTTATGTGTTGTCTGTTTGTGGGGGCTTTCTCAGTGGTGGCGCCTTGCCTTGCGGAAGCGGAGGAGGAGGCGCCTGTTTACACGAGGCAGTTGAGTGCCCTAAGTCACGCCAGCGAGTTCTTTTTCGACATACAGAGGCTCGGGGTGGGGACGAAAGAGACTATTCTGCTTCCGGAGGCGGAGGTGGTCGCCTATATCGGTGAGTGGTATGCGGATGGCAAGGTATTGTCAACATCTTGGCTCAACAGTTACAACCTCTTTCGGGCTTGCTGCCAATTGGCGGACCGTTATCCCACGGAGAGCGAACAGCGCAGGCACTGGCTTGGTGTTGCCGTGCAGGCTGCGAGCAAATGTTTTGAGCAGAACCCGCAGGACACGGAAGTGTGTTTTACTACGTCTTTGTATGGCATAGAGGACGTCTGGTTTTGCGATGAACTGCTGCGGTTGGTGTTGGCCATCCCGAATGAAAGTAATGCCGCAAAAGCGCTGAAGTATTACAACATAGCGAATGTGCTGCGTCCGAAGCGTGAGTTTCAGCTGGGACTGGAGTTTTCTCGGAAAGCAGCGAAGTTGTATCCTAAGGATGGGAACATTCTGCATCAGCTCCTTTGGTTTGAGAAGGCGCAGAAGAACATTGATCGGGCGGTTGAGGCGGCGGAGCTCCTGTGCTCCATTGAGGAAGCGGGGTCGTCCGAATGCGACGAGCTTTATCTATCCGTGAAGTGCGATGTGGAGTTGGGAAACCTGCACCTGGCAAGACGGGATAAGGAAGAGGCGAACCAGTATTACTCAAATGCGTGGCCTAACATTGAACGAATGCATTCCGTGTGCGAGGGCTACCCCTGGGCAAACGTTGAACAGAACGAGTGTGCCACCGGGCTTGGCGTGATTGCTTTGGGGGAAGGAGACCTCGACTCTGCGCTGCTTTGGCTTGAGCGGTCTATTGACGAAGACGCGCCCAAGGGCTTCCTGAAATACAGCGGGTACGATCTGAGGCTCGTCAAGGAGCTAATCCGCAAAGGCCTCGCTGAAGGCGACTGCAAGCGATACTTGGAAGCCGCCTCATCAGTAGGCCAGGAACACCACCGGGCTGCTGCGAAGCGTTTGCTGCGATCTCTGAGCGCGACACGCCCAATTGGGAGCTTGATGGCACAGCACACCTGTCTATAGAGGCGCATTAGAGGTCAGCAGGCTGGCGTCGCATAGCGTCGCTGCCCCAGGGAGTCGCTCAATTTGGGGGTGAATCGGCCTTCGACGGGATTGCCAGTTTCCTCGGCTCTCAAACCTGAGAAATCATTTGCCGCCGGCGCCCATCTTTGGCTAAGATGCACCGCAAGACGGTGAACTCTGGGGTCGAGGATGGCGAAGGAAAACATGCTCTGGGTTGCGCTTGGACTGGCGCTTGGCGAGAAGCGTGCGGCATTCAGGAACTTGATCGCGGAGTTTGAAGATGTCGATGCGATTGTCGGCGCGTCGACGCTCGAGCTTTGCAGAGTCAAGGGCGTAACCCGCGAGCTGGCCGCGGCCATCAGAAAGGCGCCCGGCAGCCCCGAGTTTGAGAAAGAGCGGGACACGATCGAGCGGCTTGGGCTTTCGATAATAACGCTCAAGAGCCCGGATTATCCCGAGAATCTCCGTCATATCCCGGACCCGCCCGCGCTGCTTTACGTGTGGGGCGAACTTGAGGCGCGGGACAGTTTCGCGATTGCGATCGTGGGGACGCGCACCTGCACTCATTATGGAAAGCAGACGGCTCAGAGCCTCGGGATGCAGCTCGCCTCAATGGGTCTTTGCGTCGTCAGCGGGCTTGCTAGAGGCATCGACAGCCATGCCCACAGAGGCGCTCTTATGGGCAAGGGCCGGACCATCGCGGTGCTCGGCACCGGGCTTGACAATGTGTATCCTGCTGAGCACGCATCGCTGGCCGAGGAGATAGCGAAGTCGGGCGCTGTCATTAGCGAGTTTCCGTCCGGCGTCGCTCCACTCCCCAGGAACTTCCCAATCCGAAACAGGATCATTAGCGGGCTTGCGCTCGGAACGGTTGTGGTCGAGGCGCCTCCGCAGAGCGGTGCGTTGATAACGGCACGGCTGGCGCTCGAGCAGGGTCGGGAGGTTTTTGCTGTGCCCGGCAATATAACGGCTCAGACGAGCCGGGGCCCCAACCAGTTGATCCGCCAGGGCGCGAAGTCGGTGCTTTCGGCCAAGGACATCATTGAGGAGATCGCGCCCGAGATCAAAGGCATGATGCGTGAGGAGACGATCAAGCAGGCGGCCGAGGCGAAGCTCCGCCTTGACCCGAACGAGCGGAAGATCTACGAGACGCTGACACAGGAGCCGCTTCACATCGATGAGATAACGCTCGCAACCGCCCTGCCGCTGCCAAAGATAGGGATGGGCCTATTCAACCTCGAGATAAAAGGCCTCGCCAAAGAGCTCCCCGGCAAGCTATTCGTCAGAACGCTCTAGGGGCGCCGAACGCCGCTGGCATTGTGGGGTTCAATCCCCGTATCTTTGGCTTACTTCCAGGAATGCTCGTGCCGATTGTGCAAATGCGTCCAAGACCCTGGGATCGAAATGAGGTGGCATGGTTCTTCCGTCGCCCTGGAGAATGATTTCTGCACTCTTCTCGTGAGAAAAGGGGCCTTTGTAAGGCCTTTTCGACCTTAGGGCATCGTAGATATCGGCGGCGGCGAATATCCTTGCTGAGACAGGGATGTCCTCTCCTACCAGACCATTATAGCCGGAGCCGTCGTATTTCTCGTGGTGATAGTAGGCTATGTCTCGCGCCATCACCAGTTCACCCCTGGTAATCTCGAGGTCTCCTACTACCGCGTTAAGAGTATCGCCTCCTACTTTCGTATGTGTTCTCATGATTTCGAATTCGTCGCTGGTTAGGGCGGCGGGCTTCAGAAGCACACAATCAGGGATGCCAACCTTTCCGATATCGTGGAGGACACTTACGGAATAGATGTTCTGAACGAAATCGGCGTCGTGCCCCAAACATTCTGCGATTATTCTTGAGTATTCTCGTGTCCTTTCGAGATGTGCGCCGGTCTCAGGGTCTCTTGATTCAGCCAGTTTGGCCATAGCGAAGATCGTTGCATCCTTTGTCGCTGTGTATTCCTTCGCAAGAATGCCTATCGTTTTGTGATGCAATTGGTCCAGCAAGATGATTGGCTTCAGGATATCATCGCCGTATCTCTTCCATAGGACACCGGCGTAAGCTTCCTCGAAATCATGGAACGCCTCCAAGAACAAGTCTTGGCGGATATCCGTAGCTGCGGTTGTTCTTCCAATAGCTGAATTGGCCCTGAAATAAGCAGCCAAATCGCCCTTTGACAGATGCTCTATGAAGGCATCTACGAGCATCTCGATGCCTTTTTTCAGAGACTCGAACTTCGGAGAATCAGTGTCGATTTGCTGCGCAACCCAGTTGTCAACAATCTCGCTTCTATTGTCGCCAAACATAGAGGCAATTTCCGTCAGAAGCGCTACTCTGTCTTCTCTGTAAAGGTCTTTCTTTCCCATTTTTTCACCCAGAGTCCTATGTGCTGGTTTGGCATAGCCTTTGCCTCATATTGTCTAGTATGCTAACCATGCTCGGCGTTATTGCAAGCTGAATCCTGCCATGCCGATATCGCAGAACGGCGTGAGCGTGTGCGGCTCGACCAGCGCCGTGAATAATGTGAACTCCCCGGCCGCGTCGAATGGCGCATCGGCTGGCAGATTAATCACGAAAGCGTCGAGCGTGAGTTCCCAATTTGGTGACGTCGGTAAACTGGAGTAGAATGGGAGCAGACCCGTTGACCAGGCCACGTCGATGCCGAAGTCATCTGGGGACCAGAACTGGCCGTCCGGCGCAAGCAGAACCACGTAGAAGTCCGCTGTCATTGGCGTATGCCCCGAGGGCGAAGTCGTCGTAACCATCGCCGTTGACATCGCCAGCGTTTGAGACAGACCAGCCTGCGAAATCCTCACATGCCTCGCCCAAAAACGACGCGTCCGAATCCGAAAGGCTCGTGTCCATCGCAAAGTCCGCGAACAAGCCCGAGGCAGCTATCATCACAATCAACGCCGCCAGCAAAAAGACCTTCTTCATCCTGTAATCCTCCCAGGTTAGGTCCGAAGGCGCAGCATCATCGGCTCATGGCCCTGCACAGTTACAATAGAGGGAATAGCGGACAAACGCACCCCCATCGTGCAGGGGCGGGGCTTGCCTCCGGGCGCGAGGTTGCTACTCGTGCAGTTCCCCGATTGCTATGGTCGCCATGCCCTCCTTGGAGAGGACGACCTTCATCGCGCGACTGGCCAGGATAGCGGCGTTTTCGTAATCCGCCCCAGCCGCGAGCGCCAGCGCGAAGGTGCTGCAAACAGTGTCCTGGACCCCGGCAGGATTGAAGTTGTTCGAGGCACCGACCTGGAGCGTCTTTTGGGCGCCGTCCTTCGTGCAGATCGCAATCTCTTGCCCCTCCCGGACCACAAGCGCGGCCTCGCAATCGAGCAGCTTGACAACTTCCTCGCCTATGGCAGTGATACTCGTGAAGAAGTTGCCGTTGACGATATGGACGAAGTCTTGGGCGTCGTAGTAGTTAGGAATGATGGCGGTCGCATTTGTGAAAAGGCGGAAATGCCGCTGTTTGGAGCTGACGACTGTGGGGACTTTCTTCTCTCGCGCGAGGTCTATGATGAACCTAGGAAGTGTGTTCCCAAGCAGCATCCCCTTGTCATAGTCAGATATTAAAATCGCGTTTATTTGGTCGATATTCGACTCGATGTATCGCTTAACAGTGGGCGTCTCATTTTCGGTCAGCTGTCTTCTGCTCTCATAGTCGTATCGCACGATCTGCTGGTTGTATGGCAAGGCCACGACGCGCACTTTGAGAGTGGTTGCCCGGTCGGACGAAGGGAAGATACCGCCCGACTCGATTCCGGTGTCTCGAACCGCCTTTCTGAACATGTGCGCCGCATCATCGTAGCCCACCACACCACACAAAAGCACTGTTGCGCCGAGCTGTTTGGCGTTGTGCGCAACGTTGGCCGCGCCGCCGAGGCGATACTCCTCCTTCTTGACCTTGATAACAGGAACCGCTGCCTCGGGCGAGAGTCGCTCGGCGTTCCCATAGATGTATTTGTCCGCCATGAGGTCGCCGACCACAAGGATGCGCAATTTGCCGAAACTCGACATTATCGAAGCGAGGCTCTCATTGCTCTCGGTCACAGAATGCTCCTTTCCCGATAGTTACCCACACTATTCGCCAGCTAATGCTCCCTATAATCGGCAATGTAAGACCATCACTACAAAAAGCAAGCTAGCCAACACAGTTCATTCCTGAGCCGCTTCAGGGACGCTCGCAACATGGACGTAGTGCGTGAAGTATTCCCTCGCCACGCGCATCACGTCTTTGGCCGTAACCGCCGCTATCCTCTCCTCGTACTGAAGGTATGAGTCGTACCCAAGTCCGTAGAGCTCACCGAGGCACGCGGCTGCCGATTGCTGTGACGCGGTCTGTCGGCGATGGACCTCCTCGGCCGCGATGCACATCCCCTTTGCTATCGTCAGTTCTTGAGCGCTCACGAGGTCTTTGCCAATCTTGACCACCTCCTCGGCTATCACGTTCTGAACCTGCCCAAGGTTCTTCGGGAGGCATGACGCATAAATCAAAAACCATCCCGGGTCCACTCCCAACCGATTGTATGCGTGGACGAGATAAACCAGTTGGCTGTTACGCAGCCTCGAGTGAAGCCTCCCGCCCGGAGAGTGAATCCCGGACAAAACGCCATCCAACACATCCAGAGCGTATTTGTCCTCGTCGGAAACAGAGCACGACCTGAAGCCATAGAACACCGCCGCCTGCTTCCATCCCGTCTTGTCAGAAATCACGATGTTCTCAGCCAGTGGTGGATCAAGCGAGACCTGGGGCCGAACAACTCTGCCACCAAGCTCGGAGAAATGCTTCTCAACCAGCGACTTTGCGTAGGCGCTGTTGGCCGCGCCGAAAATCGAAAGGACCATGTTATCCGGCTTGACGTAGGCCTCGTAGTAGTCCCAGACGTCATCTACGGTGAGCCTTGAAACGCTTTCCAACGTTCCATACTTGCTCATTCTGTAGGGATGAGAGCTGTAGAGGCTAGAAAGCATCATCTGACGAGGTTTTTCATGCCAATAGTCCGCGCGGCGCTTGATCACGGCCAGCGCATTCTTCTGCTGCCGCTTGAACTCCTCATCGTCGAACTTGGGACGCAGGATGATGTCGGCCACGAGCTCGAGCCCCTGCTCAAGGTCCTCCTGCAACATCTCAAGCGACACGTGGAACGTGTTCATATCGGACGAGGCAGAGACCTTGGCGCCCATCTGGTCGATAGACAAAGCAATCTCCTCGGCGGTCCTGGATTTCGTCCCCTTCAAAAGGAGCGGCGCCATGAGATTCCCGACACCGTTGGTCTTTGGCGTCTCGTATCTTGTCCCTCCCAAGAAGTAAGCGTCAACGGAGACAGTCGCCGCCTTCTCACCCTCTTGGGTCAGCAGACGGAGGCCGTTGGGCAGCGTCGCCTTTTCGATGCGAGGTCTTTCGGTCGCCTTCTTGTCCTTGACCTCGGCTCTTGCCTCGCCCTTGCCCTTGGGGACTATCCCGACCACGCAGAGCTGGTCCTTGTCTAGATACCTGCGGGCAACGGCCATAACCTCCGCAGACGTCACGCTCGCAATCCCATCAAGATAGCGATAGCTGAAGCCTACCTCGCCCGTAGCCAGAATGTCGGAACCCAGAAGCCGCGCCTTTTGCTCCATCGTCTCAACCTCAAGCAAGTAGCCGCTCTTGATCAGCTTCTTGGCCTTTTGCAGCTCTGACTCGGAGACCGTGGCCGTCTTCACCGGCTCGATCTCCGCGTGGACAGCCGCAAGCGCCTGGTCAACGTTCTCGTGGGGAAGAGCCGCCCGTATCAAGAACGCCCCGATACCGTAGTTCGCCGTCCAGGACGATACCGTTACGTCCTGCACCAAACACTGCTTGTCTTTGATGTTCCGAACCATTCGTGCGCTCTTGCCGTTGCCAAGTATCGCCGCAAGCACATCGAGCGCGTAAAGGTCCGGATGCTGAAGAGGAACCGTCCGAAAGCCAAGCATGAGATACGCGAGGTTCACGTCCATCTCAACGACCGACTTGCGCATATCAAGCTGCCGCGGCTCCTGCGGAAGCACAATGGGCGCAAACGGCCGAGCAGAGAAGTCCTTGAACGCGTTCTCGGCCTTTTGGAGCGCTTGCGCCTCGTCAAAGTCGCCCACTATTACGACGATGGTGTTTTCCGGCACATACATCCGGCGATAGTACTTGAAGAGGTCGTCCCGCGAAAGCCGCATGAAGAGGTCCTTCTGGCCAATCGTGGGGTGGCGAATCGGATGCTTCTTGAACATCGTTCTCATCGTCTGTCGCCACAGGAGGCGCATCGGCTCGTCAAGGTCCTTGGCTATCTCGTTAAGAATGACGCCGCGCTGGGTCTCAACCTCCTCTTCGGGAAACGTGGCCTCGGTGTAGCAATGCGACAGAAGAAAGAGAACCTTGTCGAAATAGCGCGACGGGGCGACAGCGTGATAGCAGGTATGGTCGGTCGTGGTATAGGCGTTTATCAGACCTCCGAACTCATCCGAGAACCTGTCGATCTCCTCCTTGGTCATCTTTGCGGTGCCGTCGCTCTCCACATGCTCAACGAAGTGCGAAATCCCGCAACCCAGGTAGTCTTGCTCGTAGATAGCTCCCGCTTTTGCGATTAAGCGAATCGCGACGACCGGGGCAGAGTGGTCCTCCGCAACGGCGATTGTGAGACCACTTGGCAGCCGCTTCAGCGCTACCTTATCGGGCGGGATCATGGCCGAAAACCCGTCCGTGAAGCCGAGCAGCATCACGAGTGTTGATACTGCGGCCCCTATCTTGATTTGCTTCAGACTCATCGGCATCCTCCAACGGCGCTCTCGCGTGCGCCATCAAAACGACGTGACCTCTTTGTGCCGCGCCTCATCATATTCCTTCAAAAACCAATATAGCAGCTCGACGGTGTTCTCGAAATCCGTGCGGCTGATCAGCCCCGCCGCCGAATGGACGTATCTGCACACGACGCTGACGACCGCGCAGGGGACCCCAGACCCAAAAATCTGTATCTGCCGTCCGTCCGTTCCGCCTGTCCCGCGCACCACAACCTGATGCGGAATGCCGTGTGACTCAGCAGTTCTGATTAACAGCTCAACTAGCGGACGGTTTGGCAGCATTGAGGGATCATAGAACCGAATCTGCGGGCCATCACCTACGTTGATCTTTGCCCCTTTCTCGCCGCTAACCGTGTCGTTCGCGGGAGAACCCTCAACAACTACAGCGACGTCAGGCTTGATTGTGTTCGCAGCAACCGTCGCGCCTTTGGAGCCAACCTCCTCCTGAACCGTGCCCACGCCATAGACCGTATTGGGATGGCTCTCATCCCGCAGACGCTTCAGCGCCTCAACTATGACGGCGCAGCCGGCGCGATCGTCCCAGGCCTTGCCGAGATACATGTCGCCCGGCTCGAGGTCTTCAAACGGGGTAGCCGGGACGAACGGGGTGCCCGCCTTGACACCGAATCGCCTCGCGTGGTCTTTGTCTCTCGCACCGAAATCGACGAAAAGCTCCGCCATCGCAGGGTTCCAACCGGACTTGCTCTTGTTCCTCGTGAAGTGGACAGGTACCGAGCCGATCACGCCGCGAACGAAGCCCGATTCCGTCTTGAGTGTCACGACCGTGCCCGGCAAGTCACTTACTCGCCAGCTGCCCAAGCCCACAAAGGCCGCGCACCCGTCGTCTCTGATCCCTTGAACCATGAATCCGATCTCGTCCATGTGCCCGGCGAGCATTATCTTGGGTGTCTCAGACGCTCCCTTCTTGAGGCAAATAACGCTGCCAACCCGGTCGTTGCTAACGGCGCAGAACGAGCCCAATTCACCTCTTATTACGCTCCGGACATCGTCCTCGAATCCCGGCGGCCCAAACGCCTCGGAGAGTGTCCTCAATAGGTCCTTGTATCTCTGCTGCATGTCTGTCCTCTAACGTATTGATAACTCGCGTTGCTAACGTTCTGACCCCGGAACGTGGAACGGCAAACCTAATCCTATCTGCACGGTCGTCGTTTCGCGAAACGCTGCACGACGCCTTATGAACAACCACCGGGCACGACAAGTTCTCTCTTCAATCCCCACAAACGAACGGGCGCGCATCCATCAACTGCAAGACCACTCTCGTAACGAGACGGCGAAAAAGACAAGATGAGGCCTATCGATTCTGAGAGGCAAGAGCGCGCGCGTTGAGCCGGGCAATAGCCCTCATGAGGGCAACTTCTGCACGCCTGACATCGATGTCTTCAGTGCCCCTTCTAACGCTATCCAGCCTCTTCTTGGCTTTATCCCTTGCTTCCTTTGCACGCTCCTCTGAAATCGAGGCAGCGCTTTCGGCCGTCTGTGCCAGAATGATGACTCTGTCCGGAATAACCTCAGCAAAACCCGCACTGACAGCGAAGTAGCGCGTTTCCTCTCCGACCTTGTAGGACAGGACCCCCGGCCTCAAGGAAGTGAGGAACGGCGTGTGCTCGAAAAACACATCAAAGTCGCCCTCGGCACCCGGTATGCTGACCTCGTCAACCTGCTCGAACACGAGATGCGCCGTCGGCGTAACTATATCAAGCGAGAGCTTCTCAAGCTGTTCTTCCAATTGCTAGTTCCCTATTCTGCATAATTCAGCGCGTGGGATGGTTTTAGACGAATGGAGACAAGCGCCAGCCCTACACAGCGACTCTGCCATCTAAAGGGTCTTCCCTTTCTCAACTGCCTCTTCGATTGTGCCAATCATATAAAACGCTTGTTCTGGAAGATCGTCGTGCTTGCCCTCGATGATCTCCTTGAAGCCCTTTATGGTGTCCTCGATCTTGACGTATTTGCCCTCGAGGCCCGTGAACTGCTCAGCCACGAACATCGGCTGCGAGAGGAATCGCTGTATCTTTCTGGCCCTTGCAACTATCAATCTATCCTCTTCAGAGAGCTCGTCGATACCCAAGATGGCGATAATATCCTGTAAATCCTTGTACCGCTGAAGGATCAGCTGAACCTCCCTCGCCGTGCTGTAATGGTCCTCACCAACCACCCTGGGATTGAGTATCCTCGAGGTGGAATCCAGAGGGTCAACCGAGGGATAGATACCAAGTTCTACGATTCGTCTGTCCAGAACTGTCGTTGCGTCGAGGTGGGCGAATGCTGTGGCCGGAGCGGGATCGGTGAGGTCGTCGGCCGGGACGTAGATGGCCTGAACGGACGTGATTGAGCCTTTTTTGGTCGATGTGATTCGCTCCTGAAGCTCGCCCATCTCGGTCGCAAGCGTAGGCTGGTAACCGACGGCTGAGGGCATGCGCCCCAAAAGAGCTGAGACCTCTGAACCCGCCTGCGTGAACCGGAAGATATTATCGATGAACAAGAGCACATCCTGGCCCTGCTCGTCCCGGAAGTACTCCGCCACGGTCAGACCTGTAAGCCCCACCCTCAGTCTCGCGCCCGGTGGCTCAGTCATTTGGCCGTAAATCAGCGCCGTCTTGCTCAAGACACCCGACTCTTTCATCTCCAGCCAGAGGTCGTTGCCCTCTCTTGTGCGCTCGCCGACGCCCGCAAATACCGAGTATCCGCCGTGAACAAGCGCGATGTTGTGAATGAGCTCTTGAATCAAGACAGTCTTGCCGACGCCAGCCCCGCCAAACAGCCCTGTCTTGCCGCCCTTGCAGTAGGGCTCAAGAAGATCGACGACCTTGATGCCCGTCTCGAACATCTCCGCCCTGGTCTCCTGCTCCACGAAAGGAGGCGCAGGTCGGTGAATTGCATAGTGCGTGTCCGACTCGATGGGGCCGAGGTTATCCACCGGCTGCCCGATCACGTTCATGAGTCTGCCTAACGTGTTTGGACCGACGGGAACCGTGATCGGTGAACCAGTGTCGGTAGCTGGCGTGCCCCTCACAAGCCCGTCCGTTGGGCCCATGGAGATACAGCGCACGACGTCCTCGCCGAGATGCTGGGCCACCTCCACCACAAGCAGCTTTTCTGCACCAGAGCCGTAGCCCATAACGTCAGATGAGACCTCGCGCTCGATCGTCACCGCATTGAGTATCGCCGGCAACTGATCCGTTGGGAACCGTATGTCAACTACAGGTCCGATGACCGTAATTATCTTGCCCTCTGCCATAAAAAACTCCTTAGACGCTTATAATCCGGCCAGCGCTTCCGCCCCGGAAACTATCTCAATCAACTCTCTCGTTATTGAGGCCTGACGCGCTCGATGGTATTGCAGCGTCAATGTATCTATCATCTCTTGTGCATTATCTGTCGCGGCGTCCATCGCGGTCATACGCGCCCCTTGCTCGCTCGCGTGAGATTCCAAGAACGCCCGATAAACCTGAAACTCAACGTGCCGCCGCAACAGCTCGTCAACCAAAGCAACAAGTGAAGGCTCGTATAGATAATCAGTTTGAACCACATCACCCCGCTCAGAATCACCTTCCGCCTCGACCTCGTCCTCAGGCTTCACCTCGGACGTGTCCATCGGGACGACAGGCAGAAGCTGCTCCATCACCACACGCTGCGACAATGCGGTCTTGAACTCGTTATAGACAAGATACGTAGCCTCGTAAGAAGACTCGACAAACGCGGCGGCCAGGTTCTGAGCGACCTGCGCCGCATCGCGAGGGCCAAACGTCCGCCAGAAGTTCAGATACTCATCGCAAACTGAGTAAGCGGGTTTCGTCCTAAAGAAGTCCCTTGCCTTCTTACCCACGACGAATAGATCGACCTGTTTCCCCGCAATGTCCCTTACCGACGAGACCGCAAAGCGGAGCACGTTACTGTTGAAGGCGCCACAGAGTCCCTTGTCTCCGGTAATCACAACGAGCTCAACCTTCCCGCTGTCGCCCGCATTCAGAAGGGGATGATCCTTCGCGTCAGTCCTGAACGCGAGGCTCGCGACGACGTCCATTATCTTGTCTGAATAGGGCCTCGCCTGAAGCAGGAGCCTCTCCGCTTTGCGGAGCTTGGACGAGGCGACCATCTTCATCGCCCGCGTCAGCTTCTGCGTATTCTTGACGCTCAAGATGCGTCGTCGAACGTCTCTTAACGTTGCCATACCTAGAACCTAGCGGCTAGTGGAAGAACTGCTTCTTGAACTCATCGAGGCATCTCTTTAGGCTCGCCTCAATCTCCTCCGTAACCTCTTTCTTCTCTTTGACTGACTTAAGAACATCGGGGTGCTCGGCGTCCATGAACCGATACAGCTCCTGCTCAAAACGCTTTATTTCTTCTACTTCAATGTCATCGAGGAAGCCGTTGATCCCAGCGTAGATTAGCAGCACCTGCTTCTCTGTGGGCAGCGAGATGTATTGGTCCTGTTTCAGGACCTCAACCATTCGCTCACCTCTCATGAGCTGATGTTGAGTCGCCTTGTCGAGTTCAGACCCGAACTGGGAGAACGCCGCTACCTCACGATACTGAGCGAGGTCGAGCCGCAGCGTTCCCGCGACCCGCTTCATCGCCTTCACCTGAGCGTTGCCGCCAACCCTTGAGACCGAGATGCCGACGTTAATCGCCGGACGAACGCCCGAATAGAAGAGGTTTGATTCAAGGAATATCTGACCGTCGGTGATTGAGATCACGTTGGTCGGGATATAGGTAGAAATATCCCCGGCCTGCGTCTCAATGATTGGGATGGCCGTGAGAGAGCCGCCGCCACGCTCATCGTTGAGCTTTGCTGCGCGCTCCAGAAGCCGCGAGTGGAGATAGAACACGTCCCCCGGGAATGCCTCCCGACCGGGCGGCCGCCGCAGAAGAAGAGAGAGCTGTCGATACGCTTGAGAATGCTTCGATAGATCGTCGTATATTACGAGCGCATGCTTGCCATTGTCCCTGAAATACTCCCCGATCGCACAGCCGGCGTAAGGCGCGACGTATTGCAGCGTCGCCGGCTCGCTCGCGCTGGCTAAGACGACCGTGGTGTAGTCCATCGCATCGTATTCCTGAAACGTCTTCACCACACGGGCGACGGTTGAACGCTTCTGGCCTATCGCCACGTAAATGCAGATGACATCCTCGCCCTTTTGACTCAGAATCGTATCGACAACGACTGCCGTCTTACCAGTCTGCCTGTCGCCGATCACGAGCTCACGCTGGCCGCGGCCGATCGGGATCATCGCGTCGATCGCCTTGATCCCAGTGTGAAGCGGCTCCTTGACGGGCATCCTATCGACGACGCCGGGCGCGATTCTCTCGAGCGGGCTGAAGTTCTTGGCGCTTATCGGGCCCTTACCGTCGATCGGCTGGCCAAGCGCGTTCACGACGCGCCCAACCATCTCCTCACCAACCGGCGTCTCGGCTATCCTCTTCGTCCGCTTGACGAGGTCGCCCTCCTTGATATATCGGTCCTCACCAAGAAGAACGGCGCCAACGTTGCCCTCCTCCAGATTAAGAACCATGCCCCTGATATCGTGAGGAAACTCAAGCATCTCCCCGGCCATCGCGTTGTCGAGGCCGTAAATCCGCGCGATGCCGTCCCCGACCTCGATGACGCGGCCAACCTCATCAAGCGTTACCTCGGTCGTGTAGTCTTCGATCTGCTCCCTAATGATCGAGCTAATCTCCTCGGGCCTTATTCGCATCTAATGCTACCTCCAGTCAGTCTCTCGAAGGTGATGTTCAGAAGGACTAACCACGGCCAGCCTCCAATAAGCCGCCGATACGCCCCTTAACGTTCTTGAGCTCCGACTCAAGCGTCGCGTCGAATAGCCAATCGCCGATCCTAACCGTGAACCCTCCAAGAAGTGAATTATCCTGCCTCTGCGTCAGCAAAACATCGCCTCCCAAGAAATCCCCCAGACGCTCCTGCAACCTCCCTACGTCCTCAGCTGGCAGCTCGACCGGGGCCAAAAGATCACCGCGAATCCTGCCGAGACGGCGATCGACGTCACGACCAAATTGAGCCACTATCTCGCCCATCAATGAGATACGAGAGTGTCGAAGCAAAACGTGAAAGAAGTTGAACAGAACCTGCGGAGGCTCGAGCCTGCTAAGCACCGCGTCCAAGAGCTTCTGTCGAACGTGAAGCTCCAGCGTATTGTTATTCAAAGTGTTGTAGAACTCGTGCGACTCCTGCACCAGATTGCCCATGGCACAAAGCTCCTCGCGAATCTCGTCCAGCTTATCCTCGGGAACTACCTCACAAAGCGCCTTGGAGTAGCGCCTCGCCAAGAGGGCCTTTTTCATGCGCGCCGCCCGATTGTGGAAATCCGAGCCCTGATCAGAGCGAGTTGAATCTCGGGTGTAAGCTTCTCTAGAATCCGCGACCGAGCCACATCTACACAGCGTCCGGCCATTTCCTCACGTATCTCCTGCCGAATCTCACGCTCGCGACCCTCGAGGGTTACGTGGGCCTGCGCCACGATGTTACCCGCACGCTCCTTGCCGTCGTCTATCAGGGCCACTCGCTCCATCTCGCCCAGCTCCCGCGCTCGCGCAAGGACCTGCTCGATCTCATCATCAACCCCGTCGATCGCTCGCTGCGCGTCCTCACGCTCTTTCCTCGCCTCCTCAAGCTGAGACTTCGTGCTGGTCAACAGCTCGTCAACGTCGGCGATCTTAGAATCAATTATCGCAAGCAGCGGCTTTCTAAGGAAATAGTAAATCAGCCCGACGAAGATCACGAAGTTGACGAGCTTCATCGTCTCGGAATACGGATGATCGACGACCCTGAGTATGAAGTTGACTATCAGGTAGGCCCCAAGAATATAGACCACCGTCATCGAACGCCTGAAGAACCCTCTAGAACGCTCCTGCTTCCTGTTTCCGCTATCCTGCATCGTCAATCTCAGATGTTTGCCACAGACAGTATTCTTGAAACGATCTGGTCCGCCATCGAGGCTATCTCCTCGTCGTTCACGCCGAGAAGCGCCGCTCGCTTCGCAGCCTGGAGCTCCTTCTCGCCCTCCGAAACAACTCCCTCTGCCTCGTCCATTGCTTCATCTATCAAGCGCAGACGCTCAACACGACCGTCCCTTATCAAGTCATCTCGAAGCTTGATCCCCTCTTTTCGCGCAGCGCGGATGCGCGTAGAGTGTTCCTCGCGCATCTTCTGAGATTCGGCCTGAACCTTCTCGATCTCCTCCTTGCGACCGGCAATCAGACCGTCTCGCCGGTCCATATGCCTCATCAAAGGTTCCCATAGGACCCTCTTCAAGACGAAGACCAAAAGCAAAAAATTGATAGCCTGAACGACTATCGTAAGGTTTATGTCAACCATATCCGCTCGTTATCCAAGTACGGGCAACAGCCAACGGGCAACAGCCAACGGGCGTATGCAATACGCCCCTAGCCGCCAACCACGAAGATCAGAAGAAGCGCAACCACCAGTGAATATATCCCCGTTGACTCGGAGACCGCCTGGCCAATGAGCATCGTTCTGGTCAGGAGGCCCGCCTCTTTAGGCGCCCGAGCGATGCCCTCACACGCTCGGCCGGCCGCATAACCCTCGCCAACGCCGGGGCCTATCGCGCCAAAACCCATGCAGATGCCCGCTCCTAGGAGCGCGGCTGCCTTGATGATAGTAGTAGAAGTTACTTGATCCATAGCATCTCCTCTCAAAACCGTTCTAGATTGACGACAAGATGCCGCCAAATAAGCGCAACAGAACCCATGAATACACAGACTCCAAAATCAAACCACAAACAGCAGAAACAACGCAACAATCAACGAGCCGATAGCGGGCGATTGCGCAACTGCCTGACCAATAAGCATGACCCTCATCACCACAGAGCTAGTCCGCTCGTTGATCCGAATAGCTGTGCAGGCCGAGGCTGCGGGCATCCCTGTCCCAATTCCCGCACCTATTGCACCCATTCCCATCGACAGCCCGGCGCCCAAAAACGCCGCTATCTTCACCATACTGGCGCCATCGCCGTGCGCGAAAATCAACAGGAAGGCGATAACCAACGCAAAAATGGCCGAAGTCTGAGTAACCGCCTGACCGATAAGCATCATCGCGAGAACCTGCCCCCGAACCTCCTCGCGCCGCGCGACGACGGAGCAGGCCGCCCCAGCCGGTAGGCCCCCTCCAATGCCGCTTCCAAAGGCCCCAAAGCCCATCGCTATCCCTGCTGAAAGGAGCCCAAACGCCTTCTCCAAACCGCCGGAGAAGGCCGAGTAGAGCAGTATGAACGCCACCACCAGCGCAAATATCACGGGCGTCTCCGTAACGGCCTGACCCACGAGCATCGTCCCGGTCACCTGACCGCCAATCGTGGGGCGCCTCGCCACGCCGCCGCACGTTCGACCCGCGCAGTAGCCGACGCCAATCGCAACGCCAAAACCCGCGACGCCGACCGCTATCCCGGCGCCCATGACAGCCGCCATGTTCAACACCGCATCGCCCTCTGTCCCTACATTCGTGCTGATCATCAGAACGGCGATTACCAGGGCAAAGATGCCAGACGTCTCCGTGATCGCCTGACCGATCAGCATTGTCTTGACAAGCTGACCGGAAGCCTCCGGTTGACGGGAGATCCCGAGCGCAGTCTGGCCCGCTGTGTAGCCTTCGCCGATGCCGGCGCCTATCGCACCGAACCCCATGCAAATGCCGGCGGAAAGATACTTGATGGCCTCTGCCCAGAAAACTTCCATTGGCGCCCTTGACCTCTAGTCCGAACGAACCGCTACAGAGGTGTACGTCAAATAGAGCATGGTAAACACGAACGCTTGAACTGAACCCACAAATACCCCAAAGAAGCCATTCAGAAGTATCGGCACGACGAGGAACATCAGGAGGTGGGAAACAACGATTATGATTATTGCTCCACCCATGATGTTGCCGAAGAGACGGAATGAGATCGATATGACCTTTGCCAGCTCGCCGACAACATTGAGCGGCATCATAAAGAAAATCGGCTGGAAGAACTCCTTGATGTATTCGATCACGCCCTTGGCCCGAACTCCGGAGACATGCCAGATGAAAAAGCCCATCACACCAAGCGAGAGCGGCGTATTGATGTCCTTGGTCGGCTCCTCAAGACCGGGGATGATCCCGATCCAGTTGGACAGGATAAGGAAGATGAAAAGGGTCCCGATTAGCGGAAGATAGGCCCTATCGTCGCGCGCCAAAGCATCCTTTACGAGGCCATCAAAGAACCGGGCCAAAAGCTCGACAACCAGCTGCACACGGCCGGGAACCTCCTTGAGCCGCCTGGCAATCAGAACCGCGGACACGATAATGATGGCCATCACGACCCATGTCATGAGCACCGTAACGTAGTTGACGGTGCCAAACGGGGAGCCCGGTTCGCCAAACAATTGTATCTGGGCTACGTGCCCTATCTCTTCCACGCTGCGCTAAACCTCCCCAGAAAAGAGACCAGAGCGCCTCTTCGAGCTCGCAACGAACCGACTTATCACAGGTTCGTAAAGGATAAGTATCACGTTGCAGAGAAATATCCCCGCAACGACAGACGCGAAATCGATCCACGAACACCGCGCCCCGATCAAGAGCGCCAAACCATACAGCAAGAACCTGGGCAGAAACCATTTGAACGAGAAAGCCGCCGCGCTGGTCGATCTCCCAATTGAAAAGAGCATGAGCGACTTCTTGGCCGCGAGCGAAAATCCCACGATGCTGACAACCGACCCAAGGCCAAAACCTAGAGCAATGGCCCAATAGCCAAGTAGCGCGCTTGAGGCGCAAATGATAAGAGCGGAACTGGCGGCGATTCGGACCACGCTCCGCCTGAAATCGAGCATGTATTTGACTTGTTCGTCTATCTCAGGGAACCTCTTTGACCAATCTTTTCAAACGTCAATCGTCCTTCGCCTCATCGCCTTCACCAGCGGCCGCTGGAGGCACAAATCCCTTGAGAAGTATCCGGTATACGTTCCAGAAAGCCGCGCCGATCCCGAACAATATACCAACAATCAGGAAAGTGTGGCCTGTGTCAAGCCACCTGTCAACGTAGAATCCCACCGCAAAGCCGATGCCAATGGCGATGACCATCGTCAGGCCGATCTGCGTAACGAGCGAGATACTCCTGAAGAACTCCTTCGTAGCGTCGTCCTGGGGCCGCCTCACCTTTCCGGCACGAGGCACTCAAGTCTCCTGTGCTTTATCTAGTAATCCTTAGCCAACGACTCCATTGAAACCACTGCCCAGCAAGCCGTCCCTGGGGGACAATCGGAAGCTACTTAATGCCCAATTGCAAGTCAACATTTTCTCAAGAGTGGCTTCACTCAGCAGTGCTGTGCCATAAGTCACAGGTAGCTGTGCAAGGGCGAGCTTGGGCTGAAAAGGAGGATTGCCTTTTCCCCTTTTTGTCCGCCGTAGCGTTCGCGAATGTGGACTGCCTTTTTCTCCCTTTCGCCCGTTTCCCTTTTCGCCTTTTCGCCCGTTTCCCGGTTGGGGAAACTCCTCGACCTTCGACTTGACATTTCGAGCACACGATCACAATGTTGTGGGTGTGTGGCGTCTCCGCCTAACCTGTGAAGGGAGTTTAGTTGATAAAGAAGACGCTCTGGTTGGGCATCGTTGTCTATGTATTCGGGCTGCTTTGGGTCTCCTTCTTTCAGGAGAGTGTCCCGCAGATGAACAGCCTGCGCAGACAGCGAGATGCTTGGTCGCTGAGAGTCTCAAAGAGAATTGCTGAGAACCTCGAGCTTGAGAATGAGATCGAGGGGCTCAAAAGCGATTTTAGATATTCGGAGAAGATACTTAGAGAGAACTTATTGCTTCACAAGAAGGATGAGCTGATAATCCTAGTCCCTGATGACTGGGCGCCGGAGGGAGTTGGCAGCTGAGGCTCGGCACAAACTGCGGAGGCTTTGCCGTTTCCTCTCTTGATACGTTGCGGGGTGGAGCAGTCTGGTAGCTCGTTGGGCTCATAACCCAAAGGTCGTCGGTTCAAATCCGACCCCCGCAACCACACATGGCGGTGTAGCTCAGCTGGTTAGAGCACGCGGCTCATATCCGCGGCGTCCGGGGTTCAAGTCCCTGCACCGCCATCTCGCACTTGACAATCGAAGCTGCGTGCGTTATGGTTCTATTATAGTCATATTATTATCCTAATTCGTTATCGATCATAAGGAGTTTTTTCTTTAATCGACTGCATACCTGAGAAACATCGCCTTCAGCCGTGGCGGTGTTTTTCCCGGATGCAGGCCCATTTTTCAGGAGTGACAGCTATGAAATTGAAACTCACCTTGATCGTCACGGCCATGATCGTCACAGCAGCGTTGTCTGTCTTCGCTTGGAATAACATCCTGACTCCTAAAGCTCCTGGAGATGAGCAACCGATGCCTGCCCATAAGGAGGAGGCGGACGCGGCCGAGCTAATGGAGCGACACCCGGAGACATTGGACGGCTCTCAGGAGCATGGCCACACACCGCTTTTCAGCGAAGACTACTGGGTGCAGGTGAACGAGGATGCATTTGGGGGCACATCAAGACGGGCACAAGCCATGTTCCTCCTGCCCTTTGATGACGGCACACAGTGGCTGTACTGTGGCATCGAGGGCAATGTATCCGGCAGTGATAACAAAGCCGAGGTCTTCCGGACTCAAGGCGGAACAAGCTATCCTCTAGACTGGGAGTATGAGGCCTTTGGGCATGGCAATGGGTCCGCCGATTATGCTATCTCCTGGAAAGGTGATCTTTACATCGGCACCAGAAACGATACATACGGGACAGAGATACTCAGGTATTATGACTCCGACCCGGACCCTGACAACGCCAGTTGGGAGTGGGTGAAGGTCAACGAATCGAGCTTCGGCAAAAAAGATGACCAGGGCGATCCCACCAATGGACATACCCGGGCGATGGCTATATTCACAACCTACGATGATGAGGAAGATGAGGATGGCACAGAACATCTCTATGTAGGGACGTTCAACACGACTTCTGGCTGCGAGGTCTGGCGCACGGATGGCTCTTTGAAGGACGGAGGGCCTGAAATGGACTGGGAGCAGGTCAGCTACGGAGGCTTCGGCACCGCGAGCGCCGATGAACCCGACAACATCTGTGTGATGGACATGATCGTCTTCAACGGGGACCTTTACGCCGGGACCTACAACCGAGATGGGGACTTCAGCGGCGGGTCCGACGACGAGACCACCTGGTCGGCCGGGCGCATTTTCCGTTACGCTGAGAATGCCAGTGACATCGCGGAGTGGGTTAAGGTCTGGGACGGCGTCGTGGGCGGCTCTGGCGCGAACACCTGCTATGCGCTCTCTGCCCGGTGCTTCGAGGTTTTCGGCGGAGAGCTACTGGTGGGCCTTTATCACCATTCGGGCGATGACTTCTACTCATACAATACCACGACAGGTGATTGGGATCCGGCCGGAAGAGTCGAAACCAATTATGTGAACGACATCGTGGACCTGATCGTCTATGATAGTGACCTATGGGCCTCAACCAGGAGAGGCGAGCTTCAATACGTCTGGCGAACCGATGGCAACGATTGGCACAAATGGAGCAGGGACGGATTTGGCGACGACTACAACAAGAGCATCTACTGCTTTGGCGTATTCAAAGGCGATCTCTACGCTGCGACCTGGAACACCAACACCGATTTCGGGGCCGAGGACGGCACCGGGTGCGAGGTCTGGAAGACGACCACGGATGCCACGAGGATAACCCTCGACTCGTTTGAGGCGGTCGCGCGGAAGGACGGCTCGATACTGCTTCGCTGGGTCACCGGGACCGAGATCGGGACTGCCGGCTTCGACATCTATCGCAGCGAGTCCCCTGACTTCGAGTCTTTCGAGAAGATCAATCCGAGAATCATCGAGGCATCAGGAACGCCTGAGGCGGGAGCTGAATACAAGGTTCTTGACAGGTCCGTCGATCCCGGGACCTTCTACTACTACTTCTTGGTCGAGATAGACGTCAACGGCAAGATGTCCACGTTCGGGCCCGTCCAGGCCAGGGCCAAGATTCCAGTTCCAGAGGTCTTCGAGATGTACTCCGCCATCATCCAAATGGACACGTTCGGCGTATAGGCCGAAGCTGAGGTCGAAAGTCGGTAGGCTTCATGGGCCTGCCTGATTCGTGTGCTGGGCAGTCCAGGCGCGCGCCGAGGGCATTCGATAGCCCTAACATCGCCCATCCCGCTAAGCAACTCGAAATCGACCTGACCGCGGGCCAAGAGGACCTACGCGCCTCGTGGGCTCCTCTGCCCCAACTAACCTCAGCGCTGCCTCATCTCTGCGATTCTATGCGGTGAGGTCTCTCCCGTCCCACTGATAATTCTCCTTGTACCGCATCCCCGACCGGGCTCGTGCACCCACGTATGTCCCGCTCACAGCGCGCCGAATAGATGCCTCTAATTGCCCTGCCAAAGCGGAACTTGACACCTTAGCTAAAATGAGCAATACTCTAGCGTGCCACGAGGAACGCCTCGTTTGTTTCCGGCAGATGAATAATCTTTCGTAGGGAGGATATGAATGAACATTTATCGAGGATCCGCTCTGACGCTTTCCATCATGATCACGACGCTCGCGGTCCTGGTGACAAGCGCCTTGGCCGCAGCAGAATGCATCTCGTTTGATGTCTTCGCTGCCGACTATGACATCCTCACAACGCCAGACGGCGAGCTCATCCGCATGGAGGGTTTTACAACCAACGGCGCCCCGGGCTCGCCATTGCTACCCAGAAATGTCTTTGACGTCGCCCTCCCACCCGACGTCAATTGGGATAGCGTCACAATAAGAGCCCAGGATGCTAGGGAGTCAGTAGTTGACGGCAGATATAATCTCAAACCTGCATCGCCAGATGCGATCTGGGATGAAGAGGGTAATCAAGTTCTCAGCTGGGGGGATGCCGGCCCGATCGTTGACGGCAGGGACATCTCCATCTACTGGAGAAACGAGGATTATCCCAGAACTTGCATTGCCAAGCTCAACTGCTCGCAGATGCGCAAGTGGAAGTTCGTCCGAGTTGAGTTCACCCCGTTGGCCATCAACCCAGTAACCCAGCGTCTCACACTGGTCAGCAGTGCACAGATTGTTGTGCAGTTTGAGCGGACGGGTGACCAGGAACCCCCTGCTCTGCTCCATGACACGGTCATGGACGACCTTGCAAGACACCGCTTCATCAACTTCGATGAGGCCTCAGCTTGGTATGAGGCTTCGCAGAAGCGAAAGGCCAAGAACGGCAGCAAGTTCGATTACGTGATCGTCACGACGAATGCGATAGAGGCCTCAAGCAGCAAGCTTGCCGGTTTTGTCAGCCACAAGACGGCGTGGGGGTTCTCACCTCTCGTGATTACGGAGGATGAGTTCGGCGGTTTGACGGGGCAAGCGCCAGATGGCACGGCAGAAAAGATACGCCAATGGTTAAAGGAAAACTATGCGTCGTGCCAGGTCAGATACGTTCTGCTTATTGGCAACCCAGACGCTGACAGCGGTGATATCCCGATGAAGAAGTGCTGGCCACGATATCATGAATCCTGGGAGAGAATAGCCGAGACCGATTACTTCTACGCCGACCTGACCGGCGATTGGGACCTCGACGGGGACACATACTTTGGCGAGTATAATGATGACAGAGGAACCGGCGGTATCGACCTGACTGCTGAGGTCTTTGTTGGAAGGATGCCGATCTACGGAGATAGTGAAGAGGACTTTGAGCAGCTGGATGACATCTTGCAGAAAACGATCGATTATCAGGCCGCCGAGGGTGACCTATCTTGGCGGAAAAAGGTTCTGCTTCCCGAGAGTTTCTCTGATTCCAGCACGGATGGGGCATATCTGGCCGAATGTATGATGGACGACTACCTCACCACGGCGGGGTTCTCATCATACAAGCTATACCAGCAGGGTACCTGTTGCACCGATGCCGATTCTGACTTCGCCAGTGACGAGGACCTCGTCGGAGATGCAACCTGGAACCACTGGAAGCAGACGGCAAACGCTTACGGACTAGTCACTTGGTGGGCCCACGGGGATGAGTGGAGTGCTGTGGTGGGTTATAGTGGATGCTACTGTGATGAAATTCTGATGGAAACTAGTAACTGCGCCTCGCTCGACGACACCAAGCCTGCTATCGTCTATCAGTGCAGCTGTTCCAACGCCTGCCCCGAATACAACGACAATCTATCATATTCTCTTCTGAAGTGTGGGGCGATCGCCGCTGTTGGCGCCACGCGGGGTTCCTGGTATAAAGTCGGCTGGACCGGCCCGACGGGCAAGATGTACAACGTTGACCTTGGCTACGAGATGAACAGGAACCTGGCCGAGCTGTCGTATCCCGTGGGCAAAGCCCTCGCAACCGCGAAATCCACGCTAGACCCCAACACCGCTGAGAAGTACATGAATGCCTTTGGTTTCAATGTGTATGGTGACCCAGAGATCCACTACGATCAGTCCGCCTACACATACATCACGCTCGACTCGTTTGAGGCGGTCGCGCGGAAGGACGGCTCGATACTGCTTCGTTGGGTCACCGGGACCGAGATCGGGACCGCCGGGTTCGAGCTCTACCGGAGCGAGTCCCGGGACTTTCAGTCGTTCGAGAAGGTCACGCCCAGGATGGTCGAGGCGAGCGGAATGCTTCAGGCAGGCGCCGAATACAAGGTGCTCGACAGGTCCGTCAAGCCAGGAACGCTCTACTATTACTTCCTGGTGGAGATAGACGTCAACGGCAAGATGTCCGCATTCGGGCCCGTCCAGGCCAGGGCCAAGATTCCGGTTCCCGAGGTCTTCGAGATGTACTCCGCCATCATCCAGATGGACACGTTCGGCGTGTAAGAACGCGTTTCGCCCTCATTCCTGCTTATTGCCTCCTTCGCCTAGCAGCCTGCTTGGTCCGCCAAAGCATTAGCTGCGGCGGGGGCTAAGGCGGCTGAACGTGTTAATTCGTGGCCAAGACTACGATCAATCCCGCACCAGCCCTCTTGCGCCGCCATTGCTCCCCAAGGGCAATCCTGCAACTAGTGTCATCGCTCAATGAAGATGCTCCTTCACGTAAAGGCCATCGCCGGGGCCTAGCGTAACCTCCTCAACGGCGCCGTCGGGCCTCCTGAGCCGAACTCTCAGCTCAGGCGCTCGACGTGAATCCCAAGCTCAGTGCTGTGCTAAACGTGGCTGACCTTGGAGTTTGGATTCGCCGTTCGGTCCGCCGTGCGGCGGACTGCACTTCACCTTTGGACTCGCCATTTGACATCGTCCCGCCTATTAGCTAGGTTATGGCTGCTTGTTTGGCTTTCTGTTGCTGACGTTCACGGAGAGGGAACATTGAAGTCTGGATCGAGCCGGCTGAACCTGCTTCAGCCCTACCTGTTTGCGCGGCTTGACACCAAGAAAGCCCAGGCGGTCAATTC
>CAYZPW010000038.1:0-30439 GCA_964480475.1 uncultured bacterium | reverse complement strand
AGCGCCTCGGCAGGACGTTGCTTGCGACCAACCACCTCGACTGGACGTCCGGGCGAGTGATTGAGGCATATCGTGGGCTGGCCCGCGTTGAGGAGACTTTCAAGAACATGAAGAATGTTGCTTTCCTACGTTGGCAGCCGGCCTATCACTGGACTGACCAGAAGTTGCGGGTTCATGGATTTTACTGTGTGCTGGCGCTTCTTTTGTCCACTCTGGCTCGAAAGCAGGCATTCGAGGCGGGAATCGACCTGTCGCTGCCGGCAATGCTGAAGCAACTTTCCGCGATTCGAGAAGTCGCCGTCATCTATCCGAAAGGAACCCTTGCCCACCCCAAAGACCATATCGCGATCAGCCGTATGTCACCTAAGCAACGAAGACTCGCCGAAGCCTTAAGCCTCGCCGCGATACTCACCGCTGGGTAATACAAACCCATTCTCCAATATGCCGCTCTAAAGGAACAATTACGACCGCGCCAATCACATAACTAGGAAACTCAGGCTAGACTGTGGCCCAGATGGATGGTAGCGAGCTGTCAACGCGGCGGAGCGCGTCCTTCTCAGTGGGCGTGATGACAAGGTGCCTATTGAGGCCATAAACGTTGAGCATTTCGGCGGCCTGACGTTGCGGTATCGTCAAGATGAGTAGGCCGCCGCACAGAGCAACATCGTGGCGAATCGCCTCAAGCAGCATGAGGCCATCGGGCGTCAAACTTGTGATGCCCGACAGGTTAAGCACAAGGCTCCGAAAGCCAATTGCAATTGCCTCTTCGACCTTCTTGTGAAGCTCCATGGTGCCCTTTTCGTCGAGGACGCCCGTCGCTCTTAATACCGCCGCCGGACCTTCGGTGTGCAGCTCTACCGTTACGCTCATTGCCCGTGTCAAACCTCCTCTTTCTAGTATCGGATATTCTGACAGTTCGTTTAACAGTTTGACGATTGTCTGGGGGGCTGGTAGCCTTTTTGGCGATGTATGCAGGAAAGAACTGCTCACAACGTTTCTGTAATCAATGATCGGAGGTGTAAAGATTTTGGAGGCCAAGCCAAAGCAAATGCAGTTCAAAGTGAGGATAGACGAGGCCGCGGCCACGGGCAAATACGCCAACTTCATCAATGTGTGGCACAGTAATTACGAGTTTGTGATAGACCTGGGGCAGGTCATGCCGGGGCGCAATGAGATCAAAGTGTTCGAGCGCATCATAACGAATCCTTTGCGAGCCAAGTTGTTCCTAAAGGCGTTGGAGATGAATATCCAGAAATACGAGGAGATGTTCGGTCGGATAGACGTCGAGAGACATCCCATGCCGGAGATCGATGATACGAGGCTTCACTGAGTCGGTATTCGGGGCAGTGAAAGGCATTTTTCGGTTGGATGATTTTTTGGAGGTATGAATGGAGCGGGAATCGGACTTCGTAGTTGTGCTGATAACTGCGTCGAGCTTGTCGGAGGCGAACCGGATTGCGAATGCACTCGTGCGCGAGAAGCTCGCGCCTTGTGTTAGTGTCGTGCAGGATGTTTGTTCCACGTATTGGTGGGACGATGATGTTCAGTCAGCCAAGGAGTCGCTATTGATTGTCAAGACCAGGTTGGACGTTTTTGATGCGCTGAAGGATCGGGTCTTGGAGCTTCACAGTTACGACGTGCCCGAGATCATCTGCATGCCGCTGGTCAAGGGGTCGGAGGACTACCTGAGCTGGATGAAGGACTACTTCAGATGACGCAGGAGCTGCCGCCGCCCGTTATCTCGAGTGAGGGGACGAGTTTCCCGTTTTCTCGGGGGCTTCTGACGAAGTCTCTTGCCGCCTCGGGCTTGCCTTTAGAGGAGGCGTATGGTCTTGCCTGCCAAATCCAAATGGATATGACTGAGCGAGGAATGACCGAGTGCACCAAGGAAGAGCTAATGGACACCGTTGTATCCAGGCTTCGGGAGAGCTACGGGCAGGGCATTGCTGACAAGTACTCGCGACTTAGGCGCAGCCCACGTCAACTTGTGGTCGAGGGCACTGGGACCTCGTTCCCATTCTCTAAGGGGTTACTGACTATCTCGATTCAGGCTTCAGGTGTGGATACTGAGACGGCCTTTCGCATTGCAGGGCTGGTCGAGGCCGAGCTCAAGAAGACCAATAGATCAGTCGTGACGAGGGACGAGATTCGCGAGAGGACATCGCATTTTCTGTCCGAGATCGCTGGCGCCGAATACGCACGGCGCTACCTAATGTGGCGCCATCTTAAGGACCAGTCAACGCCAGTGATTGTCTTGGTTGGGGGAGGCACTGGCACGGGCAAATCGACAATAGCGGCCGAGCTAGGCCGGTTTTTTGGGTTCAAGCGGTCCAGTTCGACGGACTCGATCCGGCAGATAATGAAGATGCTATTCTCCGATGAATTCGTGCCCTCGATCCACGAGTCTTCATACACGGCTCACAAGTCTCTATGCGTGCCGCTTCCGGCCGGGGTCGATCCTGTGGTGTTCGCGTTTCAAGAGCAAGCAACGAGGATATGCGTTGGTGTGTCCGCGATGATCGATAGGGCAATTCGGGAGGGCGTTAGCATGATCATTGACGGCGTACACCTTGTTCCGGGCTTTCTGAATATCGGTCCGTTGAGGCGCTCCGCGATGATCAGTTGGATAATGAGCACGGTCTCGGACGAGGCATCACACAAGGCCAGGTTCTCCTCGCGCGAGGTGGGTTCGAAGAACCGGCTTGCACAGCGTTATCTGGACAATTTTAGCTCAATTCGCAAGATACAGACTTATGTCCTATCACTTGCCGAGGAACACCAAATACCGATAGTTGCGAACGATGATTTTGACAAGGCAGTTGCGACGGCGATCTCGATTGTGAGCGACGATGTCTTGAAACAGAGCGCGGATACAGCCGGTGGTTAGCGGCCAATGCGCATAGCCTTCTTGGTTCAGCGGTATGGTTTGGAGGTCAACGGGGGAGCGGAACTGCACTGTAGGTTGGTGGCAGAGCGGCTTGCCGGGGACCACGAGGTGGAGGTGCTTTCATCTTGCGCGTTGGACTACATCTCTTGGCGAGATCACTATCCGCCAGGGGAGGAGAGGATAAACAATGTGCTACTCCGCCGCTTTAAGGTCAAACAACCGCGCGAGGAGCGGCGGTTCGGGCTGATCTCAAGCGAGGTCTTCGGCGGGCCTACCCCTGTGGAGAAGCAACGACTCTGGCTGCGTGAGCAGGGCCCTTTCGTTCTGGACCTCATCCAGTATTTGAGGGCAAATATCGACTGCTACGATATTCTGGTCCCGTATAGCTTTCGTTACTATCACTCCAATGAGTGCGTGAGGCAATTTGGCCATAAGTCAATCCTGGTTCCCACGGCAGAGCCTGATCCAGCAGTTGAGCTCTCCGTCTTCAGCAGCACTTTCCGAGGACCTCGTGTAATACTCTACAATACGCCCGAAAGCAAGAACCTTATTGAGAATGCTCAACACAACTATTCCGTTCCTAACGTCGTCACAGGTGTCGGTATCGAAGAGAGGAAGTCGGGCGATATCAAGAAGGTTCTCGCAAAGCACTCTCTTCTTGCGCAGCCGTATATCATCTACATAGGGCGAATCGACAAGAACAAGGGCTGCGACCAGCTGTTCGATTATTTCCTGAGTTACGTCGCGCAGGAGGACGTGCCAAAGCCCTATCTTGTCCTCCTGGGAAGCAACGTCATCGAAGTACCGGGCCATCCGATGATCAAGCATCTCGGTTTTGTTTCAGCCGAGGACAAGCTCGCGCTTCTCAAGGGCTCGCAGCTGCTGGTCATGCCGTCTTTTCTGGAGAGCCTCTCAATAGTCCTGCTCGAGGCGTGGGCGTGCAAGAAGGCGGTTTTGGCAAACGGCGAGTCGGACGTTCTGCGAGGACAGTGCTCACGCGCAAACGGGGGCCTTTACTACCGGACAAAGGCCGAGTTCATCGTCTGTCTCAAAGAGCTTCTGACGAACGATTTCCTTCGCTCGCGGCTCGGCAGCCTGGGAAACAGATACTTCCGCATCAATTACAATTGGGATGTTATCAAGCAGAAGTATGAAAGAGCCTTTGAGATCGCTCTTCGCGCTGATGACGTTCGGGCGAGCGGGTCGGTCTGAGGCGGAGGGATGATGGCCAAGATAAGAGGCCTGTCATCAGGCCCAGAGAACGGACCAGGCACTTCGGAGCTGAACATTGGCGATAGGCTTCTGGATGACCTCTTTCTCGTTCTTTGCGAGGTCGATTCGGCCGGACTTCAGGTTCTGAAACGAGGCGGGGTCGCGAAATCTGTGGTCGATCGTCTGCTTTCCATCCAGAGCATATCGCCGGTCCGTCCCTCCACCTTTCCGCGGCTGAAGCAGGACCGGTTGGTCAGGTTTCTGCTGAATTTGCTCTTTGAATCGGATTTGCTGGTCGTTCGTCCGCAGGAGAGCATCGCCGGCCTGTCGGACGCTTGCGATAAATGGCTCTCCGCGCCTCTTGAGACACAAATACACACGCTCTTTTTGGCCTATCTGTCATCTTCGTGGGACGAATTGTATCAGATACCGAATCTCAGGATCGAGGTCTCTGGCCGAAGGAACGCCCCGAACGAGAGCAGGAAGACAGCACTCCTGGAGTTGGCAAAACTAACTGAGGGCCAGTGGCACGAATTTGGGGCTTTCTTCGAACACATGCACAAGAAGGTGCCCGGGTTTCTTCGTCCGCCGTCGGACCCTTACAACTGGAAGATAACTGTGCTGGCCGCCCGCGTGGGACATCATCTTCGCACTGAGGAAGGCGACAAGAGCTTCTGGCTCAACCTCGAGGGGGGCTTGCTCGCAAACTATATCTACGACCCGCTCTACTGGCTAGGCGTGGTCAAGCTGCGATTCTCTGAGAGCGGAATGCTGACGCATTTCGCAGTTACAGAACCGGGCAGGATGTTCCTGACAGGGGATTTCATCAAGAGGCCGGGCAAGCCGAAGAGGCGCTTCGTGCTACAGCCAGACTTCGAGATAACTGTGCAGCGGGAGTTCGATCGCTCCGCCTTGTTCTTTCTGAACCGGTTCGCGAATCGCACCGAGATGGATGCGGTCTTCAAGTTCCAGGTTAGCAAACACTCCATTTCAAGAGCGCTTCAGCAGGGGATTGACGCCAAATCAATCATCTCATTTCTTAAACGGCACTCGTCGGCCGGGATGCCTCAGAACGTCGAGTTCTCGATAAAGGAATGGTCAGCCAAGTTTGGGAGTATCAGGATAAGAGATGCCGTCATTCTCGAGACAGCGGACGAATTCTTGATGAGCGAGATCCTCAGTTTCCGAAAGATTGCAGCAGGTCTTCAGGAGCGCGTCGGACAGAGGACAGCGCTTATAAACTCCGAGCATATTGACAGTCTATATAGGGCTTTGAAGCGCGAAGGCTACCTGCCAGAGATTGACGACGAGCTCAAGAAAGCGGGCCCGGACATCCAGTCGTATTCGTTCTCACAGCAGCAGAGTGTGGCGGTATTCGCGTGCGCACTCGCATTGTCTGACATCCTGACATCGCTCGAGACCGACATTCCTTCGCTGAAAAAACTGCTCGTCGATGAGGAGTTCCTCTCGACCAGGGTTCCGTACAAGTTGATGCTTCGTGTGAGCTTCTTGGCTGGTGAGCTCTCCGACCTGGTCCTACACCGGGAGCCCATCTCTCTGAAATCGAGCACGGGCGAAACCCTCGAGATGCCGAAAAGGCCTCAGAAGGGCATCATAGACAAGCTAAACAAGGCGATGACGCTCGGCAAGCCAGTGGCAATTGAATACATCTCGCCTATCACGCAAGCAGTCCGTTACAAGAAGATGACGGTCTCTGAGATGATGGAAACAAAGAACGAAGGTTACTTCAGAGGTATTGATCGCACGACCGGCGCCTCGAGGGTCATTTCAATCACGGCAGTCAAGAGCATCTCACACTTGGGGTAACGCCCTGAAGGGGCGGAACGTGAGAAGCCGTGGGTGTGCGTCCTGAAAGCTGCGAATTGTCCGCGTTGGTGAGAGGCCAATCTACTAACCCAAAGGCATGGGAGTAGTAACCGAGTCTTGGGAGCGTATCAGAAACGAAGTCAGCGAATCGAGCGGAGCGAGATGAGCAAATGATGGGTTCTAAGCGTAGGCAGGAAGGAGTTCGAGGTGTGAGGGTGATCCCCGAGACCTATTACTTTGAAGGTGCCGATGTTTTCGCCTACGACCGCAGGCAATTCGCCGCGCGGCGAACTGAGAATGCCTAGGCAGTCGGGCCTTCCGGGGCAATTTGCTCACATCGAGTCTCCAGGGGCAACCACGGAACAGCAGAGACCCAGAAACAGCCGCCGTTTGGTCACGGCGGGCGCAGCGATGCGAGGGAGAACCGAAGCGGTGCTGTGTCAATGCTTTCTGGGAGTCGGACTCTGTCATAGTAGTGATGAAGCCTGCGAAGGCGTTTCACGCCGAGTGGGTGGAGCGAAGGGGAGAGCCGAGCAGGGAACTCGACGGAGGGAAAGATGAGCCAGGCTCAGAAATGGAAATCTGTCTGCCCGAAACTTCGTCGAGTGCAGGAAGTGGCGCAAGCCAAACCGAAGGAGAAGTTCACCAGCCTTGCGCATCATCTGACGCTGGAAGCGCTACGGCGGTCGTATCAGTCCCTTGATGGGAAGGCGGTGCCTGCATTGCGGATTTCGGATTCTGGATTGTGGGTTGGTTCATCCAGGCTTGTCCGTGTAAACGCTAAGCACACATGGAGCGCCTTCAGGTCCTCTTCCAACTTCTGCGCACACGTGGTTCCCGGTTCACAGTTCACAATTCAATAATCCGCAATCTGCAATCCGCAATCGCCGGTGGCAAGCGTCGGCTTGGGATACCGGCGCTGGAGGAGCAGACTTCGCCATAGTAGCCTGTGGCTACGTCGGCTGAACAAGATCGTGCAGGGAGCGGTTGTGGAGGTACTCAACTGCATCTATGAGTGCGATTTTAAGGGCTTCAGTTATGGATTTCGTCCTAAGCGGAGCGCGCATCAGGCGTTGCAGTCGCTGCAGACGGTTCTTCAGAAGGGTAGAGTGAACTGGGTGCTTGATATGGACATCAGCAAGTTCTTTGACACGATTGACCACAAGGAACTGATGTCCATGCTTCAGCGTCGTGTGGTGGACAGTCGATTGCTGAGACTTATCGGCAAGTGGCAGGGGTCAGATCACAGCCTTTCGGGCGGGGCAAGCACCGCCACTACGCGCGTGTGACCTTCGACTTGCGACTCTTCTCCCCTTCCCCTTTTCGCCTTTTCGCTTTTTTCCTTTTGTCCCGTTTCCCCGATGGGGAAACTCCTCCTCACATCCCCCTTGTCTCTGCAAAAAAGGCGTGCAAAGATCGGAACGCTATGAATCCAATCATCGCCAGGATCAGCTTCCTTCTCCGACTGTTCGCTTTCTCGTCCGCTGCGCTGGCCTACGCGGTCGCGATACGCGCACGTTCTATTTTCGAATCTAGACCAACCACCAATGCTGGCCCAACACCTATCGTGTTCATCTCGACGCATCCCTTCGGCGGCCTCTGGCAGAGACCGCAGCAGCTGGCCGTGCGCCTCGCCAAATCGTATCCCGTGCTCTATCTCTGGCCACGATACGCCTCGGACCTGGCAAGGCGCAAGGCCGAAAAACAACTCGTGCCCTCCGGCGTGGCGCCGCAGGTTCAACTCCTGTCGCCGATTCTGCTCCCATTTGAGCGCGCCGTCACAGCGATTTACAGGACAAACCTACGGACCGTCCGGGCGGCCATAACGACCCGTCTGCGCCAAACGAGTCTTGCTCGCGCCCCGCTCCTTTGGTTCTACGCGCCCAGATTCACGCCGCTCCTCGACTCGCTCGCTCAAAGCGGTGTGGTCTATGACATCATGGATGAACATTCGGCGTTTGGGTTCGCAAGACGCGAGACAACCAACCTCGAAGCACGGCTTCTTCGCGCAGCAGATGTCGTCTTTGCGGGCACAAATACGCTCGCCGAGCGCAAGAGAAAACTCCCCGCTCGCATCAAGTACTTCCCATGCGGCGTTGAATTTGAGCATTTCAGCAGCGCCGCTGACAAAGACCTTCCGGTTCCCGCCGCGCTCTTAGACGCCAAGGGCCCCGTGGTAGGCTATTTCGGCGCCGTTGATGACCGACTGAACTTCGACATGATACTTGCCGCCGCAGAGGTTCACCCCGAGTGGACGGTCCTCCTGGCCGGCCCCTGGCTCGCGACGAGGCCACTTTCAGAGATCGAGTCGCATCCAAACATCATCCTGCCAGGCCTTGTCCCCTACGCCAAACTGCCAGGTTACCTCGCCCGGTTCGATGTCGCGGTCCTGCCATTCGTCCTGAACGACCTCACGATGCACACCCACCCCACAAAGGTGCTCGAATATTTGGCATCGAAAACCCCGGTCGTCTCGACGCCCATCCCGGACATCGTTACCTTCTATGCGGGAATCATCAAAATAGCCGCCACGCCCGATGACTTCATCGCTGCCGTTGAGGCGTCGCTGGAGCGGCCGGACGACGACGCAATCAAATGGGGCTTTGAGATGGCGCGCGCCTCGTCGTGGGACGCCATGGTCGAGGGGATGAAGCTCGAGTTTGAGAAAGCACTCGCTGGGTCTATGAACGGATACCCACCCGAGGCCACAAGGGATGGCCGTGCCTGACCAACCCTCCCCCACACCGATGCTCTGCGAAAAGCCGCGAAATCTGCGTAATCTGCGGACTAATAGCATCCTATTCATCATATTCCTGGCCGCGCTTGCCGTCCGCGTGTGGGGCGTCAACTGGGCGCTTCCGGCCGTCATCCACCATGACGAGCGAAACGTTGGCCTTACAGTGTTGAAGGCGCTCTTCTCGGGCGACCTATCCCCCCAGTTCTATTACTACCCCGCGCTCGCAGTTCTCATGCACTACGCTGCGGCTGTCGCGGCCTTCCTGATGCGAAGTTCGTCGGGCCTTCTGGGGACATTCACCGACCTTAGGGTTCAGGACTATCTGCCGCATGCGAGGCTCCTTTCCGCTATCGCAGGGGCCCTCACCGTTCTCGTTGTGGCCAAGACCGCAAGGAGCATCCGCCGGGGCGCGGGCATCCCCGCAGCCGTCATAGCGACCTTCTCCTTTCTTGGCGTCCTCCACAGCCACTACGCCACGCCAGACGCCGCGCTGACCCTATTCGTCCAGCTCGCCATCTTGTCCTCATTCCTCAGCCTGTACCGCAATCGCGCTCGCTTGAGCCTCTCGGCGGCCGCATTCGCCGCAATTGCCGCGTCCTTCAAATACACAGCAGCCCTCGCTGTCATCCCAGCGTGCCTCACCGCAGCGCTTGCCGGACCTAAGCGGCGCTGGCTAAAAAGAGCCTTGCGACCCGCGTTTCTGGGACTTCTACTCTTCGTTCTCCTAAACATAGGCGCCGTCCGGCACCTGCCAGTCTTCCTCGAACATATACAGGCCGAGGCGGTCCACTATTTCGAGGCGGGGAACCTCGGCGTCCCACAAATGTCATCAGAGAACCCGCGCGGGGTCGTGTTCCACATCCGCTCGATGCTCGGGGACGTGGGTTACCTGGCGGCAGGCTTCGCCATATTCGGCATAATCGTCTGCGCTTCGTGCCCAGTTGGAAGGAAGTACTTGCTCGTTCTTGCGTCGTTTGTCATACCGCATGTCGCCCTCTTCTCCGCCGCGCGGGCCGCGTTCCCCAGAAACGTACTTCCGGTAAGCCCAGCCGTGGCCGTTCTCGCGGGTGTTGCCGTCGTCCGGACCGCGGACGCAATCGCAACGGCCGCTATCCGGCCGAAGATCATGGTTCTGGCCACGGTGCTTGTGGTCCTTCTACCTGCGCGAGCAACGCTCCTGAACGACTATCTCATGACCCGCCCGTGCACGCTAACCAAAGTGCAGGAATGGTTCATCCGAAACGCCGAGCGCGTCGCAGGGCCGGGCTACCGCGTCGCCTCGCTGCATTCGTTGTGGACCCCGAGAACCGTGGGCGGCCGTGATCTCTCGATCGGCGAGATATTCCTACGACGCGCGAGGAACGGGGAGACACTGCCTGACCCGGGGTGGTTCATCGGACAGCGAGTCGTCTTCTTCACGGTCGAGAAATGGGGCGTCACCCGATACTGCAACTTCGAGTGGCCCGCGCGTATGCTTCGCCTCATACGGCAGCACTGCGTCCTGGTTGAGACCGTCAACGGCTGGCCGCCCGAGCCGCGCTGGTTCCCCGACCACAGTTTCGCCGCGCCGAAGATCGGCCCAAAGACCTACTTCGGCCCCACCACCGAGATATACATGCTCAGACCCTATCTCATCCAGCCCAACGCCGATCGATAATCAGCTCCCTCATCTCCCCGCTCTCAATCGCCTTTCTGGCGCTGCAATTGGGTCAAAAGGACTAGTCCCTCGACGTTCTCTGGCTCCTTCTTAAGACCGGCAGTGACGGCTTCAAGGGCGTCATCCAACCTTCCCTCCGCCATCAGCAGCTTGGCAAGGCGGAAGAAGTAGCTGGGTTTGGCGTCCTCGGACTTTGTTGCCCGTCGGTAGTATTCAAGTGCACCCGCGAGGTCCCCTTCGACGGATGCGAGTTCGCCCATGATGTGAAGCAATCGGCCGTAGTTGGGGCATCGTTCGAGACCCTTCTCTGCGACGAGTCTTGCCGGCTTGCGCTACCCGACGGACGCATAAAGCTGAGCCAAATGTGCAAGGGCGGCGGCGAGCATGCAGGGATATGCGGGGCTCATCCTGAAGACCTCTGTAGGTAAACGCTGCCCCTTCAGAATCGCTAAGGCGCGGCTCTGATAGACCTGCGAATCGAGTATCACGAGTCTCCCAACCGGTGGCTGGCTCGCCTGGAAGAGGTAGGTCAGCCGAATGCCTAGCGCGAGCAGCACGAACAGCGCGAAAACAGCGACCGTTCTGGGACTGGTTTTCACGGATTCGCCAGGCCTATGGGGCACAGTTGTGTCATGAATGGCTCCTTTAAGTCAGTCTGGCCTGGGGGCACCCCCGGTCCCACTCTCCAGAACTTCTGGATTAACCAGAAACCGAGGGCGCTCACCGCACAGGGCGGCAATCAAGTTCTCAGCAGCGAGCTTCGCCATCAGTGAGCGGGTCTCAAGCGAGGCGCTAGCAACGTGTGGGGCAAGGACAACGTTCGGGAGCGACGTGAGGAGTGAATTGACCTGCGGCTCATCCTCGAAAACGTCGAGCCCCGCCGCGGCGATTGTCCCGTCGCGGAGCGCCTCGGCCAGCGCCTGTTCATCTACGACCGGGCCGCGTGATGTGTTAACAAGGATCGCGGTCATCTTCATCATCTTGAGCTGATCGCGGCCGACCAGATGCCTGGTTTCCTCCGTCAGCGGGACGTGGAGCGACACGAAATCCGACTCGGCAAGGATACCCTCAATCGACGAATACATCCACCCAAGCGCAGGCTCATCCGGCTCACCCCTGACGGGGTCATAATACAGAACCTTCATGTTGAACCCCGCCGCACGCCTCGCCAGCGCGCGACCAATCTTGCCGAAACCGATTATACCAAGGGTCCTACCGTGCACGTCCCAACCGAGCATCAGCGTCGGGTCCCACCCGATAAACTTGCCGGCCCGCAGGAAGCCATCCGCCTCCGGAACGCGCCTGGCCGCGGCCATCAGGAGCGCGAATGCGAAGTCAGCGGTCGTCTCAGTCAAGACGCCTGGGGTGTTTGTCACGACAATGCCCCGCTCTGTGGCGGCCGCGACGTCGATATTGTTGAAGCCAACAGCGTAGTTTGAGATGCAGACGAGCTCTTTGGCGGCGGCGATCACTTCGGCATCGATCGGGTCGGTCAGGAGGCAGAGAAGGCCGTTGATGTCACGGGCGTTTTCCAGCAGCTCCTGCTTGCTGATCGGCCCTGGCTCGTCACGAACCACAACGTCGAAATGCTCGTCTAGGAGCGAGATACCCGGCTCGGGTATCCGTCTGGTTACATAGACCTTCATCCTCGCAATGTCGATGTCCATCAAGTTCATCACTTCACCCTCAGATGTGCTCGGAAATACATGCCAAACGCCTTTTTCATTGCCCAAAGCTTCGCCCGCTTCAGAGGATATTGCCTCGGGTTATCGAGGAAGTACCGCCCCTCGTCGGGCAGCAAGACGATGCTTACCTGGATGTTCGGCGCGATGCCGATGGGCAGGTTTCTCTCCATACAAAGCTGATAGAGCCTTGCGAAGACCGGGGCCATGTCGTTGGTTCCGGGTGGGGGCAGCTTCTCATAGTCCGTGCCCTTCAGCGGACGAAAGACGCACACCGTCGGGATGGCGCCCACGCCGGTTATCCAGTCCAGGGCCTTAAGCGTCGTCTCAACCGGCTCCAGGCCCGCTATTATCTCACCGTTGGTCGTGTCAAACATCCGGGCACAATACCGGATGGCGCCCAGGTAGCGCTTTAGACCCACGTAGCTGCTCTTGCCGGGGCAGACTTCCCTGAGCCGCGACTCGTCCATCAACTCGAAGCAGAACGAGATGTTGTTGACGCCCATCTTCTTGAGCTCGTCGTAGCGTTTTAGGTCTGGGTGGGGTGGGGTCTGAACGCCGATCAGAAGGCCCGTTTTCCGCTTGACGGCCCCCACGAAAGGCTCCAGATCATCAAGATACGTGTCGCCATCCTGATAGCCCGTATTGAGGTGCACAAACGTTATCCGCGCCTCGCGCCTCGCCTCAAGGACGGTCTCAAGGACGTCTTCGACGGACTTCTCGCGCGCCTCCTTCGTTCCCACGTTGAGGCCGACCGAGCAGAACTTGCAGTTTTGTCTGGGCTTGAGCGTCCAGTAGTAGCAGACCCGCGTGGGGTAGATACCGAGGTAGGTCCCCTGCAAGACGCCGATCTGCGACATGGGCTTGCCGCTCTGAGTCAGCGTGTCATAGAAACCCGGCCGCTTGGGCAGCGCAACCTCAAAGACAACCGTCCCGTCGTGCTTCAGGACATGCCTGCCATTCTCCTTGTGCAGGCAATACGCCGAATCCCTCGCGAAATCCTCCTCGACGGGGGCGTTGACCCACACATTCTCTGGCAGGAGCATCTCGAGCCCGCTGCCAAGACCCGCCCGGGTTCTCAGGATCGGCCGGCCGTCATGCGCCAGGTCACAGCTTTCGTCGATTCGCATCCCTTTGCAGAACAGATCGAGCTTGACGTATCCAGGATTGGCCTTCCTCATTGCCGAGTAACTTGCCGCCAAGACTCATAGCTCCTTGGCGAAGTTCTTTTGAAGCCTGCTAAAGACCGATTGGCCGACGACAAGCGCCAAGAACGCGCTCACAACCGCAACTGGCACTGCAACCCTGAGAACGTCCGACGACTCGACCGCAAAGAGGGCGTGTCGATACAGGACCATGATGGAAGCCATCGGGTTCAACAGATATACGGTCAGCAGCTCAGGCCTCCCTATCTCGTAAACCTTAGTTTGCAGCATCCGCAGCGGATAAATGATCGGGTTTGCATAGAACCAGACGAAGATGACAATTTCCACGAGGTTTCCGATGTCCCGGAACATGACGTTGGTTGACGCCAGGAATAGCCCAAGTCCAAGCGTGAAGGCCAAGTGGACTAGCAGGATTAGCGGAAGATACGCCCATCTTGCGGAAAAATGGCCGTATCCCGCCAGAAATGGCAGCATAACGCATATCCCGAGGCCGAAGTTGACGAGGCACGCGAGGATGCTCGACATCGGGAATATCTCGCGCGGGAACATCACCTTCTTGATCAGGTTGGCGTTGCGGATGATCGAGGTGGCCGACTCGGACAGCGACTGCTGAAAGAATATCCAGGGCATGAATCCAGTCAACAGATAAAGCCCATAATGCTCCATCTTGATCCTGATGATGAACGTGAAGACCACGGCGAAGACAACGGTCGAGACAAGCGGGTTCAAAAGGGCATACAGAAAGCCAAGATATGAGCCGCGATACCTGACCTTCAGCTCCTTGACGACCAGGTTGTAGATTATCTCGCGGTCTTTGCAGATTCGGACAAACCTTCTTATCATCTCGCCCCCAATTCTATCCCCTGCCCCACATCTTGCAAGGCGGAGGGCCTCCGCTCCCATATCTTCTTTTACTTAGCGCCGCAAAGGTCGGCTCGCACCCAAAGGGAGCTCGCCTCAGGCGGAGTGCCGCCGCTCGCGAAGCTCCTATTACTTAACGCTATAAGCGTCTGCTCACACGTTCCGATACAGGAACTCGTTCATCCTTTCAAGCCAGTGCGTGAGCATGTTCGATAGCTCCAGCAAATCGCCGCTGCGCCTCGCGGCGTCAATGGCGCTCCCGATTGCACGCGGAATGAATCGCAGAAAGCCAGTATTGCCTCGCCGACTCGCCATAAACGCATACGTGCCAGCAGCCTTCAGGCATCTCTGCGTCTGGCAGATGTCGAAGGCCCTGCTTACGCCCAGTGCGCGCAAGGCGTTGCGGGATTTGGCCGGCAGCCTCGACACGAAGTAATCTATCAGCTCCTGCTGGGTCTGTCGGCTCAGCGACACGTAGGGGTCGAAAACAAGCGACACGATATCATATAGGATGGGGCCGAGGCGCGCATCCTGGAAATCGATGACGTAGAGGTCATCGTTTTTGATCATGACGTTGCGGGAATGGTAGTCGCGATGCGTAAAGAGCAGCTCCTGCGCCATCATCTCCTCGCAAATAGCCGGGAAAGTCCGCTTTATGACCTCGCTCTCGGACGGTGTTAAGTCCCTTTTGAGAATGACCTCCGAGAACGGCTTGGCGAAGGAGTTCAGCTCCCAAAGGAAGCGGTCGGTTGAAAACGCGTAGGTATAGGCGACGCAATCCCGTGGCACTGACGGGGGCGGAAACTGCATGCGAACGAGATAATCGACAAGTTTCGTGTAGGTCTTCTTGAGCCGTCCCACATCCATCTCATCAATGACATCGAAGAGCCGAGCATCGCCTAGGTCCTCGATGACCAAGAAACCCAGGTCGTGAATGGCGAGATGTAGTGCCGGGACAGGCACGTCACAGCGCTCGATGTATTTGGTTACGTCAACGATGACGCGGGATGCCCTTGACGCGCCTCTTTTAGGCAGCAGCATGGCGACCAGAGCGCGCTCTTGGGCCTCGTGATGAGTGAAGTGCTCCGACGCCAGGTCTGCCGCTTCGGCGCAGCGCTCCACGAATCGCCGGGCGGAGGCCCCCTCGGTGAACTGCAACCTGAAATACTGTCTAGTTGAGACGTCGCCCTTCAGCTGCTCGACGGCGAGGCCCGGCGTATCCGCCATGATTGCCTGGAGGCGGTCCGGAAACAAAAGCAGGTTGTCCACGGCCATAAGCGTGGGAAATCCTTGAGAGATGTTTCGCTATCTTTCCGGGCATGAGCTAATAGACAAATATGGCGGCGCTTGAGGTTGCATTACAACCTGGAGCGCCGCCAGCATCCATAACTTCAGTTTAGCGGAGTCAGAACACAAAAGAACGTATCCCTAGTGCAAAGCGTCCTGAAGCTTCGACCCAGCCTTGAACTTCGCCTTCTTCGAAGCTGGGATGGTCATCGGTCTCTTGGTGTTGGGGTTGAAGCCCTTGCGCGCTTTTTGCTTCTTAACCATGAAGGTGCCGAATCCGATGAACGTCACCTTCTGATTGCTTCTCAGTGAGTGGATGATTCCGTCCAGCAGGGCAGTAAGCGCCTCATCCGCCTGTGCCTTGGTGATCTTGGCCTTGGCAGCCATGTGGTTCACGGCATCCTTGCGATTCATTGTGTCACCTCCTCCCGTGAAAATTTCAGAAACGGTTCATACGCAGCTATAAAGCAATAGCGTAATTCTCATTTATACACGGAACACTACCAATCAACAACCAATTTGGCAAGCATCTTAACACAAGAGATACTGATAGACGCACACGATGTCAAGCAACTATTGAGAGATTCGCTCATTGGGGAAACGGGCGGAAGGGAGAAAAGGCGAAAGGGAAGAGATCAATGGTAGCCAGAAAGGGTCAGTCCTGTCCCTGGCGAAGCCAAGACAGCTAATCGCAGAGGTGTGTTCGCGGGCAGGGGCATTGCAGGTCGTAACCGTTCTGAGTATAGCCATACAGCCTGTCACTCAACCATTCAAGCCTTTGGTTTAGTGAACTAACTACTGTTGATGAGTTTCCGCTTTCTTTGCGGAAACTTCTCCGTCCCCTATATTGCGGGGCTCATAAGCAATCTGCTATTCTGAAAGTGATGGACACTGCCCAAAAAGCCGCAAGGAACTTCGGCGCCATTGCTCTCAGCGAGGCTGTCGGGAAGGTAATAACCTTTTACGCAGTAGTCGTTCACCTGGCCGGCTACCTCAGCACGGACCAATTTGGGACCTACAATCAGGTCTTCGTCTATATCTCATTCTGCTTCCTGTTCGCCAATTTCGGTATGGACAGGATCATCGTAAGGGAGATCTCAAGGACGCCAAACCGTATCGGTTCGATAACTGGCTCTGCACTGCTTGTCAAAGGCATCTTGGCGTTCGTGGCGTTCGCGCTAGCGAATCTATTCCTTCTTCTTGCCGACGATTGGCTCAACTACTCCCCGCAGCTTTGCACCCTGATACGAATAGCCTCGGTCGGGGTCCTACTCTCCGTTTTCTCTGTATTCGGCGCCGTGCTGCATTTCAGGCTTGAGCTTCATAGGCGAAGCGTCGCAACGCTGGTCGCCAGATTTCTCGGAGCAGGAGCCATGATCACGCTGGTCGCCATCGACGCCCCATTTCCCTGGTTCGTCATCGCCGGGCTGCTGTTAGGCGTTCCCGGCGCGCTGATCGGCGTGCCGGAAGCAATTCTGCTATATCTCTTCTTTCGAAAAACAGGACAGCAATCGCTCAAAATCGACGGCCGGACCTGCGGAACTCTACTAAAAGAGGCGGCGCCGATTGCCATCTGCGACCTTTTTATCATGACCTACGCCCGAATAGACCAGATCATGCTCCAAGCAATGCTCGGAAAGGAGGCGCTCGTCGGCACGTATAACTTCGCCACGCGTTTTGCGGAAGTCCTGCGCATCATCCCATTGGCGTTCATCGCATCCATTTTTCCATCGCTGTGCAGCGCCTACAAAGATCAGAACGGGTCCTTCGAGGAAGCATACCGTCGTTCATTCAAATACATGAACATGATCTGCATCCCGGCCGCGTGTGCGAGTATTATGCTCTCAAAAAACGCCATTGAAGCCGCGAGCGACAAATACATCTCAGCGGCTCCGATACTGACCATACTTCTGTTCGCAGAGGTCTTTGTTTTCCTGGGTATTATCAACAACAGGCTCTTGGTCTCGTCAGGACGCCAAGGCCTGGACCTGCTGTTTACCGGAAGCTCGGCCGCGCTAAACGTGATGCTGAACCTTCTTCTAATAGGCCGATTCGGCATGATAGGCGCAGCCGTCGCGTCGCTGCTCGCCTACGCTACCGGCCCCGTTCTCGGGCTGCTTATCCCATTCACGAGGCCATTCTCAAGAGCCATGTTCACGACCTCAATCCGGCCGCTCGGCGCCTCACTCATCATGCTTATCGTGCTTTGGTTTTCGCTTGCAACACTCGGGTTCTTGGGCGCCATCGGCGTCGGCATAGCTGCCTATATGGCCGCGGTTCTTCTTTTGCGCGGCTTCGACAGAGAGGACGCCAGGCTCCTGAGGCGCGTCTTCAACGACTTGTGATGCGTGTTTCTCGCGAAGGCCGTCAACGGACCGCGTTTCAGTATCAGACGTCGGCACAAGGCGTGTCCGGACCGATGTGCAGGAGCGTTGCGGCAACAGCGATCATTAGAATATACTGCAAGGTCATTGACAGATTCTGGGAGATAATATGAGAGCATTCTTGGGGCTCGAGAGGAATGATCGTGCGTGGCTCATCGGAATCATTCTGGTCGGGTTCGCTGCCAGGGTCATCTGGATGTTTGCGATGCCATATTTCGTTCCCGTTTCGCAGCAATCCGACCCACAGGAATACAACCAGCTGGCCAAGAACCTCATCTCAGGGGAAGGCTATCAACTCAAGGGCCTTTCCGGACACTTCCGATTCTTGATGCGCGAGCGCATCAGCCAGCCGAGTGCGAGGCGCCCGCCACTCTATCCGCTCCTTCTGGCCGGGGTTTACTGGTTCTTTGGTGAGCGACATCGCGCCGTCTTTCTGCTTCAATGCATATCTGACGCAGTGATGATGCTCGCCGTCTTCGCAATGTGTAGGCGCCTTTTCGAGAACGTGAAGGTGGGTCTGTTGGCAACGGGCCTGTTTGCTTCATATCTACCCTTGTTCCAGCAGAATATCGTCCTGATGACGGAAAGTCTCAATATGCTTCTGACCACGTTGTATCTCTGGGCGATGATTGAGGCGATTGCAGCACCCAGTATCCGACGATTCCTGCTGGCGGGATTCCTGCTGGGAATGGCTGCGTTGACGAGGCCTGAGTCTCTCCTTCTCGCCGCGCCGCTTTCGATTGCGCTTTTTTTTGCGTTAAGAACCAAGCAAGTCGATCTCAAGCGAGCGATTCTTATGCCTGTTCTGAAGGTCGTTATTATGTGTGTCACGCTCTCGCCCTGGGTGATCCGAAATGCTCTCGTGTTCCACAGGTTCTTCCCGGGGACGACGCTCGTCGGCACCAATATGATGGAAGGCCTTTTTATCCCGACTCAGGACAAGAGCAGGGGACTTGTGTTCTCCATTCCTGCCGAAGTAATACAGAAGGTGCACGGCCGCCCCGAAATGGAGGCGAATGACATCCTGCTCCGCGAGGCGTTCAAATTCCTCTGGCGAGACCCGTTGTCCTGGCTAGTAAATGCACCTCGCAAGGTCGTGCAATTGTGGCTCAACGCTGCCGATTGGCGCGAGCAGTATTTTCTCTATTATCCGACCACGAGTCGCAACCACTATGTCCAGCATAGCCTCCTCATCCCCAACGCAGTATTCTTGATCTTTGCTGGTCTTGCAGTGTTTTGCCATCGAGGGCGATGGCTGGTTCTGGCCGTGCCTGTTCTGTTGGCTCTTGCGTTCTTTACATTTGCTGAGACCTTTACAGTGAGCGCCGGGCGCCATTGCATGAAATTGATGCCGTCGCTCATCGTTCTTGCCGCGTTCGGGCTGCAAAGGACCCTTATCAAGCGCTCAGGCGCCTCAAGCTGATAAGACCGTTCCCTGCTTTACGTGCCTTGGATTCGCAGCATAAGAAGTGCTGCTTCGACGGTGAGTCTTACTGCCCAGGCTCGTTGACAGCATGGGGCTATTGATGGCAGTATTTCAGCTGAATCACAAACAGGAGGAGAGATTTGAAAGAAGATTCTCCAGTCGAAAGTCTCATTGACCTGATTGAGAGCGCGCTTTCGCAGGCGTTCCGGTCCGATCTGGCCAAACTCAAAACCACAGATGACATCAGGACATACCTCTCGGACGCATTCACGGACCGAGGGCGCCTCAAAGAAAGGGTTGAGCGACTCTCCGAATTGATAGAAATCGGTTACATGCTCTCCGGCGAGGTCCGGCTGAGGGAACTGCTTCTCCTGATTCTTGATAAAAGCAAGAAACTCATGAACGCTGATCGGAGCACGATCTATCTCGTCGATAAGGACCGCCAAAAGCTCAGGTCCATGATAGCGACAGAGCTCGAGATAGCTGAGATTGAGATTCCCATCGACGCCGGAATAGCTGGGGCCTGTGCAATGTCCGGCAAGCTCATCAATATCCCTCAAGCATACTCCGATCCCCGTTTCGACAAGGACATAGACCGTAAGACGGGCTACGTCACGAAGAACATGCTTGCCGCGCCTCTTTGGGACAAGCGCAGGAACGTCATCGGCGTCATGCAGGTCCTGAACAAGTTTGAGGGCACGTTTGACGAGGAGGACGAGCGGCTGATTGAGCTTCTAGGGTCTTTTGCGGCGGTATCGCTCGAGAACGCTCTCCTATATGAGGCGCAGGAGAAGATGCTCGAGAAGTTCTTTGAATCACTCGCGGCCGCGATCGACGCGAAGGACCCCTATACGGCTGGGCATTCCGCTAGGGTCACCGACATTTCTGTTGGAATTGCCAAAGAGATGCACATCGTTGGAGAGGAATTGAGGGAGCTTCGTTTCGCTGGCCTGCTGCACGACATAGGCAAGATTGGCGTCCGTGACAGTGTTCTTGGCAAGCCCGGCCCTCTGAGCAATGACGAGCGGCGCCATATTCAGGGACATGCCCGCCGCACCTTTGAGATACTCCGCCGAATACCATTTACCAAGAGCCTGGAGAGTATCCCGGATATCGCGGCGCATCACCATGAGAAGGTCTCGGGCAAAGGCTATCCCGACGGGCTGAAATGGCTCGATGTGCCGCTTGGCTCGAGGATCATCTGCGTTGCCGATGTCTTTGACGCAGTAACCTCCGACAGACCGTATCGGGACCCGATGCCGTTTGAGAGGGCGTTGAAACTTATAGAGGATGGTTCCGGCGAGGAATTCGACCCGGAGGTTGTTGAGGCGTTCAAGCGATACGCCTTGAGCGAATTGAAAGGGCAGATGGATGCTCAGAAGTAACGAGCTCTTCGCGATGTGGACAAACACCCGGATGATTGTCCTGACCGCCGTAGTCGCAGCCTTATACGTGTGCCTGCTTCTTCCGTTCAAGGGCTTCGTCATCATCCCGGGATACACCGAGCTGAGGCCAGCAGCGCTGGTCCCACTCTTGTGTTCCTTGCTCTTTGGCCCGGCAGCGGCATGGGGCTCCGCGATTGGCAACCTGGTCGGGGACGTCTTTGGCGGCATGCTCGGCCTGGGCAGCATCTTCGGTATGCTCGGAAACTTCATGCTCGGATTCCTGCCGTATAAGCTCTTGGAAGGCCTCTTTAGGAAAAAGCCGGACGCCGCCGGGTATCATTACAAGGTGGTTGTCGGCATTTTCGCCGCTGCCGCGTGCGCAACGATGATAGGATGGGGCGTTGACCTGCTCGCCCTCGTCCCGTTCACGGTGCTTGCTGTGCCCATTGCAGTCAACAACTCAATCGCAGCCATTTTCTACCCGATCCTGTTCCTAATGCTCTATCCCCGCATAAAGAGAATGGGACTTCTTTACACTCAGGTGACTCCTTCATACCAGCCCAGGGCTGGCCTGCTGGCGCAGATCGTAGGGCCATTCCTGGTCGTTGCTGGAGGCTTTGGCGCGCTGGCATCCGGGATACTGCTCAATGCCGCCGGCGCCTCCGAAAGCGTCAAGCTCATCCTGACGCCATTCGTTGCGGCCATCGTCGCCGGATGCCTGATGCTGTGAGCAACGGCTCGATGGGCAGCCAGGCCGAGTCCAACAGAGAAGTTGACTCTGAACCCGTCGTTGAGGCGCGCGGCCTCTCGGTAACGTATCAGGGCGCGGAATCCCCCGCAGTCAAGGAATTCAGTCTTGACCTGAAGAGGGGTAAGGCAGTCGCCCTAGTCGGACACACCGGGGCCGGCAAATCGACGTTTCTCAAATGCCTCAACGGGCTAATACCTCATTTCCAGCGAGCAGAGCTCTCTGGCTCACTCAACGTTTTTCGACTTGTTCCCGCAGAGCATACCGTCGCGGAGCTCGCCGGACGGGTCGGAATCGTCTTCCAGGAGTTTGAGAATCAGCTCTTCTCAACCAACGTTGAGCAGGAGGTTGCATTCGGTCCCGAGAACCTTGGCGTTCACCCGGGCGAGATTCGGGCGCGCGTCGCGGAGTGTCTTGAACTTGTGGGGCTTTCTGGCTTTGAGAATCGCGAACCAGCGACGCTGTCAGGCGGCGAGAAGCAACGGCTGGCAATTGCCTCTGTCCTCGCTATGAAGCCTGACCTGTTGCTGCTCGACGAGCCGACAACTGATCTCGATCCGGACGGCAAGGCCAGCGTTCACGGGATCATAGGGTCCCTCAGGAAAGCGGGCACGACGACACTGCTTGTCGAACACGATATCGAGTCCGTTCTCAACTTCGATAGCGTCGCGTTGATGCGGCGTGGTCGGCTCGAGTGGCGGGGTCATCCGCCTGAGTTATGCGTTGAGTCGGACCGTCTGTCGGATTCAGGCGTTCGCCCTCATCCAGTTGCCGCTACCTGCCAAAAACTGGGACTCAACCACATAACCCTTGACGTCAACGACGCGTACAAGGCCATCAACGAATCGTTCGTGCCCGACCTTCAGCGGTACCGAAAGACGGTGGAAACTGAAAGGGAACGGTTCAAGACCTCGGCCATGATCGAGGTGCATGGCCTTTCGCACTCTTACGAAAGGGGACAACTGGCAGTTAAAGACGTAAGTCTCTCCGTCGCCGAGGGTGAGTCCGTGGCAATTGTCGGGAGAAATGGCTCAGGGAAAACCACGTTCGTCAAGCATCTAAACGCCCTTCTCAAGCCGAAAACCGGCAAGGTGCACTTCCGAGGGAAGGACGTCTCAGGGATGAAGGTCTCCGAGGTAGCGAGCCACGTTGGGTTGGTCTTCCAGAATCCCGACAATCAGATTTTTTGCGAGACAGTTAAGGAAGAGGTCAGGTTCGGCCCACGAAACCTGGGCTATTCAGATGAGGAAATCGAGCGACTCGTCGCCGGCGCGATCGAGACGGTTGACCTCGGGGGGATGGAAAAGAGCGACCCTTTTTGCCTCACGAAGGGCGAGCGCCAACGGACTGCGATTGCCTCAACCCTCTCGTGCGATCCTGACGTTCTGATTCTCGACGAGCCAACAACTGGCCTCGACTACACCCAGGAGCGAAAGGTAATGTCGATGCTCTCCCGGCTCAATGCCAGCGGCAAGACGGTCATCTTCATCACTCATTCGCTGCATCTGGTGCCAGAGTTCGCGAGGCGCGTCATCGCATTCACGGATGGTAGCGTTATATATGACGGGCCTGTGCGAGCCTTCTTCGAGCCGCAGAATCGGGAGTTGCTCGCCCAAGCCGGCCTCGTGCCGCCGAAGATCGTGGAACTCTCGCACCAGTTCGGGATAACAGCGCTCAGCGTCTCGGAGTTTACCAGCTTTTTCGACAAGCGTGGTTAGCGGTCGCGATGTATCCGCAGATTACGCAGATTTCGCAGATTAGGCTTGCCAAGGGGCATCCCGGCGCGCGGTCGGGCCCGTCTCGAAAAGCTCACCGAGGGGCACGTGGGCACGCCGGAACAGCGCCCTGAGCTGACAGATGTCCAACAAAGAATACGGGCTATACAGCCGCCGAATCACGCCGTTTCATAGACTCCACCCGCTCACGAAACTCATCTGCGCCTCGTGCCTCCTGATAGCGCCGCTTTTCGTCTCGGACCTGAAAGGCTCAGCATCGTATCTCGCGGGCTGCCTCGTCTTAGTTACGCTCGCCCGGGCATGGGGCTCCGTGCGCACACTGGCGCCGATCATACTGATGATGGCGGTGGTAACAACTCTTGTCTGGCCATTATTCTTCAGAACTGGGGAAGAAATGCTCTGCTTCCTGGGGCTGTCCCTTACGGATCAGGGCCTGTTTCGCGGGCTGGCGATGGCTTGCAGGCTAGTATCGCTCGTCCTGGCAGGTGTCGTCTTTCTGACCGTCACAAGGGTCGAGGAGTTCATGGCCGCTCTCAGGATGCTCGGCCTGCCGTTTGTGTTCACGTTCACGCTCATGCTCTCATTTCGCCTAACGCCGACATTCATCTCGACCGTCGGGACGATCCGCGACGCCCAGAAGGCAAGAGGTCACACAATCGACCAGGGCAGCGTCATCAGAAGGGCGATCAAGCACGTCCCGTTGATCGTCCCCGTCATCCTGCACGCCCTACGCGCAACCGACGTCCTCTCGATGGCACTCGAATCCCGCGCATTCGGCAAAAAAACCAACCGCACCAGCATCCTGCGCCTCACATTCACCTGGCGCGACCCGCTGGCATACACCGCCGCCGGGCTGGTCCTCGCCGCTAGCATCGCCTGGCACTGCATCTCGTAGGGGCGGTTCACGAACCGCCCTCTGCTTCTGTCACACTGAAATGGCCTGACGTATTGCAGAGCAATCTGACGGCAGCCGCCAATGGCTTCGCCACTGAGTACCAATCATTGACAAATGGGGCCTCACGCGGGAGATAATCTCTGACAGGCGATACCAATCATTAAGAAATCGAGTGAGGTGATAAGCTCATGTCCGAGAAATCAAATATGACTGCGCAAGACCAAGAAAAAGAGAATCTGGTAAAGAAGAGGCTTCTCCTGGCCAAGATGATGTTTGAGCATGGCCGTGAACACAGCGAAAAACCTGACCCCCTTGGCAAGATGCTCGCCATCCATCATTTGCATATCGCCGTTGAGACCACGCTCAAGTGCATCATGTTGCACTTCGATATCAGGGCCGAGCGAGAACTCAACATTGAATTCGAGAGATTATTGAACGAAATCAATGATTTAGAGCAGTTCAAAAAGGACAATAGGAAACTGGCGCTTCGTCGTGAAATGAGAGTTCTAAATGAGCAAAGAAACCTGGTGCAACACGCAGCCCAGGAACCTGCGCAGAGCGTCCTGGAAGAAAGCAAAGTCTTCTCGCACAGGTTCCTGGTGCGAGTACTCGATGAGTATTTCGGTCTCGATTACGACAAGCTGGATGCAGGGAGGCTGATTCAGAACAAGGAGATCAGCGAGGCGTTGAACATCGCGGCCGAATACCTGAAGAACGGCGCCTGGCTGGAATCATCGGCAGTATCCAAAATGACTTATTGGGCGGCATCGCGAGAGCTGCACGCCCCAGCTTTGCCCGAGTTCCTCAGCGATTCCAGTTTGAAGAACCTATTGGATCGAGTCAAGGGATCGCTGGCAGCAGCTCGGGATGAACAGCAGACGGAACAAGGAAGCCCATTAGATGGTATGTTCTTGAGTTTGAGCGACACGACAAGTAGAATCCTAATGCGACAACAGGCAACTGAGAATTGGATGAACCTCCTTTCGATCGATACTAAGCGTGCAGATCTATTGGAGTTCTTTGGCCTGCCTCCTTTGGTTCAGATGGGCCCTCCCGCGAAGATTCAGCTTCGACGTGAACCTGAGGAGCTTGAGGAGCTTGAGCGGGGTGCAAGGTGGTTACTGAAATTCGTTACTGAGAGCTGCTTGCGCTGGCAGTCGTCAGGTCTCAATGTTATCTGGCCACCCGAATTTCAGAAAGCGCTAGAAGCAGTTAAATCGGGTGAGATCAAGGTATCGACCGATTTCGCATGGATATACAGATAGTGGATAAGAATCGCCCGTTGCCCCAGCCTATGCACGGATCATAGGCGCGCTTGCCTATCCAGCCAACAAGTATGGCAGAGTGCTTTATGAGAAGCCGTGAGAGAGTGATTTGGGACCTTGTTTGACAGTGATCTTTTGTGCGACCCCTTCAGGGTCGTTTTCGTCGGGGGCGTGCACGCTTTCCGTAGGTTGAAACCTACGGCTACCCATGTTCGTCCCCTTTAGGGACGTTCTATCAGATAACAAGGGCTGTCTCATGCCGAGCAGCTTATCCTGGGTCTTGCGCCCATTCATGCAGCCAAGCAGCGTAATAGGACGCAGAACCATATAGCAGAAAAGCGCCTCGGCCCGAATGGGCACGAGGCGCCTCGATCTTGCAGTGTGATGGACGCTCGGCCTAGGCGTCGAGTATCTTATCGACCTCTTCTTTGTCGAGGTCCATAACGTATGGGATGCCGGTGATGGCTTCGCAGTCCCTGGTCAGGCTTGCGAGGTCGTCGCGGTTCACATGCTCCAGCGTGAACTTCCTGGCGCCGCACATCAGCTGCCTGATTCCCTGGGCGAGCCTGTGGTAATAGGTGTAAACGCCGATCGCGCCGGTCGGGATATCGTCGAATTTGTCGCCCCATTCCTCTCTCAGCTCGGGCGCGGTGACGAATATCTCGTCCTTTGTCATGCCGAAGCGCTCGATGAATACCGGCAGGTCGCCCATATCAAGCCTCTTGCCGATCGTCTTTCCAACCATGGCGGCCGCGAGCGGTGAACGGGCCATGCCGACCAGCTTCGCGTAGGGGGCGCAGAGAGCGAGCGCCTTGAATATCTGGTCCTCAAACGTGAAGCCGCCGGCGAGCGCTATATCCGGAACGTATTTGCCCTTCTTGGCCAGCCTATCGCAGTATTCGTGGGTGAGGGAGTGAATCTCAAGTGCCGGGATGCCCCACTCGTTCATCATGCGCCAGGGGCTCATGCCCGTGCCGCCCCCCGCCCCATCAATCGTCAGCAGGTCGATTTCCGCCAATGAGGCGAACTTGACCGCCCTCGCCAGATCGGCGGGACGATAGGCGCCGGTCTTCAAAAAGACTCGCTTTGCGCCGGCCTTTCTGAGCTCCTCGACTCTCTTCAGGAAGCCATCTTTCGTGACCATTCCCATGCGCGAGTGTCGCTCGAACTCACGGAACGAGCCGCGCTTGAACGCCTCGATTATTATTGGGTCGGTCGGGTTAGGCAGGACCACATAGCCTCGCTTATAGAGCAGCTGAGCCTTCTCAAGGACCTTGATCTTAACCTCGCCGCCGATGTCCTTTGCGCCCTGTCCCCACTTGAGCTCGACGGTCTGGATGCCGCACTCCTTGAGGGCGAACTCCTGCACGCGTAGCCTTGTGTCCTCGACGTTTCCCTGAAGGACGATGTCGCCGTAGCCATCACGCTGCCAATCAAAGAACGTCTTGATCCTCCACTCCAGGTCTGGGGCATCCATGACCTGGCCTTTGTGTATCTTCGATTCGACGTCCATGCCAACAACGTTCTCGCCGATAGTAATGATCGTGCCAGCCAGCGCAGAGCCGATGGCGATCCCCTCCCAATTGTTTTTTGCGATGTTCGTGGAACCGAGGCCCGGGATGACGAATGGCAGCTTCAGCTTGAGCGGGTTCTTTTTGCCGACGCTGGTTTCGAGGGAGACCTTCGGAAAGATAGCTCTGTCGCTAAGGTGGTCAAGGTCGTGCTCCTTGCCTTTGTCGGTCTCAACCCCGACGGCGCCCACGGCGGTGCCCATGATGTTGAGGTAGGAATAATCGACGGGATAGTCCTTCTCGGCGGCTGTGGTGATGATACCGAACGGCTGGGGATAGATCACCTCGTGCCCCCGATAGGCGGACTTACCGATCTCGCACATCCCTACGCAGCCATCAATGCAGGTTACGCACATTCCGCTAATGGGACTGACGGAACCCTCAGTTCTGTTCTTGGTGAGGGTAGCGGCAGTGGCATTCAGTTTAGTTAGGGTCATTTGTTCCTCCTGAGGATTTCTAGCAGAGACAAACTTGTTTTGTGATTATTAACTGCGTGTGAAACCCTTAGGCTTCACGCTTCTTTTGCTTATCCGTTCTGAAAGGTCCCGCCAGCTCGCAAGCAGCACACGGGTCGAGGAAACACATCTTATCGTCATAGGTATCCAGACATGGAGGTTCAAGATTCAGACATCCGCTGCAAACGGTTGTCTCAGCATCCGGTCCCTGACATCGCAGCTCACAGCACGGACATATATACATGCATGCGCCGCAGAGACGGCAGACCTCCGAGGTCTTGTCGAACGGGGTGGTGATGATCATGTCCTTGCCCCTCTGGGCGAAGTCTATCGCGCCTGACATCATCTGCTCGGCGCACATTCTCACGCACAGCCCGCAGTGGATACACTCCTTGTTTTCAGGCTCGAATCTGCACTGCGTTACGCCGAACTTCGAGGCAAGGTCCTGAATGGTCTTTGAGCTTGGCACGGTCGCGAGCATCAGCTCGATGATCAGCTTCCTGTGATTCACGACCCTCTCGGAGTTTGCGCGAACTACCAGGCCGTCCTCGGCCGGGTAGGTGCACGAGCTCACGATTTTCGAGTGCGGCGGCTTGCCGATCTCCACAATGCAAAGCCTGCAAGCGCCTAACGGGGTCAATCCTTCGTTGTGGCACAAGGTCGGGACCTCGATGCCAAGGAACCTGATCGCCTCGAGCAGGGTAGTTCCCTCTTCTACCTCTACTTCAAGTCCATCAATTGTCAATTTGGGCATTATATCTTCTCCTTGAAGCCAATTATAAGAGCCACACTAGGCAACGTTGATTGCATCGAACTTGCACGCCTCAACGCACGCGCCGCACTTGATGCACTTCTGGGTGTCGATCTTGTGAACCTGCTTCTTCTCGCCCGAGACCGCCTCTACTGGACAAACACGCATACACGCACCGCACCCAACACACTTGTCTCCGAGGATGCTATACGTAATAAGTCCCTTGCAGAAGCCCGCCGGGCATTTCTTCTCCTTGATATGAGCCTCGTATTCGTCCCTGAAGTAACGGATGGTTGAGAGTGTCGGATTCGCGGCGGTTTGACCCAGACCGCACATCGATGTTTCCTTGACCATTATCGCCAGCTCTTCAAGCAGTTCAACATCTCCCTCCTTGCCCTTACCGTCACAGATGTTGGTCAATATCTCGAGCATACGTTCCAGGCCCTTTCTGCACGTGAAGCACTTGCCGCACGATTCGTCGGCAAGGAAGTTCGTGAAGTAACGGGCGACATCGACCATGCAGGTCTTCTCGTCCATTACTATGAGGCCGCCTGAGCCCATCATGGAGCCAACGCTCTGAAGGCTCTCGTAGTCGATCGGCAGATCGAGAAGCCCTTCGGGTATGCATCCGCCCGACGGGCCGCCGGTCTGGACGGCCTTGAACTTCTTGTCTCCCAGTATCCCACCTCCGATTCCGAAGACAATCTGTCTGATCCTAATACCCATCGGGACCTCAACTAGGCCAGTGTTGTTGATCTTGCCGACCAGCGAGAATATCTTGGTCCCTTTGCTGGTCTGGGTCCCAAGCCTGGAGAACCACTCGCCGCCCTTGACGATGATTTGCGGGACGTTCACCCAAGTCTCGACATTGTTGATGTTGGTTGGCTTGCCCCAGAGCCCCTTCTGCGCTGGGAAGGGGGGACGCTGCCTGGGCCTTCCAACCTTTCCCTCGATGGAGCGGATTAAGGCCGATTCCTCGCCGCAGACGAATGCCCCGGCGCCCCTAACAATGGCCAGGTTGAACTTGAACCCGGAACCCAGGATATCGTCTCCCAAAAGCCCCGCCTCCTCGGCCTGACCGATCGCTATCTTCATCCGCTCAACGGCGAGAGGGTACTCCGTCCTGACGTAGATGAAGCCCTTTTCGGCGCCTATCGCCTTGGCGCCTATCGTCATCCCCTCAATTATCGCGTGGGGGTCCGCCTCAAGCACACTTCTGTCCATGAACGCGCCAGGGTCACCCTCGTCAGCGTTACAGATGAGGTATTTGGGCGTGCGAGGCTGGTCCCGGCAGACCCGCCACTTCTTCGCCGTTGGGAAGCCAGCTCCGCCCCGCCCCCTGAGGCCAGAAATCTCGATATTCTCGAGTATCTGCTCGGGGCTCATCTCCGTGAGCGCCTTGGCGAGACCCATATACCCATCGAACGCGATGTAGTCCTCGATCTTCTCAGGGTCGATCCTTCCTCTGTTCCGGAGGGCAACAAGCTTCTGGTGCTTGAAGAACTCGATGTCCTTCATGGCGGGTATCGGCGACTTCTCCTTTGGCGGAACATACATCAGATTCGATACCGGTCGGCCCTTCAGGCAGTGCTCCTCCACAAGGAACGGGATGTCCTCGACCCTCAACCACCGGTAGAAAATGCCCTCCGGCTCGAAAAGCGCAAGAGGCCCGTTCTCGCAGAATCCGTTGCATCCTGTCGGGACGACATCAATCTCCTCCTGAAGCCCATGCTTCGTGATCTCCTTTTTGAATGCCTCCATGATATCGAAGGCTCCGGCCGAGACGCAGCCAGTCCCCGTACACACGAGAATATGTGTTCTTTGAGCTTTCAATGTTTTCTTCCTCTTACTAGCATGAATCTTGCGTTGGACCCCATCCCGACATAGCGCATCAGCCCATTGTCTCAGAGCCAATCGAAAGCGCGTATTCCGACACGGGTTCGCCGTTCAAGACGTGCTGCTCGAATATCTTGTTCAGTTTCTCCTGATCAAGGTCGCCATACTTGACAGGCGCGCTGTATCGATATTCCACTGTCATCATCGGTTCCTTGCTGCACATACCAGCGCAACCTGAGGATGTAACCATGACATCTTCTACATTGTGTTCTTCGATGAGGCGCAACAGCCCGTCCATTATTCCTCTTGCACCGGCGGCGATCCCGCAGGTGCCCATGTGGACAGTCACCTTAGCTCTTCCCGTCCCTTCTCTTAAGAGGACGGTTCGCTTGGCCTCGTCCCTCATCCTCTTCAGGTCGTCAATTTTGAGTTTGGTCATTCTTAGCTCCCTGCAATACAGTCTGAGTTCCGCGATTCGATTTGACGGGTTATTCTGTATATACGTTCTCCGCCAGCTGTTCAAGCGTTATCCGTTAAACAGATTGGCATGCCGATTCCGAGCAGCTGTCGTCGAGGCGACGAAGCTACGCGGCTGGGTCTAGGTATAGAGTAGCCTGAAACCACGAATAAACACGAATGGCCGCGAATGAAGCTATATCTCTAGACTTGGC
>CAYZPW010000037.1:15961-31411 GCA_964480475.1 uncultured bacterium | reverse complement strand
GGACGCCGGTTTAGGCAGTCTGTCAACGTCTCTCTCTGACTCTTGATACAGATTTGGTCTTCCGAAAGGATAATACCAGTCCCCAAGACCCGTGTCAACAGAAAAACGCCCCTTCACGGGGAATGGCAAGACGAAGAGTTATCAGCGGCAATGACGGGATTCAACCAGCCGGAGGCAGGATTGACCGAGGCCCCTTCGAGCGCAAACGCGTGCCATTTACAATGGGCTGCACCTTGGGGATATGATTCGTCAGCGTTGCTGGATCATCTGCTACTATAATCCACGAAGGACACGAAGGCGCACGAAGGTCGCTGCCAGGCTAGAAAGCCCGCCGTACACCGGTAACCTGTCCACCAAAGCTTGGCGACGACGGAGGCTACCGCGGACAAGAAGGGGGCATGGGCAGCCAGTCGCGTCGGCGATCTGAGCCTCGCGGGGACTCATGTGGGGCAGATGTTTGTCAGGCTCAATCCCAGGTTGCCATGAGCGAGGCCTCGTCGAACGAGTCGCTGTAGAAGGCCTTTGGCTTTTCCAGCCTACAGCCAATCAGCACGAGGTTCTTGTAGGCGTTATGAGGGAGCGCCTCGCGTCTTATGCAGGCCTGTATAGCGTTTGCGAGAACGGTCTCAATCTTAACGGGGCGTTGGCCGGAGAATGCAAGTATGATGATCGCACCTTCGGGAAGAGCGTCAATGGCTCTTGCCAGCGCCGTCGGGTCGTCCTTGCTCATCGTTTTTGATTCAAGGAGCTCGCCGCTCTCAGGCTCAATAGCTGATAAGGTCCAGGCGTCCGTCCCAAACGCGGTCCGTACGCCGTTTAAGTAGTGGCACGATACCCCGTTGGATGCCGTGACGAAGATCGTTTCCACCCCGCTCGTCTCAACATCCTTGACGATCTCCCCTAAGTGCCTCAGCATCAGAATTGGTGGAACTGCGATTCCGGACATATAGGTCTCATAGGCGGCATTGTAGCGCTGCATCTTGGCCAGAAGAAGCGCCTTCGCGAAGTAGGCGCTTTGGTTTTCCCGGACGGCGATGCTCTTATCGAATGCAGCAAGCGCCTCGTTCGGGAATGAGCATTCCTCGAATCGTCTTCCCAGAGCCAGAAAGAGCGCCGGGTCTTCGGACTGAATCTCTGGTATAACGTGTTCCACAAACGTTCCGTCACCAAGTGGCAGCCTCCTGATGAACGCCTGATTGCCGCTTGAAAAAAAACTCGTGAGCCGTTGGGCACACTCTGACCAGAGTTCCTGTTCACACGGAGAAAGCGCCTCAAGGAATCGACGTGTTTTTTTGTGATCTGAGACGACTGCCACGACGCTTCTGTCCCAGCCAGTCATCTCCCAAGCGTCTCCTTTCTTGGCGCCTTTTGCGCCTATTAGAGCGTATGAGTGTCTGAATCTCCCCGGGAAGAGCGCCCCACGAGTCTTTTTTCTGCCCTCTTGGGGCTGCACACCGGCGATGCGGGAGATTTCCTCACGCCAGGAACTATCTTGAACGGGGCCGTTCTCGGCCCCCAGGGCCTCAAGACATTGGGTGATCGTCTCGTCCGCTCTGTAGGTCCCATCCCCGAGAACTGCCACGGCTACTATTGTTGATGGCCTGAACGAATCGACGAAGGCCTGGAATTCTGACTCGGCCCTGCGGTCGGCCGCGGTTGCAAAGTTGACAGAATCGATAATTGCACCACTTTCTGGCTCAAGCGCCACGACGTTATAGCCGGACATCTGGCATGAGACCTGCACGCCATCAACGAAGATGTCCCCGATTGGGCCCTGGTATGCCCCGCCGCTGACCGAGACGACATCGACCGGGGCACTATCCCCGGTATCACCTACCGTTGCCTGGGACAACTCCGAAACGGGGATGAGGCTGACGCGCGAAAGCAGAAACCGCCGCAAGCCAACTTCTGCCGCATCTGACCGTGCCGTGAGCGAGAAGGCGTCATATACGAACTCCAGACTGTGCAGTCCGGCAGAGAGCTGTAATACAGAGCCAAAACGTGTGTTGTGAAGCTGTAGTGGCAATACCTGGAACGGCTCACCATTGAGCAGAGCAACTATCACAGGCTCGAACCGGGATCGCAGACCAAATGGGTTGATGTCGAATGACAGGAAGTAAGGCCCGGATTCCGCCACATCCAGCGCGATGGTTGTCCCATCAATGCAACCCATCCCAGCTAATCCAGCAAACATGTCACTTCTGTCCTGCCCTGAGACCAGTATCACACTAGATAGGTTCCCGTCAGAAAACAGGAGAGGCATCTTAACAGGCGCCTCACCAGGGGGCAGGGCTCGCCGGGGCGCTCGAGATACTGCATTCGCCAGCGACTTAACTGCGGCTTCCGAGGCAAGATTGAACCTCTTCTCGAAAAGAGGAAGGCGCTTCTTGAGCTTCTTCAATTGCGGGTTGGGCATATTGTCGGCGTAAAGGTGAATGACGCTACCTGCATGGTCTTCCTGCGACGACAGCGCCTTTTGAAACGCCTTTTGTGCGGCCTTCATATCCCCCAGCGCCTCGGCAAGCACCCCAACCGTGTAGCTATCCGAGGCGATCTTTCCTCGACGTTTGATGTGACGTTTGAGTTTCGGCCAAACCTCCAGCAGCTCGTCGCTGATTTGGTCGTTCGATGTGTCAGCGAGCCAAGCGCAGCGGAGTACCTCGCCAAGATCGCTCAGGGCTCGCGCGGCCCGGACCCTCCCCAGAATCGCAGATGGCGGTGCTGAGGCAAAAGCGCTAACCGCTCTGTAAACGGCCAGTGCGTGCTCGAAGTCCCCTTCAGCAAAAAGCGCGTCGGCCAGAATCGAAAGCACCGGCCGCAGCGTTTCGGCCATCGGGTCCGTCGCGGCAGCTCTTGCAAGGGCGTTGACCGCGTCCGGGTACATTCCTGCCTTGAAGTATTCCTGTCCAAGCTTCCAATGGACTCTATGAATATCATCGGACCATCCTGCCGCCGGAATCGTCCTCTGGTAAATCGATATTGCCTTTTTGACTTGGCCCATGGCGGAATAGACGTCACCGAGCTTCTCCAGAAGTTGGGCGTCATTGGTGTTCTTGATTGGCGATTGCTCCAAAATCCTGGCCGCCTCCGTCAGTTTCCCGAGGCGCTCAAGAACCGGAATCAGCTCAAGCACTTTGTCCTTAGTCTGGGGCACAAGCTGTTGCCAGATGTCGGTCCCGACGAGCCGCTCTGCCACAATCAGTCTCTCCCAGATGAAAGGGGCGCCTATTTTGACCGCTTCATGGAGGAGCTGGAGCGCCGGACCGTCACGTCCAGAATCCAGGAGCTGCATTGCCTGTGAGGCCCAGTGCGACGCGATTCCGTGTCTGTCGAATCTCTGCGAGCCAGCTACAGCCAGAGGATTCTCGCCTTCATCCAGGCTTACAACAGAGGTCGTCCCCGCGTCCACAACGTCTGTCGCGCCTGCATCCACAACCCCGGTGGCCGTGGTGTCAAGATACCGTTGCATAGTCTCTTGGTCCCCAAAATACCATTCTGAATCGATCTTCTCCCAAATCTCAGTTTGTTCTCGAGGGATCAAGACGGGGGCGCCCGGAATAGTAATGGAGAAGCTAATCTCCGCTTTCCCTAGGCTACTATCTTGACTGATTGTTATCGCCTCCACTAGAAAGCCAGCGATCACTGGTCGAGAGACGGCACCTCTTACCGGTAACTCTGACTGAGACAACAACCGTTCCCTGGAGGCCGGGACCATCATCGAGGCGGCTTTCGCCGTGTGCCCGGAGGCTCTGGCACGCCACAGTTCTTGTACTCTTGAATAGAGCCGGGCGGCGTCTTCCATGCTGTCATTCGCCGTTGGACCAACGAGCGCCCAAACAGACAAGGACAAGGAAAAGGCCACGGTCAGGGATATCGAGAAAAGGAGTCGCCGAGAGGAAAGGACCGAAACAGGAAACAGTCGCTTCATATTTCCCTCGCACACAATTATTAGGAATACGCGCAGTTCATTCGGGTGGCGCCACTAGTTTGAACCTCCCTGCTCCCGTGATGGTTCCGAGTTGCCGAGATTGGGCACCCACTCGGGTGGCAGGTCGCTGGCGATTCTTTCGATCTCCTTCAATACGCTCTCGGGAGGAGAAAGGGCCAGGGCCGCCTCAAGCTCAGTCTTCATCGAGGCCAGATCGCCATTTGCCTTGTAGGTTTCTGCCAGGTGCGAGCGGATCGTTGCCTCGCCAACCTTGTCTTGCTCTGGCAGGCTCTTCATCGCCTCGTTACAGTATCTGATAGCTGCGTCGAAATCGCCCATCTTACGCTTTACCACAGCCATCTGGTCCAAGAGATTTGGCTTCTCGTCTTGACTCGCAAACGAAAGCGCCTTCTCACACAGGCTTTCCATTTCGGCTAGATCACCGCCTTGCTCAATTCCAGACGCGACGAGGCGAAGATATGCTCTGACAAACTCGGGGTCAACATCGATTGCCTTCCGGTATATTGCATTCGCTCGGTCCTGCGTGCCAATCCGGCTGAAGAAGTCGCCTGATGCGACAAAAATCGCCGGGTTGTTCGGAGCACACTTCATCGCCTCGTCATAATACTCAGCGGCGCTGTCGTTTTCGCCAATCTTCTCATGTAGAAGCGCGAGGTTGTACCAGACCGTGGAGTTTTTCGGGAAGCTCTCCTTCGCTTTGAGCCCGACAACCTTGGCTTTTGAATAGTCGCCCTGCAAGAAATACACGTCGAACAGGCCAGTAATAGCGTGTGCGCGAACCTGCTCATTGGGAGGGTTCATGTCCACGACCCTCCTGTAGTGCTGTTCCGCCTCGTCAAAGCTCATTAGCTCTTTTTGCATGTTTGCGTAGTTGACAATCACGGTTGGGTTGTTTGGGGCAAAGTCCAACGCTCGTTTAGCAGCAACCAGCGCCTTTTCAATCTGGTGTTCGGACATGTAGGCTGCCGAAAGGTAAGACCAGGCCTCGGCATCGCTCGACTTCATTTCTGTGAGCTGTTCCCAAAGTGGGATTGCTTCCTTCATTCTTTCCTGTCGGTGATACAAAGACGCCAGGTTTCTGACAGCCTTCGATAGGTCCGGCTGCAATCTCACGGCTTCCTTCAAGCACCGTTCCGCCTTCTCTTCCTGGCCGAGCAGAAGATAGCAGAACCCTAGTCCGTTATGAGCCTCCGCATTCTTAGGGTTGGCCGTAATCGCTTCGTTGAAAGCTGCCATCGCCTCATGAAACCTTCCCTGCCTGCCCAGAGAGCGGCCACGTTCGTAGTGACTGCGTGACTCTTCGTTCCCACCCCCGGCGCAGCCCAGCAAGCCCACGAACATCGTCAACAAGCCTACCAGGGCCACAAAACGCCACGTCTTGGCCTCTGCATCTGAAAGCAAATAGAGCCTCCTTTCATTGAGGAAAAAAAAGCCCGACTAACGAGTCGGGCGTAAACCCTAAATACTATGCAAAGAAATCAGTTGGACTAGAATCCCGCATCCTGGTTGTACCACGGAACAACATAACCCGAACCGGTAACCTGGTTGTAGATTACGGTATACGGGTGAATGTACCCACCCTCAACGGCGCGGAACATAATGTAACCGAAGCCCGCTGTGGTCGGCATCCAAGTCGGGACCGCAGGAGTGGTTGAGAACATGAGCTGCTCTCTCGCACGGATGGCAAACATGTCCCCGGTCGTGTCTGAGGCCCAGTGACCGTTCGTGTCGCACAAACGGACGTGAATCACGTCTGTTGTTTCCTCCGAGCCGTTCACGAAGATGATAAGGGTGTACCAATCACCCCCCGACTGCCAATACGGGCACACACCACGTCCAGCAGCATCATCCCAGTCCGCGAATGCCATGCTGCCAAGCAGCAAAAGCCCAACTGTCAATACGAATAGCTTCTTCATCTAGTTAGTCACCTCCTTTCCTTACACTTCAAACTCAAAACTAAAGAGGTAAAACCTCCCGAATACTTAACTCGTCGAAAGACATACAAGTGTATATCTCAATACTATAGCACTATGCCTGAATATATATTCAAGAGTCAAGCCCCTTTTACACTATTCACAATCCTGATCTCATTTACACCACCATATAACGTACTCAGTATTCCGGCCAAATGTCAATGAAAACAGTACGGCGCACGATACACTCCCTGAATACCGCTGTACAGCCCTCAAGAAGACCAGAACCGTAAGAGCAAGCACAATCGACCACGTAAGATACAGGCACATCTGTGGCCGGCATGCTTGAAAAACTGTCCCATTTGGGACAATTTTGGCCGTGCGATTGTCCCATTTGGGACAATTTTTCGTCCGGATGGGACAATTTTTCGTCCGGCAAGACCGAGAAAACAGGAATCTCACTTTCTAGAGTTACAAGAAATAGTGGCCGGAGGCCGGGAAGTTGAGTATTCATGTCCGGGATTTCAATATATTGATGCTGTTATTCGTGAATCGTTGTTGTTTTCGGATGATGAAAGATACGCTATTCCGCTAAGTATCTATCGGGAGCCGCTCGCGTGTAGTTTAGCCTCTTTTGAGTGTAAAGGCAACCGAGGCGGCTCTTGTGCAGAATCCTCGAGCCGATGTTTATCTGTTGAATGGCATCTTTTGCGGCTTGTGGAGCCGTCCGGTCGCGGCCGATAACATGCCCTGGTTGGGGCTCAAGAGGGCTTGGGAGGAACAGCGAGGTGCGCTTCAGACGGGTCGAAGACTCAGAGTCAAAGTGCTTTGAGCAGATTATGTGGGAACTCGAGATGGCAAGCAACACAATGAGCAGGACTATTGTCATTCGATTGTCCATTCTGAGGACTTCCTTGTACAAGAAAGAAGTGAGTTGCATTGACTCCGAAAGAGGAAGAAGACCATAATCGTACCTGCAATACAACAATATGCTGGCCTGAGAGGGGCCGCCGGGCTGTCTCATCCATTGAGTGTGGCGAGGGTTGCGAATGAACTGTAAAGAGCTACTGCCGAAGGTTCTAGCTTCGATGGTCATTGTGGCTATTCTTCTTTGCCTTGGCAATGGCTTAGGATCAGCTAGAGACGAGGCTGAGACCTACAGAGTTGCGACAGGCGCGGTCAGGGACGAGCTATGGGAGATCGCAGCACGGGAGTTTCGAGCGTTGCTTCGCGACCGACCGGATTCAGAATACGCCGCCTCAGCCACGTATTACTTGGGCTTCTGTTGTTTTCAGGTTCAGGATTTCAAGAGCGCCCAGGAGGTTCTCTCGTCGCTTCTTTCCAGATGGCCGCGCGGGGAGTTTGCCGTTTTGGCCAAGTATTATCTCGGACGGAGTTTGCTCGAGACCGGGCAACCGGGAAGGGCAGAGCGGTTGCTTGAGGACGTGCTGTCCAGCAATGCGGACCTTGTGAATGCCGCCGGGTTTTGGCTGGGCAGAACCTTTTTTGAGATGGGTGAGTGGTCGAAGGCGAGCGAGCTCTTCCTTGAAGTCGCCAGGTCCGGCGATACAGAGTATGGGCACTCGGCACGCTACGAGCTTGGAAGGGCCTACCTAAGAGGCTGCAAATACGCCGAGTCGATTGAGGTTGCTCGATCGCTTCTCGAAAGACCGATTGATGCGACTCTTAATCTTCGGACGCGACTTCTGGTCGCCACCAATCTGGTTAATCTCGAGAGGTTTGACGAGGCCATGCGGGAAGCTCAGACGATAGCCGGCAGCTCGCCTTCTATTTCGCCGATCCACAACAAAGCAATTGCGATTATCGGTGAGGCCTATCGCATGTCGGACAGGCCGCAAATGGCTATTGAGTCCTTCCGCCGGTATCTGAAGAACGAACCTGATTCGGACGGCGCAGCGTGGGCCGCAAGGAGCATTGTCGAGTGTCTTGCGTCAATGACCAAGTGCCGGGCGGCGGGCGAATCCATGCTCCGCTGGGCCAGCAGGTTCTCTGAGGAGACGGTCTGCGAGCTGGCGAGCAGAATAGCGGATTGCTATTCAGCGTCAGGAGACCACGGCCGTGCGGTCGATGTTCTCAAATTCGCGCTGAACAGCACGACTTCCGACAGCCTCAGGCTCACGACCGCATTGAAGCTGGCCGATTCTTACTTCAGACACGGCGAGTTCAGTGAGGTTATCCTGCTGTTGTCTCCGCTGTTGTGGAGAAGTCTTCTTACTCAAGACAAGGATATCGCCGGCGCCGCGTTGCTTATGGTTGGAGCTTCGTATGAGCAAGTTGGCAGTCTCGACGAGGCCGAGAGAGGTTACCGGCTCCTGTTAAGCCTGAAAACGGATGCCGAACGGACAGAGACCGCAGCCCACAGACTCGTTGATGTCCTGGTTGCCAAGGGCGATCTTGAGGGCGCCTCGGTGGCGTTCAACGAATTGAGTGGTAGCTCAACGGTTGATGAGCGTTTCGTTAATCTTGCAGCCAAACTAGTCAATGCGTTCGCTCGCGGTGGGGAGAATCGGCGCGCGATCGCGGCAGCTCGTGAGATTCTTCGGAGCATAGCAGCGCACGCGTCCTTAGGTGAGGGAACTCAGCCCGCGCTTCAGGAAGCGTTCCTGACGGCTCTATCAGGTTATCAGCTGTGCGACCTCATCCTTGACCTCGCTGAGAAAACGGGCCCAGAACTCAAAGACGCTGAACGGGCAGGACTGCTTTTCGCGGCTGCCGAATGCCGCTTTGTCTCAGGCGAGAAGGCAAGTGCGGGCACGATTTACCTGCACGTCATTCAGCGGTTCCCAGAGTGGACGAACACGCACGTTGTGCTGGGTAGACTCGGCACCATAGCTTTTGCACAGGGGCGTTTTGAGCCGGCAGCGCAACGATTCGATGCCGCAAGAAAGAAGGCGCCTCCGAGCAAGGCGTGCGATCTGTTATACATGTTTGCCGAATCGCTCTTTAGGTCCGGGAAACTCGGCGAGGCGCTCTCGAAGTTCGAAGAAGTCACGAAGCCTGGAGACTGCCGGGGACAGGTTCTTCAGAATTCACATCTGAAACGCGGGATAATCTGCGAGGAACTGGGAAGGTTTGAGCAGGCAAGAGCAGCATTCTTGGCTTGCGCCTCAATGTCATTTGACGAGACCGCGACATCGGTTGCTAGGGCCCGGCTTGTGCGATTAGGCCACTGAACGCGCCCGCGCATAGCGTAACGCTCCGAGGAGTATCTCCGATTGGCTGCTGCTTGAATAGCACAGTATGCGCAGCGCATCAGAGGCATCTTCTCTGGAGATAAGGCCATGAGGAGCTCGCGCGCGAGCCCAATGCGCTTCGAATCCTAGGCAGACGCGGGCAACCTCATCATGCCTTTGTCCCACGCATGCCCCTCAAGGCCAATCTCAGGAATCACAAGCCACCGCTCAGGCATAGCCGCCCCACGTGAGAGGGCTTTTGGTCTAGCTAGGCCCTTGCAGAAAAGGCTGCCAGCCTAGAAGCCGCTATCCTGATTGTACGTTGGAACTACAAATCCGCCGTACGTTACCTCGTTGTAGATTAGCGTATACGCGTGAACGTGGCCGCCTTCCTCGGCTCGGAACTTGATGTAGCCGAATGGGGCTGAAACAACCAAGGCATAACCTACCCCGAGTTTTGTGCTGATAGTGAGCTGCTCGCCAGGCCTTATGCTGAACATAGCACCATGCGTATCGGAACAGAAGTTGCCATACTTATCGCAGAAACGAACATAAATGGTATCGTAATCCTCCTCGGAACCGTTCACAAAGACGATCATCGTAAAGAAGTCGCCACCTGATTGCCAATAGGCCCCGATGCCTCTACTATTGGCATCTTCCCACGTGGCAAGCGAAACCGCATGCACCATGAGAACCGCTAGAGCAAGCAGAACCAGCTTTTTCATTTGCCTTTAAGACCTCCTTTCTTAGCAGTGCTAGACCCGTTAATTGTGAGATAACCTCAAGTCGCAGTTATACTATAATAATAGTAATCGCACTGCATCTTAGACGAAGAGGAATCAAAAATAAAGTGTTTTCTTGACCCGCTCAGTCTCGATCAACCTCCAACGCGCATCATTCACCATGAAAAGTCGCCAAGAACGTGATCGAGACGAAGACGAATGCGTTACTAAGCGCGACATAACCACATAGCATTGCATATATCTCCAAATACGTATGACGCAGATACGCCGCAAAAGAGGGGATCAAAAGATACCCCTGCCTATATCGTATTCGCCCAACTGTCCCATTTGGGACAATTGCCGAGATTCCCAACCTATCTGGTGTATGCTTTTTTGTAAAGGATGGATCGAGAATCAAAATAGCAACCTCGGGTGAAGATCGATGAGATGTGAGCCGCTAATATCGAGGCGTGCGAGACAGATAGGTCTTCAAATTGACGCGCCCACGGTGGCTCGGCTCGCGAGATTTGTGAACCTTGTGCTCGAATACAGAGATAGGGCGTCGTTGACTTCACTGAGGACAAGTTCAGAGGTAATCGAGGGTCTGCTGGTTGATTCACTGGCGGTTTCGACTGTCGAAGGCTTCGCGCTTGCACGTTATTGTCTGGACATAGGTGTAGGCGGAGGGTTTCCATCGGTCCCGGCGGCGATTGCCTCGCCGGAGAAGGCCTGGGTAGGCGTCGATCGAGTAAGAAAGAAAATGGCGTTTCTCCAACTAGTGTGCCGTTGTCTCCCGCTTGACAACTACCAGGCAATCTGTGGCGACTTCCGCCAAATGGCCCACACGCACGACTTCGCATCAAACTTCGATCTCGTCGCGACGAGGGCATTGAGGCTCGACGAGCAGCTGCTTCGCGCCATAAGGTCTGTGCTCTCGACGGACGGACGAGTCGTTCTCTATCGGCATACAACGGGATACTCGCTGCTCGACGTTTATGGCCATTTCGCGGGCGAGGCGCCTCGCCCGAGAGAGATAGCCATGGAACAGGGGATTCGCTCCCTGCGGTTTGAGTACCACGATCTTGAGCGGTTGTCTGAGCGATTAGATAACAAGGGGGTTTTCACCACAGAGACACAGAGAAGTTGATTCCATGAGTGCGAATACATCGATGAATCTTAGCCCTGACGCAGTGCCGGCGACGCCCTCTCCGAGGTACCTGGTGTCGGTGGTGCGGCGTCCGTATGAGACGGCGCTAGAAGCCCTTATCTTGGTCGTAGATTGGGACGGTTACCAAGCGGCCGGTGATCTCGTTGACGATGAATGCAAAGGCGTGGATGAACCCGCCCTCCACTGTGCGGAACATCGCGTATCCGTGAGGCGCTGACACGGGGATATGCCTGCAGTAGTCGAAAAATGAGGGAGGATTCGCTCTGGTTGAGAACATCAGCATTTCATTCTGCCGGATGCCGTACATGTCTCCCGTTGCGTCAGAACAGAATCGCCCTTCTGTGTCGCAGAAGCGCAGATGCACGTAATCAGTGTATCCCTCTGAGCCGTTGACGAAGACGATCATCGTGTAGTGCGTTGGGGTGTTTATCCAAAACGGGATCAGTCCCCTGCCACAGGCGTCGTCCCAGTCTGCAAGCGAGGCGCCTGATAGGATGATAAGCGCAAGGGTTATGACGGAAAGTCTTGCCAGCATAGTATCCCTCCTTTCATCTAGAAGCCGTTGTACTGATCGTAGGCGGGCACGACCATCGCCGCTCCGGAGAGTTCGTTTATGATGAGCGCCCAGGCTTGAATGGGCACCCCGTCAACTACCCGGAACTTTGCGTAGCCGTAGTTCGCTGTCGTGGGTATCCAGGTCGGCACGGCCGGAGTTGTCGAGAAGACGAGCATCTCCCTGTGGCGGATGAGGAACATGTCGCCTGTTGTGTCCGAGCACCAGTGGCCGTTTTCGTCGCAGAAGCGGACGTGTATGATGTCGGAGGTCTCCTCGTCTGCACTGACAAAGACAAGCAGCGTATAGAAGTCGTCCGCGTTGATCCAAAACGGGATTATTCCCCTACCGACCGCGTCGTTCCAGCGTGCAAATAGGACCGCAGACATGAAGAGGAAAGTGAGTGTGCAGAGCGCGGTTTTTCGCATTCTTCAAACCTCCTATTGAAGCCGTTGCGGAGGCACAAATCTCAAAATGAATGCTTGGCAGCTGCACAGTACAATAATGATCTATTCTCGATTGTCAAGGTCGGCGTGGCGGACTCCTCCAGGCAGTGGCTCAAGCTTTCGTTGCAGGGCCGGGCGCGTTTTGATAGAGTTCTAATGCGAGGGCCTTACCACAAAGGCACAAAGGCACGAAGAAGGGGAGGAGGGGGTTTGAATTTGCTGGCGGGCCCTTCGGTGGCGAGCACGGCGACGATGGGAATTGGCCTTTGTGTCTTTGTGGTGGTGAGGCGAAATCGGATGTTTCACGTGAAACATTCTTGTGATCTTGGACAGGGCGTAAAGTGACCAGAACCATCGCTATAGTCAATCAGAAGGGCGGAGTCGGGAAGACGACGACCGCGGTCAACCTGGCCGCCGGGCTCGCGCTCGCGGACAAGGCCACGCTCCTGATCGACATGGACCCGCAGGCAAACGCGACGATGAGCCTGGGGCTGAGGCCCGAAGAGCTCGAGCGGACGGTCTATGATGTGCTTGTGAACCCGAAGACGCTCCCGGGAATCATCGCCCGGACCGCCATCGAGAACCTCGCGGTGCTCCCAGCAAATGCGGACCTCGTCGCGGCCGAGGTCGAGCTCCTGAGCGACAAGAGACGCGTCTTCAGGCTAAGGGACGCGCTCGAGACAGTCCGCGGCAGGTTCTCGCACATCATCATCGATTGCCCCCCGTCGATCGGGCTGCTCACTGTGAACGCGGTCTGCGCGTCAAAGGGCGTCATTATTCCGCTTCAATGTGAATACTACTCGCTGGAGGGCCTTTCGAGGACGCTCGACGCGATTCGCGTATTCCGTGAGAAGCTCGGCCTCGACATCGAGATCGCCGGGCTTCTGCTCACGATGTTCGACTCCAGGACGAAGCTCTCGGCCGAGGTCGCGTCCGAGGTGAGAACGCATTTCTCGGCCAAAGTCTTCTCGACCGTGATTCCGCGGAATGTTAGGGTGGCGGAGGCGCCGGGCCACGGTAAGCCAGTTATTCTTTACGATGTTGGGTCACGAGGCTCACAGGCGTTTTTGAGGTTAACGGAGGAGTTTCTGACAAGTGAAGGAAAAGAAGCGACTTGGTCGGGGTTTAGAGGCGATTCTAGGCGAGTCAGCCAAGGAGGCCGCGCGGCCATCGGTGGTTGACATCGATTTGGACCTGCTTTCGCCGAACAAGACGCAGCCTAGATTGCGTTTTGACAAGGAGAAACTTGCGCAGCTCGCGCAATCGATCAAGTCGAAGGGCGTTGTCCAGCCCATCATTGTGCGCAGGACGGACGCCGGATACGAGATTGTAGTTGGCGAGCGGCGATGGCGCGCTGCGCAGATGGCGGGCCTCTCGAGAATACCGGCGCTCGTGAAGGACCTCTCGAGCTCTGACCTGTTGGCGACTACGTTGATCGAGAACATCCAGCGGGCCGATTTGAATCCGCTCGAGGTTGCGACTGCGTTTGACAAGCTGCACAAGGAGGCAGGGCTTTCGCACGCACAGATCGCCAGGCAGGTAGGCATGAACAGGAGCTCCGTTACCAACTATCTTCGGCTCCTGGCGTTGCCCGAGAGCATCAAGGGTAACCTGTTGGACGAGAAGGTCTCGATGGGTCACGCGCGGGCCCTTCTGTCACTCTTGGATTCAGCGAGGCAGCGGGCGCTCGCGGACCTGGTCATCGCGAAGGGGCTTTCGGTTCGGCGCACAGAGGAGATTGCACGAAAGATGACTGAGCCAACGCCCAAGGCGCCAGAACCGCAACGGAATGAGCTCGTGGCGCTCCAGGATCAGCTGTGCGCGCTGCTAGGCACAAAAGTGACCATTAGGGGCGGCAAGAGAGGCCCCGGCAAGATAGTGATTGAATACTACTCTGACGACGATCTTGACAGGCTATTGTCAATACTGAAGGCTTAACATCATGAGCGCAGGCCATAAGACCGAACTCAACGCTTTCCTCGCGAAGGGGACCAACTTCAGGGGCGAGCTTCGCTTCTCCGGTATCGTGCGTATCGACGGCATATTCGAGGGCAAGGTCTTTAGTGACGGGACGCTTGTGGTTGGCGAAACCGGCGTCCTGAAGGGTGAGGTCCACGTTGGCGAGCTTCTTTCCAGTGGAGTCGTTGAGGGCACGATTACAGCCACGAGGTCAATCGATGTCGCCGGAGAAGGCAGGCTCCTAGGAGCGGTCTGTACACCCTCACTCACCGTGGCAGAGGGCGTGCTGGTCGAGGCGCAGCTCCGCGTCGGCGCCGCGGACCCGGAATTGCACCCTGTACGTGGCTCATCGGTAGAACGGTCGAGCCCAGACCTTCCCCGTAAGTGAGCCATCTTCTTACGGTTTGCGCGATTATCGTTCGGTTTGCATCCGACTCGCCGCTGGCAAACTGCCTCGCTGCGCTCAAAGCCTCGACGGTGCCTGCTGATGAGATATGCGTCATAGACAACAGGCCCTCCGACGGACTCGTCGATAAGGTTCGCGAGGCGTTTCCCGAGATAGTCGTGCGTCCGCAGGTGCGGAACGTCGGCTTCGCGGCCGGATGTAACGAGGGGATTCGCCAGACGAGGTCGGACTTGATCCTCATCGTCAACGACGATACGACCGTCCACCCAGAGTGTATTGAGCATCTGGTCTCGGCGTTCGAGCGGTATCCGCGCCTCGCAGCGTGCCAGCCGAAGATACTCTCAGCGGGCGATCCGAATTACTTCGAGTATGCCGGGTCGTCCGGCGGTTTTCTGGACGTGTTCGGGGTGCCGTTTTTGCGGGGGCGGATGATCGACAGCGTGGAAAAGGACGAAGGTCAATACGACGACGAGCGGGAGGTCTTCTGGGCGTCCGGCGCGGCAATGATGGTCCGGCGCTCGGCGCTTGAGGTCGTGGGGCTTTTCGACGAGGGCTTTTTTGCTCATCAGGAGGAGATTGACCTGTGCTGGCGGATGCACTTGATGGGCTATTCCGTGAAGGTGATTCCTCCGAGCGTGGCTTATCACATAGGCGGCGGCACTCTTCCGTATTCCAGCCCGCTCAAGACGTTCTTCAACTACAAGAACAACTGGCGGCTCTTGATAAAGAACTTCTGCCTCTGGCCGTTGGTCGTGGTTCTTCCCTCGAGGCTCGTGCTGGACCTGGGCACGGTCTTCTACTTCGTTCTCAAGGGCCGAACAAAGCACGCGCTGGCCCTGGCAAGGGCGCTCGCTAGTGTTCTCCTGTCGCTCCCATCCACGCTTCGTGGAAGGGCGCGCGTGCAGTCGACTCGAAAGATGAGCGCGAGCGGATTGCACGATCTGATCTACCGCCGGCCGCTTTTGATTGACTACTTCCTCTGGCGGAAGCGCAAGTTCTCGCAGCTGAACTTCCCCAGAAGCCACCTCATGATAGAAAGGACGACGGACGAGACCGGCATTGACCGGGACACGAAAATCCTGGAAGATAGACCGCAAAGTGTACAGTGAAATAGCCAACCAAACCAAATGGAGGCAGAAG
>CAYZPW010000037.1:0-15951 GCA_964480475.1 uncultured bacterium | reverse complement strand
ATGAATCACCAGCGTGGATTCATGGGGTCCCTTTTCGATCTTTCGTTTTCGGACCTGATTACGACCAGGGTAATCAAGTTCCTATTTGTGCTCGCGATTATTGGCTCAGCAATTGCATCGATCTTTTACATCGGGGCGGCATTCACGCACTCAACCGGCGTAGGCGTTTTGGTGCTGATCATCTCGCCGTTGATTTTCATCGTCTATGTGACCATTGCGCGGATATGGCTTGAGGTGCTCATTGTCGTGTTCCGCATATCGGAGGACGTGAGAAGGATCGCCGACAAGGACGCCGGCGGAGCGTGAGAACGCGTCGAAGGGCGCGTCGCGGGGAGCGGCGAACTTCTAATCATGACTGCTACGGAGTCCCGCAGGAACTGTTGTAATGGAGACGTAGATGCACAGAAAGCAGCCTGAGATAAAAAGCCTGTACTATATCTCGCATGTGGACAACGTGCCGTCGATTCTGCGGCACGGCATCCTCAGTCATCAGCTCGTTCAGGACCGTGGGATCCAGTGCACGCGAATCTATGAGGCCGCTATCGTCAGCAACCGACAGACTAAGACTGCTCCCGATGGGAAGAGCCTGTGGGAGTTCGCGAACGTTTACTTTCAGCCTCGGAATCCCATGCTATATCGTGTCCTCCACGAGAGAGATACTAAGGATCTTGTGATCGTCGGGGTACGCGCCCATGTTATGTCGAGCCCGAGGGCGTTTATCGCCCTCGGGAACGCAGCTAGCGCGGCGACCGAGATTGTGCCTTGTGCGGAAGGGCGCGAGCGTATGTCGGAGATATGGGATACCATCAACTCTGAATGGTGGAACGCTCTGAATGGATCAAAGCGAAAGATCATGGCCGAATGCCTGGTGCCCGGCTCCATAGCTCCCGATGACATCCACACGATCTTCGTTGCGAGTCACGAAGCGGCTGACACGCTTAGAGGACACCACTGGTCGAGTTCCATCCCAGTAGTTCCGGAACCCGCGATGTTCTTCAGGCCAACCAGGCGCTTCCGTGTCACCAACAACCTGTCGCTGGCAGATGGAGACATGTTCTTCTCCACCATGCAGACGCTCACGGTTAGCGTCAATGTCGTCGGAATCATGGGGAAGGGGCTCGCTTCTCGAGCCAAGTATCAGTTCCCGGACGTTTACGTGGTGTATCAGGATGTTTGCCGGGGTCGTCAGCTTCGGATGGGCGGGCCCTACCTCTACAAGCGTGAAGCATTTATCGACGAGGAGCTGGCGGACGAGCCGGGCACGCTGCCTGAAGTCAACGCCAACAAATGGTTCTTGCTTTTTGCGACGAAACGGCATTGGCGCGATACATCAGACTTGAAGGCTATCCGAGAGGGGCTCAAATGGGTCAAGGATAACTACGTAGCCGAGGGAATCGAGTCACTCGCGATGCCTGCCCTCGGTTGCGGTCTTGGAAGGCTCAAGTGGCAGGACGTTGGCCCTATAATGTGCCACGAGCTCGCCGGTCTGGGTATCCAGGTGGCGATTTACCTTCCCAGAGAGCGCGAGATCTCCGAGGACTACCTTCAGCCCCAGTATCTCCTCTCGCCGGCGCAGGGCAGAATTTGATAGGCAGCCTAACAATTGGGTGCAAAGGATTATTTCAGTGCGATGTTCCAGAAAAGAGGAGTTTGATGTATATGAAAGCTAAAGAATTCGATAAGATATTTGATGAAGGCAAGGATGTTTCTAAATACCTCAATATCTCAGAAGCGAGGAGACCTGGACTAGAACAGAAAAGGGTAAACGTCGATTTCCCCTTATGGATGATCCACTTATTGGACAAAGAAGCAAAGCGTTTGGGTGTGACTCGACAATCAATGATCAAGGTCTGGTTAGCGGAGCGTCTCGAAAAGGCGGTTTAGGAATATCTGATTCTAGCAATGCAATCCAGTGGACGACAAAGAACGCTTCGGAGGCCCCGGGTTAACCGACGCGGACGAGATCGGCCTATTCAATGATTTGTATGCTCTCCTGCGGCAAGGCGAGCTGATAGCCGACGCCGTATTTCGTAACGAGCAGCTCTTGGGTCTCCTCTTCAGAGATGGCCTGGGAGCGCCTCGCCGTCTCCATGAATGCTTTGCGCAGTCGCGATTTGTGGTCGGCGATCTGCCTGTCGTACACGTAGTATTCGGGATGCCTGTGTCCCCAGAGCGCCTGGTATATCGTCTCCTTGTGGACGACTTGTGGGGCGCGCTTTGCAAGCGCTAGCAGCAGCTTGAAGCACTTGGGCTTGAGTATTACCTCGGCACCTTTGAAGCTCACCGACAGGTTTCGCGTGTCGATGATGAGCGTCTTTTCGGGGGCCTTTGGCGAAGCTGTGCCTGAAACCTGATCCTTCATCTGCCGAAGCGGTAGCTCGGCCGCCTTTGAGGCGCGTCTCCCGGGCGGTTTCAGGTGAAATGCCGATCGGAGCCTGGCGGCGACCTGGTGTCCCGCGAGCTCTGAGATTCGTTCGTAAGAGGCCTCCCTGAGCTTGCGGAGCGACGTAACGCCACCGTCAACCAATCTCCGCGCAACCGCGCGAGTTGTGTGCCTGTGGATACGCTCGTAGAGCGGAGTAGCATCGTCGAATAGGCCGGACGATAGCCTCTTGATAAGCGTCGAGAACTCTCTGAGAGTGGCGGTCGGCCAGTTGTAGAGCCTGCATATCTCTGACAGTGAGTCACACAGCCAGGAGTCGGTCTCGCCGATCTTCTGAACAAGGCCGGGCCACGCCTGGTAATACCTCTTTTCAATGTCCCCGAGTGGGGCCTCGTTAATCCAGTCGAGCAGGATGAGCGCCCGCTTGAAGGCGCGTGTCTGCTCAAAAGATGGCCGTTGGCTCGGGTCAATGAGGTCGGCGACGATCGGCCTTTCGAGCAGTCCGGCGGTGCTGGCGGCATTTTTGAGGGCGTTCAGATAGCGGTCATCCTGCCACTCGGAATGCGCAAGCGGCACGTGAACGCAGCGCGAATCCCTCGTCTGAGCCAAGAGGAGAAGAATCTCAAGCGGTGTCGGCATTTGGCCCCGGTTCTTTCTTGCCCACTTTGACAGCATGACTCCGGTTCTGACAAGAACGCATGACCTGGAGACCAGTCGGCCAAGCTCCGACACCGAAAAGGCCTCGCCATCATTTGCAGACTTCGCCATAGTAGCCTGCTTGTCCAGCAGAGCCTTGGCGGCAGTAGAGGCTACGTCGGCTGAACTGGTCAGGAGTCCATCAACCAGAAGGCGTTCGACACACTCGTGAACGTCTTGCTGAAACCTGTTTCTTGCCGCCTGAGGCGTGGGTGTCTGGTCCTTTGACCAGAGGTTCCGGCCGGTGTAGGTTCTGAGTAGAAACTTGAGCAGCTCGGTCTCTGTCGCGACGATGTGTGAGGCGCAAAGATTCAGGACAATATCCTCCAGCGGCATCTCATTTAGCCTCGGGATTGCGGCCTCAAAGGCGCCTTTGATGTAAATGTCCTTCAGGCGCTTTTCTTCAAACTCCGATGCGGTTACGAGTATAGAGCGGCCGAATTCGGGTTCGAGCGACAGCCTGCCGGCGCGGCCGCCGAGGTTTTCATATTCGCTCTTTCCGATATCGACAAGGTGCATTTGCTGGAACTCTTTGGAGAACTGCCATCGCTTGTCGTCGATTATGACGTTCTTGGCCGGCAGGTTGATCCCCATCCCGAGCGTTGTTGTGCAGAAGATAGCCTTGATCTCACCTCTCTTGAAGCCGCTTTCAATCGATCGCCGTTGGGAGTAGGCCAGGTCGGCATTGTGGAAGGCCACGCCGCTTGAGAGTAGCGACATGAGGACTTCGGTCGAGGGAGACGCCTCAGAAAGGTCTCGAAGCTCATTCAGAGCGACCTCTGCCGGCCCAAGTTGGCTGTGTTCCGCGAATAGTCTCGCCATCTCCAGCGTGCTCGTTTTGTCCCGCAGGAATACGATGCACTGCTCGTCGCGACCAACAAGCTGCTCGACGAGGCCCAGCACCGCGTGGCTCATGGGCACGTCGGGTAGAACGTCGAATCGCTCCTGTCCCTCTGTGCCCTCGTTGTGCAGGACATAGTAGAAGGTCCCACCGCAGAAGACACCCTTGCGGAGCTCGACTGGCCGGTGATGGTCCTCAAGCAGCCTCGCGCCAATCCAGTCCCGGATGTCTTGCGATCTCTCGAGAACCGCCGAGAGGCCGATGATCTGCGTATTCTTAGCGAACGCAAGGACCTTCGACAGCAAAAGCTCCAGGCGCGGCCCGCGCGAGATGTCGCAAAGCATCTGCATCTCGTCAACGACCACGAGGCCGATGTCCGCAAGCAGCGTCGGCTTCGAGATCAGAAGCGAATCCATTTTCTCGAAGACGACGATGGCGATGTCAAAGTTGCCTTTCTCGATTGCCGTGTCGTGTTCTCTTCTGTCACGCGAGGAGACGACGATTTTGAGGCCAAGTGGGCCGTACCGGGTGTCGAATTCGTCAAACTTCTCTTCAGCGAGTGACTTGAGCGGTAGTAGATATAATGCTCGCCTGTTCCTTTTGGCGGCCGCAACGGCGGCCATCTCGCCGACGAACGTCTTGCCCGATGAGGTTGGTGCGAAAATGAGGAGGTTCTGGCCTGAGAAGAGTCCAAATTCGGCGACTGCCCTCGCCTGAATTGGGAGGAGCCTCGGGAAGGCCATGCGCCAGACGTCTAGGACCGCATCATCCACGCCATAGGCGGCCAAAAGCGACGTGTCGATACCAGATTTGCCGTCAAATGGGCCGCGGTTTATGCCTGATGAGTTGGCTAGCATTCTATGTCGTCACTCTTAACGGTTTGATATGACCGAACTCATGAACGCTGATTCGCTGTTGTGGGGGCGGCTGGCGGAGGCTGGGATGTAAGTCGTTGCGGATGTGTAGGGGCGCGGTCTTAAGACCGCGCCCGTCCTGAGCAATTGCAGGGCCAAGGCCCCTGTGTCTGATAGGATTGACGCTAGCGGGCGGGTCTGAGACGCCGCCCCTACGGGCCAATTCCAGCCATTCAGGAGCGATGGTCCGGCGTTCACAGTGGCGCAGCGGGACATTTCACCTGAGGAGGGCCCCGGAGATGATCATCCGCATTATCTCGGACGTGCCTTCGTATATCTCGGTGATCTTAGCATCCCGATAGTGTCGCTCGACAGCGTACTCCTTGATGTAGCCATAGCCGCCATGAATCTGGACAGCGAGGCGAGTGGCGTTGACGCACGTTTCGGACGCGAAGAGCTTTGCCATAGCTGCCTCCTTTGAGAATCGCTTGCCCTGTGATTTGACGTGCGCCGCGCGCAGCGTGAGCAATCTCGCGGCGTCTATCTGCGTGGCCATGTCGGCGATCATCCATTGGACCGCCTGAAAGCGGGCTATTGGCTTGCCGAACTGCTCTCTCTCCTTAGCGTATTTGATGCTCTCTTCAAGGGCAGCCCTGGCGATGCCGACCGCCTGGGCTGCGATGCCGATTCTCCCCGCGTCAAAGCCGATAAGCGCGATCTTGAAGCCCTGGCCCTCTTCGCCGAGCAGCAGGTCTTTGCTGACCCGGCAATCCGTGAGGACGAGCTCGGATGTCCCCGAGGCGTTCATCCCCATCTTGTGCTCGATTGTCCCCACTTCAAGGCCCGGCGTGTCCTTTGGGACAATGAAGGTTGACATCCCCTTGCTTCCCTTGGAACGGTCGGTCGAGGCAAAGACAATTATTACGTCCGCATAGGGGCCGCCGGTCGTGAATATCTTGGTCCCGTTGAGCACGTAGTCGTCGCCTTCCTTTGCCGCCGTCGTCGCGACTGCCCCGGCGTCAGAGCCTGCGCCAGACTCGGTAAGAGAGAAGCAGCCGATCAGCTCTCCCCGAGCCAGCCGAGGCAAGAACCGCTTCTTCTGCTCGTCAGTCCCAAACTCCAAGATGAGCTCACAGACAAGGGAGTCGTGAATCGACATGATCACGCCGCAGGAAGCCTCGCCGCGCGATATCTCCTCGATGGCGAGCGCGTAGCTGATCGGGTCCATCTCAGCGCCGTCGAATTCCTCGGGCAGCGTCATACCTAAGAAGCCGAGTTCGCCCATCTTCTTCAGTATATCGGCTGGCCAGATTGCCTCCTCATCAAGCTTCTGCGCCACAGGCTTCAATTCCTTGTCCGCGAAATCGCGGGCCATATCACGCATCATCTGTTGGTCTTCTGAAAGCTCGAAATCAATCATTATCGGATGTCTCCTTCTTCAGTTGAGGCCTGCGGCTGAAATGTGCCTGCAAGGTGGCGCAGATGTTGTGAACATGCGTCATCCGGGCCTTCAAGCAATCCATGTCGGAGAAGAACCCGATCTGAGAACGGCATCCACAGCCCTTGCAAATAACCGCCGTTCAACGCCTAATAGTCGTAGAAGCCTTTACCGCTCTTGCGGCCCAAGTAGCCTGCATCGACCATCTTCCTCAGCAGCGGACAAGGCCGATACTTCGGGTCGCCGAACCCGCCGTAGAGCACGTTCAGTATCGAGAGGCAGACGTCGAGACCGATGAGGTCTGCCAGCGCAAGCGGGCCCATCGGATGGTTCATCCCGAGCTTCATGACGGTATCTATCGCCTCGGGCGTGCCGACTCCCTCGTGAAGCGCGAAGACCGCCTCGTTGATCATTGGCATCAGGACGCGGTTCGAGACGAAACCCGGGGCATCGTTGACCTCGACTGGTGTCTTGCCAAGCTTCTCGGATAGCTCCTTTGTGATGCGGAATGTCTCGTCAGACGTGGCGATGCCGCGGATTATCTCGACAAGCTTCATCAGCGGCACGGGGTTCATGAAGTGCATCCCGATGAATCTGTCGGGCCGCTTCGTCTGCGCCGCGAGCTTCGTTATCGAGATTGAGGATGTGTTCGACGCGAAGATAGTGGCCTCGGGACAGATTGCGTCCAGTTCCTTGAACAGCTCGGTCTTCACGGCGAGGTCCTCAAACACGGCCTCAATAATCAGATCGACGTTCTTCATCGCCTCGAGCCGCTCCGTCGGCGTGATATTTGCCAGCGCCGCGTCGTGTTGTTCCTGCGTGATCCTCTCCTTGGACAGGAACTTGCCGAGGCTTTTGTGAACGGCCTTGACGCCGCGGTCTATGAACTCTCTTTTCGTGTCGTTCAGAAGAACCGTGTATCCAGAAAAGGACAATATCTGGGCGATACCGCTGCCCATCGTCCCGGCCCCGACGACGCCTACCGTCTTTATGGCCATAGAGTTACTCCTCCCATTGCAAAGAAGATGAACGCTAATGTGAAGTTCTTCATCCTGTAACCTTATTCAGCAATGGCAGGCTGGAAAGCCCGCCCCACACAAAGCGATTATTCTTATCTTTCAACGACCACAGCGACCGCGTTGCCCCCGCCGAGGCACAGCGTGGCTATGCCGCGCTTCAGCTCGTCGGCCTCCATCTGATGCAGCAGAGTCGTGAGTATCCTTGCGCCAGTTGCGCCGATCGGATGGCCGAGCGCAACCGCGCCTCCGTTTCTGTTGACCTTCGTATAGTCGAGGCCAAGTTCATCGCAGCAGGCAATCGCCTGGACAGAGAAGGCCTCGTTCAGCTCCACGACGTCGATGTCGTCAAGGGCGAGATTTGCCTTCTCAAGCGCCATGCGAACCGCGGGGACGGGCGTCATCAGGACCATTTCCGGGGCCATGCCGGACGTGGCGTAGCTCACAATTCTCGCCATCGGCTTGAGGCCGCGCTTTGCCGCCTCGTCGGCGCTCATGACGATGACTGCCGAGGCGGCGTCGTTGACGCTAGGCGCGTTGCCGGCGGTTACCGTGCCATCTTTCTTGAACACGGGCCGCAGTTTGGCGAGCTTCTCGATGGAGGTGTCGGCCCTGGGGCCTTCGTCGGTATCGACAATGATGGGGTCACCTTTTCGCCGCGGTATTGTCACGGGCACGATCTGGCTCTTGAACTTGCCCGCTTCGATTGCCGCCACCGCCTTGCGATGGCTGTTGTAGGCATATTCGTCTTGGCGCTCTCGGCTGATTGCGTATTTCTCGGCGACTATCTCGCCGACATTGCCCATGTGGTAGTCGTTGAATGCGCACCACAATCCGTCGTGGATCATGAGATCGACGAGTTTGCCGTGGCCGAGTCGGTAGCCGAATCTTGCCTTTGGGAGCGCGTATGGGACGTTGCTCATCGACTCGAGTCCGCCGGCGATAACGACGCTTGAGTCGCCAAGTTTGACCGCTTGAGCCGCCAGGACGACCGCCTTGAGCCCGCTGCCGCAGACCTTGTTGATCGTCAGCGCGGCGACCTCGTCCTTGAGTCCCCCAAAAAGCGCCGCCTGACGAGCTGGGTTCTGCCCCAGCCCGGCGCTCACCACGTTGCCCATTATGATCTCGTCGAAATCCTCGGCGGGGATGCCCGAGCGCTTCAGCAGCGCCTCGACAACAATCGCGCCGAGCTTTGGGGCTGTTACCTTAGCAAGGGCGCCGCCAAGCGACCCAATCGGGGTTCGAACCGCGTGCGTGATCACAGCTTCGAAAGTCATGCCATAACTCCTTCGTGAGAACTAGATTAACGTCGAACGCCGGGCGGGCCGGCGGGTTGTTGCTTCTTGCCGAACGACGGGTCAATGTATATCTCGGCTCTGTCCTTGAGTTCCTCAAGCCAGGCAGCAAGGGCCTTGTTTTCTTTGTCGGACCGCATCTTTTGCGCGAGCTGGCCCTTTTCCTTGGCAAATTCCTCTTCAACGAGTTGAGTGTGCTCGAGCACGGCAAAAAAGACGTAGCCGTTGCGAACCTTTATCGGGCCGCCGACACCGCCAACCTCCGTCGCAAATGCCTTCTGAATGAACTCATCGCTACGGCCTATCCCGCGCACGTAGCCTTCCTTCGAGAACGTGTTAGTCTCATTGACGGTGAGCTCCCACGCCTTGGCGGTCTTGTCGAACGACTCGAGGTCGGTTACCTTTTGCGCGAACTCGTTGGCCTTCTTCTTGGCGATTCTCTCGCCTTCCTCCTTTGCCCAGTCGCGCTTGACCTTCGCCTTAACCTCATCGAACGGCAGCACGATTGGCGGCTTTTCGTCGAGCAGCTTGATCAAAAAGTAACGGTCTCTGCCCTTCACGACCGGGCTGACCATGTCTTTTGAAAGCCCCAGCGCGGCGTTTGCAAACTGGAACGAACGCCCAAGCCCCTCTATCTCGTCCATTCGCTTGAAGAAGTCCGTCGTGGCGAGCTTGAGACCGTTTTCCCCTGCAAAGCCCGCGAGGTCCTGCGATTCACCTAGCTTCTCGTGCGCGCTCTTTGCTGCTTCTTCTGCTAGCTTCAACGCGTTCTCATCGATCAGTTTTGTCCGGACCTCGTCTGTTACCTGATCAAACTCCCGGGTCTGGGCCTCCTTCCGCTCCTCAACCTTGATGATGTGATAACCGAACTCCGTCTTGATGACGTCGCTTATCTCGCCCACTTTGAGAGAAAAGGCCGCATCCTCAAATGGTTTTGCCATCTGGCCGCGGCCGAAAAAGCCCAGGTCCCCGCCCTTCGAGGACGACGGGCAGTCGGAGTTCTCCTGGGCCAGTTTGGCGAAATCCCCGCCGGCCTTCACCCGCGACAGAAGGCCTTCCATCTTCTTTTTCGCCTCCTGATCAACCTTCTCGCTGGCGCCCTCCGGCACTTTCGCCAGAATGTGACGGGCCCGAACCTCCTCCTCTTGTACATACTCCCGTCGGTGATCATCGTAGTAGTCGTAAAGCTGGTCCTCCGTTATTTGGACTTGCGAGCTGTAATCCTTGGGATCAAACAGCACATACTCGACTTTCACCTCGCGCTCGCTCTTATACCTCTCCTTTTGCGACTCATAGACGCTCAGGAGCTCCGTGTGGCTCGGCTCGAGGTCCCTTGCGAGCTCTCTGCCCTCAAACTCCACGTATTTGCAGTTGACCTTCTCGTTCTCCTCGACGTATTTGGCCTTGACCTCATCGTCAGTTATCCTGACAGTCGCTCGAATGAAATCCTGAAGCCTGGCCACCTTCTGGCTCTGCCGAATGCCGTGCTCATAAGTCTCCGGCGCTATTCGGTTCATCGACAGAATTCGCATGTAAAGCTCAGGTCTGAAGTTGCCATCTTGGTCTCGAAAACCAGGCGTCTTCCTGAGCACGGAGGTGACCTCGCTGTCGGTCACGACAATCCCAAGCCGCCCGGCCTCTTGGAGCAGAAGCCGCTTGCGAATCAGGTCCTGCAAGACGCGGTTCTCAAGGTCGAGGCTCTCCAGGATTTCAGGGGTCAACCGATCCTTGTAGATACTGCGATAATAGTCCGCATAGCGCCGGACCGCGGAATAATACTCATCTCGCACTATCTGGTCGCCATTGACGGCAGCGATCGCCGCATCGCTACGCTCCATCCCGCGCCTACCTGCGCCCCAGACCACGAAGATCGTGCCGATGAAGGCCGCTATCACGATCCAAAGGAATACCGAGAGCTTCTTCAAATGCCTGCGCATCGCTAGCATTGCCATTTTCTTACAAACCTCCTGAACTAACCGCAAATCTTGTCATGAACATTGGGCCGTGAGGTTCACGGGGAGCGCGCCTCGTCCCGTTACACGAGGCGCTGCCACAGCTTAGTCGCACGTTGGGCCTGAGACCAGTGCGCCCGGGCCAGTTCCTGATCGTCCGTCTGACAGCAGGCGCGAGCGCCAGTTGGTCACACACGTTTAGTCCTGACACCATCCTTTGTATCCTCAATGATTATCCCTTTTGCTCTCAATTGCTCTCGCACCCTGTCCGCCAGGGCCCAGTCCCGCTGCTTTCGCGCCTGGCGTCGCTTCTCGATGAGGTCTTCAACGTCGGCCGGCAGCTCGTCGTCGCGACCCAGCTCGATGACGCCGATCACTGAGTTCAGCCGCTTAAGCAAGTTCTCAATCTCGTCTCTGTCGGTCTCGCTTATCGCGCGGTCGTTAATCTGCTCGTTTGCCGACCGGATGAATGTGAACAAAGCCGCCATCGCCTTTGAGATATTGAGGTCGTCGTCCATTGCGGCCTCGAATCCCTGCTCGCATTGAGCCACGGCGTTTGTGATCGCTGGATTGTCGATACCCGAACAGCTGGCAGAGCGCAAGGTTCTCACGAAGTCGTCGATTCGTGCCAGAGACCCAGCGGCCTGCTCGAGTGCATCGAGGCTGAAGCTCAGCTGCTTGCGATAGTGCGCGGAAAGGAGCAGATATCGCAGCTGACGAGGCCTGTAGCCCATTTCGACGATCTCCCGGAGCGTGTAGATATTGCCGGTGGACTTCGCCATCTTGCTCCTGTCGAGCAGAAGGTGCTCCGAGTGCAGCCAGTAGCGGGCAAACGGCTTCCCCGTGGCCGCCCTGGACTGTGCAATCTCGTTCTCATGGTGTGGAAACATGTTATCGACGCCGCCTGTATGGATGTCGAACGTCTCACCCAGGTATTTCATGCTCATCGCGGAGCACTCGATGTGCCAACCCGGCCTGCCAGGGCCTATCTCGGTGTCCCAAGACGGTTCGCCCTCTTTAGACGCCTTCCACAACGCGAAGTCCCTGATATCCTGTTTCTCATACTCGTCGTGGTCCACCCTGGAACGTATTTGACAGAGCGTTGGCTTCACACCTGTAAGTGCCCCGTAGGGCTTGAACTTGCCCACGTCGAAGTAGATCGAGCCCTCGCTCTCGTAGGCGTAGCCCCTGTCAACTAGCCGCTTTACGAGCGCCGCCATCTCGTCGATGTGCTCCGTCGCTCGGGGATAGTGCTCCGCTGGCTCCATATTCAGCGATGCGATGTCCTCGAAAAATGCTTTCGTGAAGCGCGCCGTGAACTCGCCCAGCGGGACCCCCTCCTTGTTTGCGCCCTTGATTGTCTTGTCATCGATGTCGGTGATGTTCATCACCTGCGTTACGTTGTAGCCCTTGTACTTGAGATAGCGCCTCAGGAGGTCTTCAAACATAAAGGTCCGCAGGTTGCCGATGTGGATATAGCTATACACGGTTGGCCCGCACGTATAGAGTCCAACGTTGGGCGGGTTCAGAGGAACGAATTCCCCCTTCCTGCGGGTCATCGTGTTAAACAAATGCAACATCTGAAACTCTTTTTTTCTGGCTATTCACGGGCGCTTTGGCTGGATGGACCGTTACACGAAGTGACGAACTGAAGCACCCCACCAAAACACACATCAACGCCGCATCAGAATAACACAACCTGGCCTGCCCTCGCAAGTGGTGGGTGGACGTTTCGTCGATGCGCAGAAACACGCGGTGTAGGGGTCCGCCGCGCGGCGGACGCTCTCGGCCCCGCGGCATGGCGGGGCGCTGGCTTTGATCAGTCTGTCATTTTCCTCTCTGCGGACAGACCTTTCCAAAGGGCAAACTCACTCGTTGGCCCAGAGCCCCACGCAAGCTAAAGAAAACCCGGCAGGATACGAACTGATTAGTGGAAGCACTTTGTAACAGTTGTGTATTTGAAATGTTCTGCACGTGTTCTCTGGCAAGGGGTTGGCAGAGCATGGCGGGCTTGCCGTGGAGGCATAAGGACGTGAACTGGAATCAAACAGCCAACAGCGAGAAGAGGAACTGGTCACCGCTGGACGGGAAGGTCTTGTGAACCCGATCGGACGGCGCCGAGACCAACCGGGGACCATTAAACGATCAATGGGGAGGAGATCATGGAGGCGAAGACTGTTGTCATCTGCTTTTCTTTCATTCGATGTAAACGTATCCCGAGTGGCCCATGATGAAGCTGCGGCACACGTCAGACGAGCTGGCGGAAAAGGTCGCCGGGCCTCTGCTTTCGATGCGATCAGATTGCCCCAACGCGAAAGCCGCGAGATGCGCAGGCTGGAGGAGCACGCTGAGTTATGTGCCGGTGCATGATTGTCTCAAAGAGCTTGGGTCGGTCCCTAGAAGGACCATGACAACGTGACTGGCGCAGACTTTTCCATAGTAGCGCGCCTGTCCGCCATAACTCTGGTGGCGGCGGAGACTACGTCGGCTGAAAGCGACGTTATCCAGCAGTATTGGCCCTGGCTCGCGGGGATCGCCGCCTTTGTCGTCGTGGGCATCCTGTTTGCGGTTTACGTGACGCGGCTCAACCGACGGCAGGGTGAGGCGGCAAAGGGACAGAAAAAAGAGATCGTGGAGCGCAAGCTGGCGGAGGAAAGCTTGATGCGGCTGAATCACGCCTTCCTTGAACTGGGTTCTGACTTCGACGAGAACGTCCAGATTCTTACGAGAATATGCGGCGAGCTTTTGGGCGGCGCCTGCGCCTTATACAATCGCCTATCAGGCGCGGAGCTGTATTCGACTGGCCAATGGCATACTCCGCGGGACTACGAGCCCGTCGATAAGCCCGACGGACATATTTGCTACGACGTTATTCTGAGAGGGAAGGACGCCGGTATCTACATCGTAAAGGACCTCCCGTCAACCTCATACATGCAAACTGATCCCAACGTCGCACGGTACGGGCTGAAGACTTACGTTGGCCATCCGGTTTGCTGCCAGGGTGAAGCTGTCGGCTCTATCTGCGTGGTTTTCCAGGAAGATGTGGAATTGAAGGAGAGCCAGAAGCGCCTCATGGGTATCGTTGCAACGGCAATCGGAATTGAAGAGGACCGCAAGCAGGCCGAGGAGGCGCTGCGGGACAGCGAGGAGCGGCTTAAGACCATCCTGGACTGCCTCCAGACAGCGATTGTGATCATCGACTGGGATTCTCACACCATCGTTGATGTCAATCCCGTGGCCGCGGAGATGATCGGCGCGCCGAAGGACGAGATCGTGGGTCAAGTGTGTCACAAGCACATCTGCCCGGCTGAGGTCGGGCACTGTCCAATCGCGGACCGATGTCAGGATGTGGACAGCTCGGAAGGCGAGCTTTTAAGGGCTGACGGTAGCATCGTGCCGGTTATCAGAACCTCGATTCCTGTGGTGCTTGACGACCGCACACACCTGTTGGAGAGCATGGTTGATATAACTGAACGCAAGCAGGCGGAACAGGCCTTACGTCAGGCCAAGGAGGGGGCCGACGAGGCCAACCGCCAGCTGAAGCAGGTCGTTGAGCGTGCCAATCTGTTGGCCGTGGAGGCCGAGGTCGCCAACGCTGCCAAGAGCGAGTTCCTGGCGAATATGAGCCACGAGATTCGCACGCCCATGAATGGGGTGATCGGCATGACAGGTCTCTTGCTGGACACGGAATTGACCTCGGAGCAGCGCGAGTGCGCTGAGGTTGTGAAGAACAGTGCAGACTCGCTGCTTACGATCATCAACGACATCCTCGACTTCTCCAAGATAGAGGCCGGGAAGCTCGAATTGGAGACGCTGGACTTTGACCTTCGCACCGCCCTAGAAGACCTGAATGATGTGCTGGCGTTACGTGCACACGACAAGGCCCTGGAATTGGTCTGTCTGGTCGAACCTGAGGTCCCCTCCTTTGTGCGGGGCGACCCGGGGCGTCTCCGCCAGATACTAACCAATCTGATGGATAACGCGATCAAATTCACCGCCGAAGGAGAGGTAGCCTTGCACGTGAGCCTCGAACGTGAGACCGATGGACGTGTAATATTGCGATTCGCGGTGAAAGACACCGGCATCGGCATCCCGCAGGACAAGCTCGACGGTCTTTTCAACGCCTTCACGCAGGTGGATGCCTCGACCACTCGCAAGTATGGTGGAACCGGGCTCGGTTTGACTATCTCGAAGCAGCTTGTTGAGAAGATGGCTGGTCAGATTGGCGTAGAGAGCCAGGAAGGGGAGGGCTCCACGTTTTGGTTCACTGCTCATTTTGGGAAGCAACCCCCGGGCGAGGCGATGCACGAGGTGAGGCGCGAGGACATCAGCGGCGTGCGTGTCCTTGGCGTGGACGACAATGAAACGAGCCGCCGCGTCCTTCACGACATGCTCTCTGCATGCCAATGCCGCCACGAGGAGGCCGCGGACGCAAAGACCGCAATGGGAGAGCTTCGTGCGGCGGCACAAGCAGGGGACCCGTTCGAGATTGCAGTAGTTGATATGCTTATGCCAGAGATCGACGGTGAGCGTCTGGGCAAAATGATCAAGGAGGACCCGTCGCTTAAGGATACCGTCCTGGTGATGATGACGTCCCTGGGCAGGCGAGGCGACGCCGCACGGCTTTCCGAGATCGGGTTTACGGGGTACTTGACCAAACCGGTTAAGCAATCCCAGCTCTTTGGTGTGCTTGCGATGGCCTTGGGCCGGGGACCGGCAGACGAATCGACCCGGGACGGAATCATAACGCGGCACACGGTGGCGGAAGACCGCAGGCGCAGAATCCGAATCCTGTTGGCGGAAGACAACATCACCAACCAGAAGGTTGCGGTCAAGATTCTGGAGAAGATCGGCTACCGTGCGGACGTGGTCGCCAACGGTCTCGAGGTAATCAAGGCACTTGAGACGATTCCCTATGATCTCGTACTGATGGACTGTCAGATGCCGGAGATGGATGGATTCGAGGCGACCGCAGCTATAAGAAGACAGGAAGAAATCTCCGGCGCTCACATCCCTATCGTCGCCATGACCGCCCGCGCTTTGAAGGGCGACCGAGAGATGTGTCTGGACGCGGGCATGGATGATTACATTGCCAAGCCGGTCATGCCCAAGGAGCTGGCCGAGGCAATTGACAGATGGCTCGGCGCCGGCGCATCCACCGAGGAAGACCAGCCGAATGAAAACGAGACAAAGAAAGCCGCAGTCTTTGACCGAGACGCGTTGCTGAAGCGACTCGGCGGCGATGAGGGACTATTACGCGACATCGTTGGTGTCTTCCTTCAGGACGCGCCAGGGCAGATGCAGTCCCTGAAAGACGCAATTGAGCAAGGTGATACAATTCTGGTTCATCGCCAGGCTCATACGCTCAAGGGCGCCTCGGCCAATGTCGGCGCGAGCGCGTTGCAGGAGCTCGCGATTCAGATGGAGGTGGCCGGGAAAGAAGGCGACCTGAGCCGGGCGTTGGAACTTCTGGAAA
>CAYZPW010000036.1:0-31586 GCA_964480475.1 uncultured bacterium | reverse complement strand
GGCAAAGGGGCGAAAGGGCAAAGGGGCGAAAGGGCGAAGGGGCGAAAGGGCGAAGGGGCGAAAGGGCGAAGGGGCGAAAGGGCGAATCTTCCGGGGAACGGCCGATTGGCCGGTGCGTGGCCTTGTTCATAACGGCTGCGCAATGAAATGTGCTGTGACTAAAGGACTGGCGGTGGGGTGCAGACCTCTAGAATGGTGAAGCCTGGGGGCTGATTCGGTGGGCTAGCTTGCCCAGGATGCGCTTGGTGCCGGCGAAGAGCTTGTAGGCGACCTTCCAGAGCGGCCTAAGAGGTTTGCTGTCGAGGACCGCCGCGACAGAAGGCCTGGACAGCAACCGCACGAGGGACTTGGGGAAGCGGTTATGGATGGCCAGGACAAGGAAGTTGAGGAACGATTTGTCGAACGCGTGGTAGTATTTTCGATAGACATTCTCGATAGCGTCCTCGATGACGCCGTCCTTTGTTGCTCTGTCCCACAGCTCGGTCCCGGGGTAGAACGTTAGCGAGAAGAACTGAATGATGTAGGGTTGCGGTAGCTCAAGGAGCAGCTTGACGGTTTTGAGCACATCTGCGCGGGTCTCGTACGGATTGTCGAGTATTATGTCATAGACAGGCGGGAATATCCTGTCCTTGTGCTGGTTGAGGATGTTGGCTGCGAGGACGACCTGCTCGTTTGAGGTGGACCGGCGATACATTCGGTTGGTGCACTCGCTGCCCGATTGTATCCCCATCTCTACAGCGTGCATCCCGGCATTGACGAGGTATTCGCATTTCTTCTCGGACACCGTCGGCGGGCTGACGAGGACGAAAAAGGGCATGTCTATTCGCCGCTTGTATTCCTCGCAAAACTCCTTCATCACCTGCTCTGAGACCGCGGTCATCGAGTCGTCCGAGAAGGCAAACAGCTCGATGTAAGGCATCCTCTCCTTGACCCGCTCCAGCTCCTGCATCACGTTCTCATTGCTGCGCCGGCGCAGTATCTTCTGACCGGGGAAGAGCTTTCTGAAAGCATTGTTGCAGCAGTATGAGCAGGCGTGAGGGCAGCCGCGAGTCATCATCGTCTGATAGCAGCACAGCCCTTTGCCGAGCCGCAGCCCGTTCACGAAGAGGTCTTTCTGGATTTCGTAGTCCATCCGGACGAGGCACTTACCGTCCTTTGCGATCGTAAAGTGGTCCTCGTAGTCGAAATCCTGAAATGGGAGGCTATCCAGGTCGAGTATCAGCGGCTCGAGCTCGTTCTTTATGACCCTCCCGTTTTCCTTGAACCAGAGCCCCTTGATGCCGCGGGCCTCCGCATTCCGCTCCATCGCACGTACAAGGTTGAGCATCGGATACTCGCCCTCACCGACGCAAACGATGTCGCAGTAGTTCAAGCAGTCGTCGGGGATAACGGTCGGATGAATGCCGCCCCAGACGACCGGAACGTCCAGTCCCCTTTTGAGGGCCTTTGTGATCTGAACCGCGCGGTCGAAGTAATTGCTCATGACCGAGACGCCGACGATCTGCGACTGTGAACACGCCTGGACAACATCATCCATGAGCATCTCCGGGTAGCGCCTCTCGAAGTGTGGCTTCTCCTTCAGGAGCGCCTCGTGATCGGGCAAAAGGACCAGCTCACACTCGTGGCCCTGCGCCTTCAAGAAAGACGAGATGCCTCGAATGCCGGGCGCTATCACATCGAGATAAGGTGAAATGAGCGTTACTTTCATGCGGAGAGCCTCATACGAAGAGCCTCGGCTCCCCAAGCTGCACCTGCCGGTGAATTGGGGGGGTACGTGCCGTTCCCTGATCCGTAGGTTGAAAGCTACGGCTATTCACATTATCCCCCTTCAGGGGACTACATAGATTGAGCCCAATCAGCAACCACCGACGAGCACTGGCAGGCTGGAAAACCTGCCCCACACAGCCAACTGCCAACTGGCAACTGCCAACGTGCCCTGGCAGGCTGGAAAGCCTACCCCACACGGCCGACGGCCAACTGCCAACGTGCCCTGGCAGGCTAGAAAGCCTGCCCCACACGGCCAACTGCCAACTCACTTTCTCTTCCTCGATAGTCCCTTGATGTCCTCGCTTGGCACCCCAAAGAGCCGTTTTTTGAGCCGAGCGATGAGGCCAGTCATCGACTCAAACCAGCGCCTGTCAAAAAAGAACCTGAACGGCCCTGCCGCCAGACACCTTAACAGAATCGGTGGCACAGGTGTGTTAAAAAGATAGAGCAGGCAACTGAGGTAGGTCTTTCTCTTGTAGAAGAGCTGCTTGCGATAGACCTGGGTAATCATGTCGGTTATCAGACCTTCCTTTCTGGCCAACCCCAAGAGCTCCGTGTCCGGCAGAAGCGTCAGGCAGAAGTACTGGATGAAATACGGCCTCTTGACCTTTGACAGCAACCTGACAGTCTTGGCCACATCCTTGCTGGTCTCAAAAGGGTTGTCAACTATGACGCTGTAGCGCGGGGGCAGCGTCCGGTCCGAGAACTTGTGCAGGACATCGGTTACCTGGAGCAGCTTCTCGTTGGAGATGCTGCGTTTGTAGAGCCTCGCTGTTCTAGGGCTTCCGGTTTCGATGCCCATCTGAATGTATCGGAGGCCCGCATCAATCAGGATTCCCATTTTCTCTTCGGTGACGCCGAACGGTGTGCCGAGGCAGAAGAAAGGGAGCCCCGCGCGGTCTTTGTAGAGCTCCCGGAACCGGTCAATCTCGGAAACGCCGCGGTCCAAAAACGAGTCATCGCAGAAGAAGATCGAGCCTATGAACGGCATCCTGTCCTTAATGAGCGCGGCCTCGTCCACAACGCTCTCAGGCGAACGATACCTCAGCCAGGGTTGATTGGGATACTTCTTCTTCAGCGCCGTGTTGCAGCAGTATGCGCAGTTGAACTCGCAGCCTCGGCTGGTCAACATCATGTAGTAAGCGGTTCCTGTTACGGTCTTGACGGGGCCTTCTTGGAGGAAGAACTGTAGGAGTTCGGGCGTCATCCTGATCAGTTCATCCTCGTAGAGCACGTAGTCGTCGAGTAGATCGTAATCCGGAAACGGGAGCAGGTCGAGGTTCTGTATCAGCGGCCTGAGTGGCCCCATGATGAGGGTTCCGTTCTTTGCGGGCCAGATGTTTTTGATCGTTTCTGCGCCATCGTCACGCGCGAGCTTAAGCGCCAGCTCCACCACCGCCTCCTCGCCTTCTCCGATGCACAAGTAGTCCGCAAACGACGCGCATTCTTCGGGCTGGAGTGTGGGATGGATGCCGCCCAGAACCACCGGTATATCGAGGTCCTGTCGCAGGAAGCGGCAGAGCTGTATGACCCTGTCGTAGTAGTTGCTCATGAACGAGATGCCGATAAAAAGTGAGCCAATGCACTGCTCCGCGACCTGTTCAAGGACCTTTTCGGGGTATAGATACACGTCGGACGGTATGTCGCCTCGGCCCTCAAGCCTGGACACAGGCAGAAAGACCATTCTAACATCGAAGCCCGCCCGCTTGAGGCACGAGGCGAGCAGTCTTATTCCACAAGAGGATATGTCCCCATAAGGAGAGATCAGGGTCACCTTCGGCGCTGGGCCAGCAAGCTGCAACTCATCGCTTGCAGGGAGCGGCTCGATCTCCCACTCAGCCAGCTCGACGGGCGATTCTGTCCTTGGCAAGATTCAGTTTCCCGTTAATGACATAAAGCAACCTGTAAACCGGCCCCAGCCACGAACCAGACAGGAGCTTCACAACCCATCTGGAAGTCAGGAACCGCATCAGAGCGGTCGGGGCGCCTCGATTGACAAGCGCAATCAAAAGTGTTGAGTATCTGCCCTCGCGCTCCATATAGAACTTGTTATAGATCTCCTTCGCCTCGTCCTTGATCAACCGGTCCTTGCTTGCTCGTTCGTAAAGCTCTGTACCGGGGAACATAGTCAGCGAAAAAACCTGAATCGTAAATGGCTTCTCGAGCTGCATCAGGAGCTTGACCGTATCAATGCGGTCCGCGACTGTCTCGTAGGGGTTATCGACGATGACGTCGTAGAGCGGATGCAGCCGGCCTGCAAAGCCGTTGATCAGCTTCACCACCTTAAGAACTTCAGCATTCTCTACGCTGCGATTGTAGATGGTGTTGATGCGCGCGCTCCCGGTCTGGATGCCAACCTGAAGCGCCGAAAGCCCTGCATCGACCAGCGGTTCGAGTTTCTCGGGCGTTATGTTGCTCGGGCTGGAGAGGCAAAAAAGCGGCAAGTCGATCTTCTCTTTATATTCTTCAGCGAAGTCCTCAATCTCCTTCGTGGTTCCAGCGAGAAAGGAATCGTCGAAAAAGCATACTCTGTTGATGAACTCGTAGCGCCTCTTGACGGCCAAAAGCTCTGAGATGATGCTCTCGACACTCCGTCGGCGAAGGTAGCCCTTTCGACCGTAGAGCTTGACGAGCGCGCTGTTGCCGCAGTATGCGCAGTTGAACGGGCAGCCACGCGTCGTGATTGTCTGGTAGTTGAGCTCTCCCCTCGTGTGCAACGGGCCCTTGCCGTGGAGTTGTCTTAGCATTTTCAGGTCGGGGACCGCGAATTCGTGGGTATCCCGGTCGAAGACATAATACTCTGGATTGTCGAAATCGGGCGGAGGGATGCTGTCAAGGTCGGCAATAAGAGGCCTGACCGGGTTCTTCCTCATCCCGTCGGACGTTCTCAGGCAGAGGTTCCGGACGTCGTCGTACGGCTCTTTGTTCGCGATACGTTGCGCTAGCTCGAGCATGGCGCCTTCGCCCTCGCCCACGACGACAACGTCCGCGTGTTGAGCGCACTCCGCGGGCCGTACCGTCGGATGAATCCCGCCCCACACAATCAGGGTAGGCATTTGTTCTTTCAAATAAGACGTCAGCTGAACGGCACCGTCGAAAAGGTTGGTCATCAGCGAGATAGCGACAAGATCGACGTCCTGGCAGAGCTCCGCGACGCCCTCGAGCAGTTCTGGGCTGTATGGCTCAAGGAACTCCTGAAGTACACGTTGGACGTAGAGATTCGGGAAGCAGATCAGCTTCGTATCGACGCCGCCTGCGCGCAGATACGCCGAGATGCTCCGGACCCCCGGCGAGAAAACATCCGAATAGGGCGAAATAAGTGCAACCCTCAAATCACGATCTCCTCATATCCTCCAGCCCAAGCTTATCACCGTTGATAGCCTCCGCTCAAGCGGCGATGAGTGACGGCAGCAGTTCCGCAAGGGCGAGTCCCTCGAACGTCAGAAGCTCCGCGTAGCCGGTGCCTTCCGCGTCTTAGGCAATTCGCCGGAACTTCAGTGTGTCGCGCGTGTTGAAACTATTGACAGATGCTGAATATAGCTCTATAGCATGAATATAAATCTAATATGTTACATTGCGGTGCATGATGTGAACGTCAATACACATTCCTTAGCGTCTTGCAGCAATTCGTCCAGATAACATAACAATAGGCGAGGTATTCGAGGTGACTGAATCACCTGAAACGCACAAACTATCCCGAAAGGAGAGGGAAGCCGCGTGGCGAAGATCGGAGATAATCGAGGCCGCTGGACAGCTCTTCGCTTCCAAGGGCTACGAGGCGACGTCGCTTCAGGAGATCGCCGAAGCATCTGAGTTCTCCATTGGCACGCTGTATAACTTTTTTGAGAACAAGGAGGATATTTACTTCGCGGTTATCGAGGCAGACATGGGAGCCCTCCACGGACAGGCCGAGAGGGCGATGTCCGCGTCTGAGGAGCCCAAGGCCAAACTGGAGGCCTTCGTCAGAACTCAATTCACGCATTTCCAGGAGAGAAAGGATATGATCCGCAGATTCTGGCGGGAGACAGGCGGGGGCGTTTGGACTGTGAAAGAGAGGCTATGGAAGCGATTGCATGATAGCGAGTGCCTTCCGGTTGAGCTACTCATCCCTGTATTTGACGAGGCAAAGGCCGCTGGCGAGGTCCAGGACGTCGACTCCCGAGAGTTGGCCACAGTCTTTCACCTGACGAGCCTCGCCTATTTCATCATGTGGTTTCGGTCAGGTCAGGAGGCGGATTTGGTTCCTAAGACCCCAACAGTCGTGGAGCGTTTCATGCATGGTTTCGGGAGGCGAGGATGATAATGAGAAGCAGGATGGATCGTGCCTTTGTTACTGGAGTTGCTCTGCTGGGATGCCTTGCCTTGTCGCATCTGGCCGACGCTCAGGAGCCATTGACGCTCAAGAGCAGCATCGAGGTCGCTCTTGCGAATCATGCCGCGATCAACCAGGCGAGGGCATCACTTTGGGCCGCTGAGTCTCAGCTGAAATCCTCGACGACGGCATTCTTGCCAATCGCCTCGTTGAGCGGCAATTACACTCGGCTCGACCACGATCTCTATCAAAGGACGACGTTCGACCTTGGGACGGGTCCACAGACGATGACTTCGCCGGTGATGCGGAAGTATCAGTATTCGGTAGGGCTTCGGGTCGTTCAGCCGTTGTTCGTGGGCGGCGCCATCTACTACACGCGGAAGCAGGCGCGAGGCGGCGTCAACATTGCCGAAGAGCAGCTCGAGGGCACGAAGCAGGACGTCGCTCTCGGCGCGGCGCAGGCGTATTATTCCGTGCTCCAGGCGCAACAGCTCCTCGGCGTGGCAAGTCTGGCGGAGGGGTCGATGGCGGCACATCGCAAAACTGCGAATGACTTCTACGATGCTGGGGTCGTGGCCAAGGTTGACCTGTTGCAGGCGGAGGTTCGCCTTGCCGAGGCTCAGCAGGGAGTGATCAAGGCCGAAAACGCCGTCGAGACCGCGAAATCGGCATTCAACAACTCGCTCGGCCGGGACATCTCAGGGCCTGTTGAGCTCGCGGAGACTCACTTGCCGATGCCGTTTGAGATGTCGCTTTCGGACTGCATGGAGGTTGCCTTGAGTGAGCGGCCCGAGCTTATGGCTATGCGAAAGTCGATCGATGTCGCCACGTTCTCGGAAAAAGCTGCTCGCAGCACGTTCTTTCCGCAGGTAAGCGGCGTCTATGAGAAGAACTTGGCCAAGGAGCCTCTGAGCTGGGACCGCGACGAGGACTGGAGTGTCTCGCTCGTCGCGAGCTGGGACCTTTGGCAGTGGGGCAAGCAGAAGTTCGACCTCGACTACGCCCGGGCAAGAAGGGATGAGGCGCGTTATCAGACGAGCGTCCTGGAGGACGGCGTCCTGCTCGAGGTCAAGCAATCATACCTTTCCGTTGATGAGGCGCAGAAGCTCATATCGGTTACCAAGCGCGCGATTGAGCAGGCCGAGGAGAACGTCAGGATGAGTAACGAGCGCTATGCGCAGAGCATCGTAACGATAACGGAGGTCTTGGACGCAGAGGTTCTATTGGCCAGTGCGCGGATGAACTACTACATAGCGCTTTATGATTACGACGTCGCTTACGCCCGCCTTCTGCGTTCGATGGGCAAGCGGATTGAGGACCAGACGTTCACTCACACAGGTAGCAGTGGGGAGAACTGATGGCCGGGGCTAAGACAAAGCGGATACTTAGAGCAGGATCAGATACAGGTAATGGGAGGAGCTGGGTGGAGAAGTTGATGCGACACGTATCGCTCTTGAGTATTGTGCTGGGGCTAGCGGTTGGCCTGGCCTGTAGTGAGGATGCGGTCAATCAAAATGGCAACAACCACAACAACGTCGCGCGCGTTAGGGTGAGGGCTGAGCCGGCGAGGCTGGGCCCGATTCAGACGACCATCCATGTTACCGGGACCGTTAGGGCGGCTCAGGAGGCCAAGATCGGGACGAAGGTCTCAGGTCGCGTGGAAAAGGTGAACGTTGACGAGGGTGACCGTGTGAAAGCGGGCGATGCTCTGGTTGTGCTGGAGAAAACCGATTTTGAGCTCGCTGTTCGCGAGGCGGAAGCGGCGGTCAAGAATGCCAACGCGTCGGTTTCGGTCGCAAAGGTCTCCTTGGAGAAGGCGAATCGCGACTTTGAGCGCTTCGCGAAGCTGCACAAGCAAAGCGCCGTATCCGAGCAGAGCTATGAAGATATTGACACTGCGAAGCGTGTCGCAGAGGAGAACCTCAAGCTTGCTCGGGCGGGTCTTGCGCAGGCTCAGGCGCGGCTGGAGTCGGCGAGGCAGCGGCTTTCGGACAGCGCGATTCGCGCCCCGTTCGATGGCGTCGTGGTCGGCAAGATGACGAACGAGGGCGAATTCGTCGGCGCGGGCGGTCCGCCGCTTGTTTGGTTGATGGACCTCGGCTCAGTCAAGGTCGATGTCGGCGTCCCAGAGGAGCATTCCGGGAAGGTGCGCGTGGGTCAGGACGTAAAGGTCTCTGTCGATGCGTTCTCTGATCGTGCTTTTTCAGGGAAAGTAATAAGGGTGAATCCCCGGGTGGATGCAGGGAGCAGGTCCTTTAACGTTCAGGTCGAGATCCACAACTCGGACTCCGACCACTTCCTCAACTCAGGGATGTTCGCGCGCATTGCGCTCGTCACGGGCAGCAAGCCCAATGCCGTTATCGTACCGGACAAGGCGCTTGTTACGGTCGAGGGCAAACGATTGCTCTACGTTGTGGATAACTCCGTTGCCAGGCAAAGAGAAATCGAGGTCGGCGCCTCGGACGATGGCAGCGTAGAGATAATCTCCGGCGTCAAGCCCGGTGAGCTCGTGATCGTTGAGGGCAACTGGGGCCTTTCGGATGGCCAGGATGTAACCATCATCCAGAACCGAGGCGCCAACCGATGAGACTGGCCAACTTCTCGGTCGATAGACCGGTCGCCATTACTATGTTCGTTCTCATCGTGGTGCTGTTCGGCATAGTGGCGTTTTTCCAGCTGGGCCTGGACATGATGCCCGACCTCGATTTCCCCTTTGTTGTCGTTACGACAAGGTACGCTGGGGTCGCTTCTGAGGAGCTAGAGGAGACGGTTACGCGGCAGATCGAGGACGCAGTGAGCCGTGTGGAGAACGTCAAGCGCGTCTTCTCTTTCACTAGCGAAGGCAGCTCAACTGTCATAGTGGAGTTCAACTGGGACGTCACCCTTGACTTCGCGGCACAAGATGTTCGAGACAGGGTGGGTCAGGTTGCAGATTTCATTCCCGAGGATGCTGACGCGCCCATCGTCTTCAAATACAACCCGAACGACCAGCCCATTTTGGTTATGGGCGTTACAGGCATGTCGAACACAATGGAGCTTCGGAAGTATCTTGAGGATGTTATCTCGCCTAGTCTCGAGCGACTCGAGGGCGTTGCGATCGCCTTTGTGATGGGCGGGCTAGACCGGGAGATCAACGTTACTCTAGATGAGCAGAGGCTCAAGTCCTACGGCTTGTCCATCAACGATGTCGTCTCGGCGCTTAGAAGAGAGAACGTCAACATCTCCGGCGGGCATGTATCGCAGGACTATACCGAATACCTGATACGAACGCTGGGTGAGTACAAGAGCCTCGAGCCAATCCGAAGGACGACAATTGCGGTTAGGGACGGCGTACCGGTGAGAGTCTCTGACGTGGCCATAGTGCAGGACACACACAAGGAAACAAGGAACCATACCAGGCTGGACGGCCAAGATTGCGTTATGGTTGCGATTCTCAAACAGTCAGGCGAGAACACATACTCCGTCCTCAAACGAGTCAACGACGCGCTTGGCAAGATGAAGGATCGGATACCTGCGGACGTCAAGTTTGTATCGGTTCTGGACCAGGGCTTATTCATCGAGCAGACGGTAACTCGAACAGTCTCCAATGCGCTTATCGGGGCGCTCCTGGCGATCGGCTTCTTGCTGGTTTTTTTAAGACGCTGGCGGCCAACGCTGACAGTGGCGCTTGCGATACCCATCTCGACCACTACGGCCTTCATTGGGATGTATGGCCTGGACTATACTTTCAACCTGATGACGCTTGCCGGCTTCGCGCTGGGCGCCGGCATGATGGTTGACAACGCGGTCGTTGTTATCGAGAACATCTTCAGATACCTCGAGCAGCGAAAAACACCCAAGGACGCGGCCAAGGAGGGCGCCTCACAGGTCGCAGTGGCGATTACGGCTTCGACCTTTACCACCGTCGCCGTGTTCATCCCGATGGTGCTCATCTCGGGCGTCGCGGGGCAATTCTCGAGGCCCATGGCCCTCACGGTTTGCGTGGCGATTCTGTCATCTCTCATTGTTGCCACGACAATTGTGCCAATGATGGCCTCGCGCATATTTGCGGTAAGGGGAGGCATTTCGGGCTATGCCGCCGGCAGCTTTGAAAAGCCCAAGAGAATCTACGAAAAGCTCCTGCGAGGCGCGTTGCGCAATCGCAAGAAAATCCTGCTGGGCCTTGCCGGGGCCTTCGTTCTGGCAATCCTTGGCGCGACGCAGCTCGGCTTTGAGTTCTTGCCCAAAGGAGACTACCCGATGCTCATCATGAACATCAGGATGCCAGTTGGGACTATCCTCGAGAAAACCAGCGAGGTTACTGAAGAGATAGAGAACTTCCAGAAGAGCACTCCCGGCGTCATGCACCTCGTGAGTTTCGTTGGGCCAAATGAGCACCGCCGGGGACCGGGCGCGGACGACGTGAATGAAGCGATGATCTACACGAGGCTAGCCGATTTCGGTGAGCGCGAGCTCACCAGCGAGGAGATTCAAGACTCAATGCGTAGAAACACGCCAAAGATCGAGGGTGCGTCGTATCGGTTCATGGCGTTCGGGCCGAGCACAATGGGAACCAGTGTGGAGCAGTCTGAGATCGCTGTCCGTATCTTTGGCAAAGACCTGAGAACGCTCAAGGCGCTCGGCGACCGTATATTTGAGATCGTCAAGAGTGTGCCGGGGACCCGTGATGTTGACATCAGCATGAAGCAGGGCAAACCAGAGCTTCAAATAGTGCTGGATAGGGACAAGGCATCACAATACGGCCTTTCGGTAAAGCAGGTGGCTGATTACGTGAAGTTCGCCGCGTTGGGAGAGGTTGCCACACAGTTTAGAGTGGGTGGGGACGAATACGACGTCCGGGTCCGATTCCAGGAGAGCGACAGGGACACCATAGAGAAAGTCCTCGATATCAACGTGCCTACCTCGACAGGCGCGCAAATCCCACTCTATCAGCTGGCCAAGGTCTCCCCTGGTTCCGGCCCGATCGAGATAACAAGGGAGAACCAAGAGAGAAAGATCACCGTGACGGCCGATATCTCCGGAAGAGACCTCGGGAGCGTCATGGATGACATACGTAGGCGAGTGGCGGGACTGGGCTTGCCGACAGGCTACTCCATCAGCTACGGCGGGAAGTTTGAGGACATGCAGGATACCTTCTCCGCCCTTGGGTATGCCTTCATCGCCGCCGTCATCCTGGTTTACATGATAATGGCGGCCTTGTTTGAGTCTCTGAAGCAGCCCTTTGTCATCATGTTCACCGTCCCGTTCGGCCTAATAGGCGTGATCGTGGGACTGGCTGTCTTCGGCAAAGCGGTCTCGACCCCGGCCGTGATGGGCCTGATCATCCTCGTCGGCATCGTCGTCAACAACGCAATCGTAATGGTCGATTACATCAATCGGGTGAGAAGGCGCGGCATCGAGGCGCACGAGGCTATCATCCAGGGTGCCGTAACGCGGCTTCGCCCGATTCTGATAACTTCTTTGACTACTATGATGGCGATGATGCCCATGGCTGTGTCAACTTCCGAGGGCGCCGAGATGCGCTCGCCCATGGGTGTGGCAATCGCGTTCGGCCTGGCCTGTTCAATGCTCCTGACCCTCTTCGTTATCCCGGTCATCTACAGCATAGTCGAGCGCATCCGCTTCAGACCAGGGAGTATCGAGCTCCAGACATCAGACGCTATTCGTTGATCAACCTCAGCGCCGCGCTCATCAGCTCGGGCTTTATCCTGAATCCAAGTTCAACTATTTGGTTCAGGACCGGCGCGATATGCGGCGGGCGCGACCCTAGGTTATAGGCAAACTCTTCAGTCATCTCGACCCCGTATCAACGCGGTTATATAGACAGCTCTCATTGTGCTAACGCCCGACTTCCAGTCGGGTGACTTGAGGACGCGAGGCGCCCGTTCCTCGTCCCCAGAATCCTCACCTGAAGAGGATAGAGGAGAGGGTGTCCAGCTGCCCTAGATCCCCCATCTGAAGATGGGGGCTAGAACAATGATAGCCTTCACATCGCCTCGGCTGAAGCCGGGCGATGAGGGACTCATCAACTCATCCTATCTCGGAGATGGCAACATGGACCGCATCTTCCACAGGCCTCATGGTATGGACCCAACATTACCTACAATGCAGGATCAAACCCGATCAGAGGCGATGAGTTGACAACCCATCTCCTACTCACGCGCTAATTCCTCGACCAGCTCCTCCCCCGTATTCTGGAAAGGCGACACCATGTACCGATTGAGTGCCGAAAGGAACTCCTGCCGGCTGATGCCGGCCACCTGGGCCGCTTTTGACTGAGAGATCATCTCCATCTCATACCACTTCACCGCGGCAGCCAACCTCATTTCCTTGGCAAATTCATCCGGACTTGCCCGCAGAGCTGAAAAAACATCTTCAGGAAGCTCGATTGTTAATTGGATAGACATCTTGACATCCTCCAGGCAGATACTTCATCTGACCTTATCCCCGATTCCACGAAATCCTTCCTAGACCGGCAGTCCACACTACATGATAGAGGCTATCGTGTAAATGACTGCCGGAGGTGATGGCGCTTGGCCCCCAACCGTAGCGCTTCCTCCAACTTGCGCAAAGGGGGAGCTGATGAGCCCCTTACCTGAGTGATTCACGGTCTCGCGCGAGGACAAGTTTTGTGCCGAGGATATGCTGGTTGACCGACGACGGACAATTGGCCATGGCCTTTAACCGCTCGCTTTCCGGATTATCACCTTGTCGATGATGACAGACCGCAACGAAGTCTCGCCGAGGTCGTCCGGCCAAGAAGTCTTGATAGAAATCATCCCTCGCCGCTTGCCTGTCTGGGCCTCAAATTGATGAACCGACGGCTCCTCGGACGTTATCGTGCCTCGCCAAAGACTTTTTCCGTCGAGCGAGACATGAATAGTCGGGAACTCGCCGTGCCGCGGGCTCGCCTTGGCGACGAGGCTCATTGAGGCTTTGCCGTCCGGCAGCAAGACGGGGGCGAGCTGGGTGCTCGGTCGCAGTATCTCCCAGCCACCGTGCACACGTTTTCCCGCGAAGATGTTCGCGCCGAAATTATGGACCATGTCCTCAACCTCGAGCACATCGACGAGGTCTGGTCCCCGCTCCGTCTCAAGCCACGAGCGATTGAGGCCCTTGGCCTCCAGTTGCTCCCAGACCTCACGCGAGTGCCTATACCAGCCCTTCCGACGGTAGAGTATCCTGAAGGCAATGTCCCTGTGCTGCCTCTTGCGAAAGATCGGCGAAAGCAGCTCCAGCAGCTCCACTTGCTCATCCCGGGTGAACTTCGAGGTGCGCTTCGAGATTGTTACTATCTGATCGTCACTGCCGTTCAATCGGGCAACCAATTGATAGTGTCGGCTTAACAGTCTTGGCGGATCGGCGAGCAGATTTTCCAGAAGCACGACCTGCCGGTCGGCAGGAACCCATGGCGACATCTCGGCCTCCCAAGACAACGTCAGGAATGGGCCGGTTCTGGTGACGATATAGTCCGAATCAACCAGACCCCAAAAAAAACTGTCACTGCTCAACGTCGTGAAGAGAATCCTCTTTCTCTGATTCACAATCGCCTCGAAGTTGCAGTAGATGTCCTGCAACGCCGGCAATTTCGGCGCCACCGCTACCGAGCAGAACTCTGAAGGGCGTCCCCAGTCAGCCGCGATTGTACGAACGATGCGCGGTATTTGCCAGTCGTCTCGTGTCGGGAACAGAGGCGTCACGAGGTGCTCGAAGAACGAGGACTTGAAGGTGGTGGCGATGACATCATGGGGGATAACGCTCTGCAAGAGCATGATAAGTCCCAATGCAACAATGAGTGTGATCAGGACTGACCGGCCAGTCGATCGCCTCAATGAGCTGATACCGTGGCCAGCGACAATCGCAAGCGCAGGGTATGCCGGCAGCATGTATCGCGGCCACTTAGGATAGAAGAACACCATGATGGCGTACGCACCCAGGACCCAGCCCAAGGGGATGGCGACACGGTTTAATCTCTTCTTGATCAAGAGGATCACAAAGCCGAGCACAACCACAGCGGATAGGACCGGCGTCATCCCACGTATGAAACGGATGATGTAAAAGCCGAGGCTGAACAAGTTGAAAGGGTGTGGTGGATATATGCCCGTGTAGATATCCTCGTTGAGCCGAAAAAGCGAGAGCACGTCTTCAAGGTGCTGAACATACCACGGCAGCGCGATCAGGACGGCAAGCGCAAGCGCGATGCCGAGGTTTCGCAGCCTCTTGGCGATGATGCCCTGGCTGGCGGCGCTAGCGACAGTCAGTGCAAAGGGGCCGACCACAAACACGAAGAAGGTCCACTTGACCAGAAGCCCAAATCCAAGCGATAGGCCGAGCGCTGCGGACCAGCCAGCCCCCCGAAAACCGTCGGTGCGAATGAGGCACAAGACGCTCAAGGCCACACCGAACGTCAACATCATGCTGAGATTGTCGAAGTGCGAAGCCGCGAAGACGGCGGGGAAGCATCCGACTAGGAACGCAGCGAGCAGGGCGGGCGAGGTGTTTTCCTTAACAAGAGCCCTCGAAATCGCATATACGACCAAGATAAGCGACGCGAAGCACAGGGCGGATGTGCCTAGCGCAAGTCTCTTGTCCACACCAAAAATGCGGAAGAGGCTGCCGACGACAGTTCTGTGTGCAAGAGGATAGGCGTCTAAATGCCGATCGATGATGTCGATCAAGCCGGTCATGAAGCGGCTTGTTTGTGGCAAGACGCGCACCGCATCTAGCGTGTGCCTGATGCAGTCCTGACCGCATGGTGGGCGTTCGTCATAAGCTATCCAGAAAATGCTCGCGCCAACTTGGATGCAGACTATCAAGATCAAGAGCCAAAAGGCTCTGCGGTGACTCACGGTGATGTCCTCACGTCACTCAACCGCCGGTCAGCTCGCTCCTCGCCGGGACAAAAGCTGCAAGAGAAGCTCCTTGTCAGCCCCGGTCACGCCTCGGAACAGCAAGAGACTGGCGGCGAAGACGGCCAACGTAACGATGCAGGTGAGCTCAGGCAGAGCGCCTCGGGCCAACCAAAGCGTCCCGCCCGCCATGAGGCCGGCCGGCGCGACCCGGCCTATGTATCTGTGCATCCTAAACGTCGGAAGCGGTTTCTTTACGAAGCGCGCGCTGAGCGCCATGAGCAGGACCTGCGTAATCACTGTGGCGAACGCGGCCCCTTTGTAGCTGTAGATCGGTATTAGGAAGTAGTTGAGCGAGACGTTTAGTATGGCGCAGATGAGCGCGGCGATTGCGTTTTTTCGCTGGTGCCCGCTTGCGACGAGGAGATAGATGAGGACGTAATCGACGTAGATCAGCGGGACCGTCCAGACGAGTATTTGCAGCGCAAGCTGCGACTCGAGGCCGAAGTCCTTGCCGAAGATCGCTATTATGCGCCCTGCAAGCGTCCCCAAAACGATACAGACAGCGAATCCGGCCGCGAATAGCAGCCGGACGATGTTTCCGGAGATGACCACCAACTGCTCCCTGTCCTGTACGAACTGCTTGGCAAAGAGCGGCAGAACAACCATCGCCGCAGCGCCCGGCAGGAGCATCGTGAACTCCAGGATACGGAATGCGACCACATACCATCCCACGACGGCCTTGCTGGTGAATATCTGGAGCATCACGACGTCCATGTAGAAATAGACAAAGGAAAAGAAAATGGAGAATATGAGTGGAAGCGCCTCGAAGAGCAGATGCCGAACACGCCCCGTGCCGATCTTGGGCCAGGGTTTGATGCCGAACCTCGAGGACACAACGAAACAAGTCACAGCGAGCGAGACAATGGCCGCTATCACGTAGGAAGCCGACACAGCGAACACGTTTCTGAACACTAGTACAAGGACAATACCAAGCAGCGCGGCAAGTGCTCGGTGGCCGATGTTGATTGCTGCGTCGTAGGCCAGCTTCTGCCGCTCGATATAGACGGCGTTGACGAGGTCAATCGCCGTGTTCAGCACCCAATACAACGCAAACAGCGTCAGCGTGCCAGTTTCTCCGGCCGAGAGGCCAAGCCTCCCGAATGCGATGAGTATGTAGGTTACCGACGTGATGAGAACAGCCATCACAGCCGAGAGAATGAGCTTGATCAAGAGCAGAGCGGACATGATCTTCTGACGGCTCTCGGGCTCCTTCGACGCCTCTCTTGCATAAAGCGTGTTCAGCCCTGCATCGACTACCATCGCGAAGAGGTTCGTGTAACGCAGCATGAAGCCATACTCGCCCACACCCTCGTCGCCAAGCGTGTTCGCCAAAAACACGAAGAACCCGAAGCCAATAAGCTTCCGCCCGACCTCGCTCAGGCCCTTGAAAGACACGTTCACGAAGACGCGCTGAAGGACGTTCAACCCTTCCCCTCTGAGCGATCATTTAAGCTCGTCATCGCGATGCCCGCTCCCATGATTGCGGCCGCGACGAGGTGGACCCCGTGGTAGCGGTAGATGTCGATCATGTTGTAGGAGAAAAAAGCGCACGCGGAAACGCACAATGACGCGGCAAGGCCTCTCGCCTCCGCGGTCTGTGCCTCGCTCACGCCTCGCCGGACCAACCGAATAACGGACACGACAAAGATGAGAAACAGGCACAAGCCGAGGACCCCTGTCTCAAGGGCCACCTGAAGGTAGAGGTTGTGAAGGTGCGCCCGTTTCAGTCTCTCCTCGTCGTGTGTCATGTTGACGCTCGCGGCCGCATAGCTGTAGTTGCCCGGCCCGTGGCCAAGACACGGCTTTTGGGCGATCATCGAGAGCCCGGCGCGATACAGATTCAGCCGTTGGACGCCCGAATGCCTGGACACAAGTGTTGAAAGGTCCGCGCCTCGGAAGAGGAGAACGGCTACCAGGACAAGCGCTACAAATATCAGCGAAGGCGCAATCAGCCTCAGATGTCCCGGACGACTGGGCGCGCCAGTCCTGGGATGTAGGGGCGTTTCACGAAGCGCCCTTCTCCTAGCCAGTAGAAAGAACGCAAGGATGGTGAGGAAAGCCAGTGGCCATGAGGCGCGCGAGAAGGTGAGCATCAGGGCGACGAGGTTCAGAGCAACTGCACAGGTGGCGGCGGCCTTGCCCAACCTTGTTCTGCTTCGCACCGACAAGAACAGAGATAGAGGCAGAACAATGACAAGGTAGCACGCGAACGAGTTGGCCTGGTTGAAGAATGAATGCGCCCTGACGTGCCATCCCGTCGTTAGGCAGAAGAGCGAATCGACTCGCGAATGCGGTTCGAGCTCAAACGCGGCGGCCGGCAGACCCAGGATCGATTGTAAGATACCATAAACCGACGCCGGGACACTTGCCGCGACGAGCCATCCCGATAGCCTTCGGACGTCACGTGCGCCTCGCATCGACGATGCCACTGCCGCGAAGATCGCAAAGAACGAGAGCCAACGGAGGACCTCCTTGACCGCATCCGGAAACGATACCGAAAGCGCTGCTGAGATGCACATTGACAGACAGAACGGCAAGAAAAGCAGGCAAACCTTCAGAATGCGTTTGTAGGACGTTTTCCTACCAATCAATCGAGCCAGCAATCCTAAGGAGATCGCAACGATTAGGAGCTCGCTGCTGGTTGCAGTTACTCCGAGCTGGTAGTAATTCTCAAAAGGGAAGAAGAAAACAGCTATAGCGATTGCCGCCGCGGGGCTTCTGGCCGAAAGCAACGCGAGCATAAGAAGGCACGCGAGAAAGACAGCGGCAATCAAGAGAGCCATCCCTGTTCCAAAGCTGTTGACTTTGAACGAGCAATTGACGTTATTGTGCAGTGTAAGTATGTGTCAGCAGAAGATAACCTGGCGTCGAATCTAACATTGGTGCCCGATGCTGGCAAGTTGAGCGCCTTGACATAGCGTTTCCATTGTGTAATTGTCTAATGGGGTATTGGCTGATTCCGAGAACTACGCTAGCAGCTTCATGCTAACTGGTAGGGGTGGCTTGGTAGAGTGGCAGAAGTGGCTGAGATGTTTGGGGACGCTAGATTCGTCGTCCTTGTGGTGGCAGTCTGTGTGGGCATATTCGCCCTGGTCTTTCTGCTGAAGCTCCGCCCCCGCGAGATAAGGGTCTTCATAACTATCTTCGCCATTGGGATGGTGGCCATCGCCGGGATGTATGTTCTGACGTTCTTTGAACCGAATCTATCCGTGTTCTACGCGTATGCGGTCTTGGCGACTGCCACAGGCATCCTCCTGTTCATCTACTATCGGTATTTCGCCAGCTGAATCCCACCGCTTCACAACTGCTCCGCGCATCCGTAGAGCCCTCCCGGACGTTCATCCCATAGACCATAACTGCCAACTCGCCTCCGAGCAAGGGGCTTGGCCCTGACTTGTAGGGGCTCTCCCGTAAGTCGGATTCTGGAGATGTAGGGGCGCGGTCTTTGACCCGCCCGTTCTAATTGACTGCTAAGCTCTCGACGCCGGATTCTGTTCAATCCATAAAGCGGGCGGGTCTGAGACCAGGCCCCTACAGCCCAATTCCGACGATTATGTCGCGAATGAAGACGATGCTCGTTGATTTTGAAAATCTGCCGAATCTGACGTATTATTACTCTGCGAATGGACAGCGAAATCCCCAGCAATGCACTTATTGGACAGCCTCTGGCGGTGCGGCACAAAACAGGGCGCAGCACGCCTCGCTCAATTGGGCAGAGTCTCTTCGGTATTGCAGAGCGGCGGCGTCAGGGTTATTGTTCTTGAGTAGATCAGAGCCACAAATCTGTTGGGAAGGAAGCACGATGGCGACGGGACGGCCGGCCGTCAAGGCTCCGGAGCTTGATCTGAAGCATCTTGAGCGGATGTATGGCTTTCGCAATAGACAGGATGTCATAGGCTTCATTCGTGAGCGCCCGCATCTTGTTCCCTTGCTCTTAGAGGCAAAGACAAGAATCGAGAAGCATTTTGGCAAGGGCGTGCCAGTTGTGCTCGAGGTCTCGGTCGATCCCGAGGCTGACCGCGAGGATAGTGAGCTGTTCGCCTGTATCCAGACACCTCTGTCGGTGGACGAGGCGCATGAACGAATGGAACACTTGGACAAAGATTGCGCTTTGAGCGCGTTCGTGGAGTCAGCCGGAGACTTCTGTGTGGACATGGAATTCGTATGAATTTCGATTGGTCCACCTATTTGGCAGTAGCGCGGCATTTGTCGAGCGCGCCGTTTGCCACCGAACACCAAGAAGCAGCCCTTCGCTCCTCAATCAGTCGGGCTTACTACGCCGCATTTTGCACGAGCAGCGTCTCATCGTTCTCCAGTTCCCTCAACGTCGCGACGATGTTGTGGAACGCCTCCCAGTTCCGGGCCGCCTTCCCGGTTCCGCCGTAGACGATTAAGCTCCTGCGGCTTCTCGGCAACGTCCTCGCTGACGTTGTGCATCAGCATCCGCATCGCCGCCTCTTGCAGCCCTTGCACGAGATCTCCGTGCCCGTCGGGCGCTCAATCGGCATGTATCGCGTCACGGCTTATCCTCCAGGTTTGACTCAAATCGCTCTCTTCTGGGTGATGTATTCTGCACTTGAAGCATTGCCGCGTCAAATGAACTTGAGCTTGTCTGAGTTGTTTCCGATATAAGTGGTTAGGCAAGCTACTATTAATGAATGCTTTACTTCTACAATGCACTTGGTATTCTGCTTTTTTCGGTGAGGAAGCGGGAGATTCGGGCGAGACAGCGGATCAAGACGCTTGCTTTGGGCAAGGATCATGGTTAGGAAATACAGCAATCCGCCTCTTGAAGAGGTCTTTTGCGAGTTTCGGTTCAAGCCGTCCGACCAGTGGGACTTAGCTGTCCCTGGTCTGATATATCGGGAGTTGGGGCCCGACAAGTACCCCAACAGGGAGCAGGTCAGGCTACCGGTAAGTGCAAGGGTGTCAGCCGGGCCTGAGGTCGTTAGCTACGAAGCCAGACTTGTAGATCGAGTGAAGTTTTTGACCCAAGACCGAAGGACGATCGTTCAGCTAGGCTCCGACTTGCTGAGTGTGCACAGGCTCAAACCATATGAGTCCTGGGAGTGCTTCAAACCGATAATCAAGGAGGCTTTCGACGCGTATCTGAAACCGCTCATGCCCGAAGGGCTTATTGGTCTAAGACTGCGATACATCGACCGATTCGAGATACAGGGCGGCATTCAGAATCTAAGGCGGTATCTCAATTTCGGGCTCTTCGCCGGCGAAGAGCTTTGTAAGTCTGAACAATTCAGCGCATTCATTGTGGGGGTCCAAAGTTCTCACGAAGAAGATAGAGACATTTTGAGAATGGAGTTGGTTACGACCAGTTCAGACAAGGGGGAATCTCTTGGGCTTGGGCTGGACACTCAATACATTTTGAATCGACCGCATGAAGTCGGCTTGCACATACACAAGATAATGCAGTGGTTGGACGTTGCTCACGACAATGTGAACCGTGCGTTCGAGGCCTGTCTGACGGATGAGCTGCGGGACGCTTTTGGCGAGGTGAAGGAATAGATGCAGCAGTGCGGAACCTATGCAGAGAACCGTTTCCGGTTTCCGTCAGAAGACATGGAGAATCGCGGCTTTTCTATTGAACCCTGCGGCGACTCCACATCCTCAAGCCTGACCTGGCGCAAATATGCACAGTGTTTTACAGAATTTTCTTTCCACAGGACTCACCAGAGGATCACCGAGGGGCTGGCCGGGCTATCAACCGTCATACGCGACCATGGGTCCCATTTCAGGCTGATTTTGCCATCAGGCGCAGAGCTTGGTTCTACGGAGGCGCATGAGCAACGGCCCCAAGAGATAGAGCAGGTGTATGAGCTCCGGGACAAAAACAGGGTCTCACAATTCATTCTTGAACGGCCATTTGTGCGCCGGCTCTTATTGGAGGCAAAACGTAAGCTGGAGGTGCATTTCGGCAAGCATGTCCGGGTCGTGCTCGAGGTGCTCATTGATCCCGAGGATCACCCAGCCCAACCAGTACTCTACGCGTGTGTTCAAACGCCTCTCTCGGCAGAAGAGGCTTCGCGTCTTCTAGACCAATTCGACGAGGATTGGTGGCTTGACGCCTCCGAGAACGCTGACGGAGAGCTCTGCATAACGGTGGATTTCGTATGACCTTCGGCTGGGAAGATTATTTGAAGCTAGCGAGACAAATCTTGCCAAGCACCTTCGGGAACATCTACGAGGCGAAGCTTCGCACTGTTGTGAGCAGAGCGTACTATGCCGCGTTCAACACAGCGACAGAATACTTGAATGAGGCCGTCCCGGCCTTCAATTACGACCCTGAAATATCCCATAAGCAGGTTTGGTCGGCATTCTCAGATCTTGACAAGAAGGTCAAAGAGAACGGGCTTAGGATCAAGCGACTACGAACGCTGGCCGACTATCACGCGGACCCTCCCACCAAGGTGAGCGACGCCGAGCTGGGCATCAATAGGGCCGAGAAGGTCATCGAGAACATAAGCGACCTCAGAAGCCGTCCTTCGTGCAGTTGAGAGCGTATGTTGTTGCGGCAATTACTAGCCCCGGAATCGATGCCGGCTGCTATGCAACCAACCTACGTCCATCGTCGTCACGGTAATCTGTCTTCAAGACCACTCTCGTCACAGCTCAGATTTCCGCCAGTATCCTCGCCGCGGCGTAGGCCATGACCGAGGTGCCCAGCGTCAGGACACGCTCGTCGATGTTGTATTTGGGATGGTGCATTGGCATCTTGGGATTACTGTTCAGACGCGGCGCCCGGAGACAAGGAGGCGCCCTACAGCGGCAGCACGATTCGGCCCGTCAGGAGTTGGCGGAGCAGGACCAGCTTCTGCCACAGGAACTCGTGAAACGTAATCGCCTCGCCTCGGGGGATGATGCCGAGCTTGTATTGGATGACAAAGAGCACGTTCCAGAGAACGAATATGGAGGCCAATGACCAAAGAACGAGTACCTTCCAGCGGCGCTTGCATTCAAGGAGCGAATCGGTAAGCGCTGCTATCCCGAGGGCGAAGAATGGATACAGGGATATGAACAGCCGGTGTCCGAACGACCAACCTGCCCACCAGGTGACGAAGCCGCTCAGGATCGCCCAGGTCCCTAGTATTGCCGACAGTCCTGAGATCGAAAGCCTCTTTTCTGCGCTGCCCCGTAGCGAAGCCCAAAGCACACCCGCGAGGGCGATGGCCAATATCGGGTGCCAGGTGATAAATCCGTGCGCCAGGGAGAACGCAACCTTGTAGGCTGTTTGGAGATTCGAGAGCGAGATCGAGAATTGGGCGGTGGCGCAATCGGGACGATATGGATTGAGGAATATCGATCCGAAGACTATTCTGTGGACAATGATTTGCGGCAGGAAGCCTATGATAGCTCCCACGCACAGCAGACCTGAGGGTTTCATTATCCGCGTCACGCGCTCCGTCCCAAAGGTGCTAGCCAACCCCTCTTTGCCGCGATCCCCAAGGAGGAAATATGTCGCGGCAAAAAGCACGTAAACCGCATTGAACAAATGCACCGACACGGCAAATCCGAGGCTGAAGCCAGCGGCCAGACACCACCGACTGTTGAGCGTGTTTTCCCACTTCCCGAGGCAGAGGAGCATCAGCAATATGCTCGCGAGGCTTACTTGATGAGACATCGGCGACAACGGGAAAGCATAATAAAGAAGCGGCGTCGCCAGAAGAAAGAACACGGCCACCGGAAGTGCACGTTTGACGCCAACATCCCTTCGCAGCCACCAGGCAAGTAGGAAGGTGGCAAAAGCTGACCAAAACACGTTCCCGACATACCAGGCATACTCGAAGAGCGGCATGTACTTGAACTCCTGGGAGACCGGGATGCAGCGCTTCTTGACCGCGACGGCAACGTATGCGGCAGCGTAGAAAGGAGACTGAGCGATGGCCATGCCGATCCCGTGAGGGTTCGGTCTGTGAGCTGTTGCCGTCTTCGGCCGTTGGCCGGACCTCAGGAAATCAGGCGAGAAATGCTGATACTCGTTCTCAAAGTCGAGATCGCCATCGAAGAACAGGGACGGAAGATATACGTAGAGATCGACCGGGTCCACGCCGCCGACCCTCAGCCTCCCAAGCTCCAGCGCGCCCGTCCAGACCTGAAGAAGCACGAGCACAGCAAACAGCACCACGATCACCACTGAATAGCGGATGGCAATCCTACGGCAGAAGTTCTCCCTCGGCTCCCCTGTTTGGCTCGCTCCCATAGGTGCGCGCTCGCGGCTTGTGCCTCAACGATTGTTCATCAACGGGCCAGAATCTTGGCCGCGGCATAGGCCATGACCGAGGCGCCCAGCGTGAGGACGCGCTCGTCGATGTTGTATTTGGGGTGGTGCATTGGCTGCTTCGGATTCTTGTCGGAAACCACACCCAGGAACATAAAGACCCCCGGCACCTTGTGCGTATAATAGGCGAAATCCTCCCCGCCCATGATTGGGGACGGCATCTCCACAAACCTCGCATCCCCACCGAACTCGCCTATCGCATCCTGCGCAATTCTCTTCAGCGCAGGATCGATCAGAAGCGTCGGATAGCCGTCCTGATAGTCCAGCTCGTATGACAAGCCAGCGGATTTCGTGATACCGTCGGCCGTCTCGTGCATCGCCTTTCGGATTATCTCCTTCACAGGCATGTCGAGGGTCCTGACCGTTCCCTTCATCATAACTTCGCTGGGTATCACGTTCGACCTGTCGCCGCCGTGGATAGTCCCGATCGTGATCACCGCTGGACTAGTCGGGTTAATCTGCCTGCTGACAATCCGCTGGTAGGCCAAAATCACCTCGGCGGAAGTCACAATCGCATCCTTACCTTGTTGAGGCATCGCGCCGTGCGCCGCCTCACCGACTATCTTCAAGTCAAAGTTGTCCGCGCTTGCCATCATGGGCCCCTCCCTGAACGTGATCTCACCGAGGCGGCCGTCATTGTATGTGTGCGAGGCAATAATCGCATCGACATTCGGGTTCTCAAGGGCACCGTCCTCGATCATCTTGATTGCGCCGCCCGGCGGCGCCTCCTCGGCCGGCTGGAACAGAATGCGCACGTTGCCCTTCAGGTGCTCCTTGACCTCTTCTGAATTGAGAATGAGAGCCGCGCCCAGCGCCATGGCGCAGTTGGCGTCGTGACCACAGGCGTGCATCTTGCCCGGGTTCTTGGACGCGAACTCAAGCCCCGTTGCTTCTTGTATCGGCAAGGCGTCCATGTCGGCACGAATCGCTACAGTCCTGACCCCTTCCCTCTCCGGCTGAATACGGCCGACGACGCCAGTCCCACCGACGCCGCGCTCAACCTTTATCCCAGACATCTCCATGCGGTCCGCAAGAAGTGCCGAGGTCTCATGCTCCTCGAAGGCGAGCTCCGGGTTATGGTGAATCGCGCGCCTCACCGAGACTACCTCGCTCTCGAATTCCCGGGCCTTCTTCCTTATTTGGCTAATCAAAACTCCATTGTCGCTCATAGCAGTTCTCCGAATCTGATTGACGGAAGGCTCTTTCTAGCGGTCGGCGTGCAAGAGGTGTTCAAGCTCCTCAAGGAACTGATCGGCGCTCTTGAAATCCCTATAGACCGAGGCAAACCGCACGTAAGCGACCTGATCGAGCGCTCGGAGCTCGTCCATCACATACTCGCCGATCTCGTGCGTCGTGATCTCCTTGTCGGCCTTGCTGTGCAATTCTCGCTCAACCTCGCTAACTATCTCCTCGAGCTGAACCGTCCCTATCGGTCGCTTCTCGCAGGCCCGCTTAAGACCCGCTAACAGCTTCTGCCTGTCGAACGGCTCACGCCGCTTGTCCTTCTTGACCACGACATACGTAACGTCCTCGATCTCCTCGTATGTAGTGAATCGCTTTAGGCACGCGGAGCACTCGCGACGTCGTCGAATCATCGCACCGTCCTTGCTCATCCGGGAATCGACAACACGGTCCTTTGTGACACCACAGAATGGACACCTCATCGGTCCAATCTCCTATATATTGCGCATCAGGCCTACATCATCCTGAAAACCCCTTGTAGAGCCAGACAAACACCAACACGTGGTGCTGGCGCAGCTCAAGACAATTCTTGGACACAACATATTGTATATGACAACGTTACATGAGGTCAATAGGGAACTTGCGAGGACTTTCAGTAAAAGGAAACGGGCGAAAAGGACCCTCCTTCGCCAACGTTCGCCGCGGCGTGGCTCGGTTCCAGCCCGGCTCGTATTGGCTACGACGAACACAAAGGGCCAGGAAGGGGAAAGTCAACCTCGAACTTGGAACTTGGAACTTGGAACTCGGAACTAAAGAGGGTCAGGCCCTCAACCGCCTCACAAGCATCGCGGTGATTAGGGTCAGGAACTGGACGAGAACGATCGTCGCGCCGGAGGGAATCTCAAGGTGGTATGAGACAAAGAGGCCGATTAGGGATGAGGCGATCCCGATGGCGGCGGAGATTATGAGCATTTTTTTGATGCTGGTTGAGAGCAGCTTTGCTGTGGCACCGGGGATGACGAGAAACGCCGAGACGAGTATGATGCCGACGACCTTGATCGAGATGACGATCGTCAGCGCGAGGAGTATCAGAAGGAGGTAATGCAGAAAGCGGGTTGGAAGGCCGCTGACGGCAGCGAGTCGTTCGTCGAAACAGAAGAAGAATATCTCCTTGAAGAAAGCGAGTATGACCCCGAGCACCAGCGCCGCTAGCACTGAGATGGCGACTATGTCGCTCGAGCTGACGCCCAAGATGTTCCCAAACAGGTAGCTGAAGACCTCGCCAGTATATCTTTGCCTGAGGGCTATGAATATCACGCCGGCGGCCATGGAGACAGCGAAAAAGATGCCGATGGCTGAATCCCCGGAGATGCGCCTGCCCCGACTCGCCCAGCCGATGAGGACGGCGACCGCGAGGCAGAAGACGAGCGTGACGGCGTCTACCTTGAGGTCGGCGAAAGCGCTGTCCTCAAACAGCAGGAGCGCGAGCGCCACTCCGCCAAAAGCCGAGTGCGATATGCCCTGGCCGATGAATGCGAGCCGCTTCAGAACCACATACACAGACAAGATTGAGCATGTGATCCCGATGATCAGACCCGCCACAAAAGCGTGGCGCATGAACTCGAACGTCTGAAGCGACTCAAGAAAGGAGATGTCGCTGCCCATACGCCTACATCTTCAATTGCGGATTGCGGATTAACTGGCAATTCGCCGCGCGGCGAACCAACCGGCAACAGATTTCGTGGATCATTGCTTGTTCCTGTGGAACTCGTCTATGTGGCGCAAATGCTCCTTCAGATAGGCATCCAGCTCGCACACGTGGGCTTTCTGCAGAACCTCCTCGTTGATTAGTTCTGATCTTGAGTGCCAGTGCATCGTGTGGAAGAGGCAGGCGATCTCATCCACGTGGCCTGCAATCTGGGCAATGTCGTGCGAGACCATGACAATCGTTATACCAAAGTCACGATGGAGCATTGCCACCTTGTCGTAAAAAAGCGTTTGGCCGTCCGTGTCGATGCCGACCGTCGGCTCATCGAGTATCAAGAGCTCTGGGGACGGCATGAGCGCCCTGGCTATGAACGCCCGCTGCTGTTGGCCAAAGGAGAGCTTGCCGATCTGCTCCTTCGCCAGGTCCGCTATCCCAAAGCGCGCTAGCAGCTCCTCCGCCCGCCTTCTCTTGGCTCTGGCCACCCTCCGAATTAGGCCGGTCTCGAAGAACGAGCCCATCAGAACGACGTCGAGCGCGGAAGCTGGAAATGAAAGGTCAAAATGCGCCTTCTGCGGGACATAGCCGATCTTCGCCCTCAGGCTGCCCAGGTCATGGGGTGCGCGACCAAAGACTTGCACCGAGCCCCTCGTCGGCTGAAGCTCACCAAGCAGAATCCTGAGGAACGTGGTTTTGCCCCCGCCATTCGGCCCAATCAGCGCCAGAAAAACACGTCGCCTGAGCTCAAAATCGATCTTGTGCAAGGTCGGCTCAAGCCCCGGCGAATAGGAGAAGCTCAGGCCCCTCACTTGAATCGCCAGGTTGCCGATCTGCCCAGCGCCGCCCTCGCCCGTGTTGTTTGCACTGTTCATGCTGTTCTTGTGAGACGGTCCCATTTGTTCCATATTTGGAGGATATTGATCGCATTCTGGCTACGCAACGGCATTCCCGCCGTGTAGGGGCGTGGTCTCAGACCCGCCCTTTCAAATTGATGGTCGTATAACATGCCTCGTATCCGCAGGGATTCACGTAGGCGGGCGGGTCTGAGACACCGCCCCTACAGGATATTGCTGCCTATGGCTTGGCACGATTCCTACCTCAGACTCCTCAAAAGCGCGTTCAGATTGAACTCCATCAACGAAAGATACGTGCTCCGAGGCGCGACGCTCGCGTCACCGAGCGGGTCAACCACGACAAGCGTTGCGGACGCCTCGCGAGCGACCGCAGCAGCTGCCGTTGATGATAGCTGCGGCTCGATCAAAACAACCCGTTTGGGCTCCCTGCGCAGCCTGATGATGATGCTCTGCAAATGCTTGCTCGTCGGCTCCTTGCCCGGATGCGGTTCGATTACGTCGAGCACGCCAATGCTATACCGGGTCAACATATAGGTGAACGCTGGATGGAACTGTACAACCTTCCTGTCCTCAAGCGCCGCAAATTGTGGAGCGAAGCGCTCGTGCAGCGACTGAATCTCGCCGCAGTAGCGATTCGCGTTGTCGTGATAAAACTCCTTGGACGTGGGGTCGAGGCGCGAGAAGACCTCAGCAATCGAAAGCACCATCTTCTGCGCAAGACTTGGGTCGAGCCACACGTGAGGGTTGTCGCCCTGCTTGAAGCCGATCCGTTGGCCGAGCCTCAGAATGGTTAGGTCGGTCTTGGCGGCCGCGGAGACGAAGCCCTCCGCCCACTCCTCTAGACCGATGCCGATCATTATGAATAAGTCAGCGCTTGCCAGCATCTTCACGTCAGAAGGGGACGGCGTGAAAGTGTGTGGGCTTGAGCCGCCGGATAGAACGCAACTGACGTTCACGCGGCCCTTGCCAACGTTCCGCGCCCAGTCCGCGACCGGCAGGATCGACGTTGTTACGCTAAGCTGCCTCCCGTGGGCAAAGCCGCCAAACATAAAAAGCAATACAGAAGCCAAGACCATCCCGCAACTCCGCACAGTCACAATCCTTTGCTCCCTCGATGTGGTGTCCATTGACCTGTTGACCCCTTCACCTGTTCACTCATTATTTCTGTTACTATTATACTAATCATGTCAAGCAGTTTCGTCTGGAAGAATCTGGAGGGTTTGACCCTGGATTGTAGATAGTGTTGGGTCTTGGTCTTGACGACGGGAGAACAAGGCGTGTGTCGTGGTTTTGCGAAGGCTGCGAGAGGGAGTGGGTTGATGAGTTCCACATCGCCCGGGTTTGGCCCGGGGCGCGCGCGGAGCTATGATTGTATTAGCCCCCAACTTCGAGTTGGGGGTTGGCGTGCCCGATAGGCATAGCTCGCCTCCCTCGCCCATGCAACGCCAGTGGCGTTGCATGGGCGAGGGAGGCGGAGGGTTTTGGGTACCAGCCAGATCCCCATGCTGAAGCATGGGGTTAATACATGGTAGCCGATCCCTCAACCGCGCTGAAGCGTGGCCGAGCTTATAATTAATCGTCTATCTACAATCTAGAGTCACACCCATCTAGGGAAGCATGGCGGATGGACTCGGTAGTCTTGCGGGGCGTCTATTGCTGGCTGCGAAAGAACCTCGTGGGCGGCAAGGTGCTCTCCGTCGAGCCTTGTGATCGAAAGAGCGTTTTCTTCACGGTTAGGCACAGAGGCATCGCCGTCATCTACCTAGTCGTCTCCTGGGACGCCTCGTTCTTCAGGCTGTATCCCACGCGAGCAAAGCCACAGAAGGCACGAATCCAAAGTCCGTTCGTGGCGATTTTGAGGCGCCACGTCTTGGGCGCCAAGATCGCTAGCATCCTGATGAAGTCGCTAGAGCGCGTCGTAACGTTTGAGCTTGTGAACCTCGACCTGAGGGCCAATCCCCTGGAGTTCACGCTGATCGCCGAATTGATGGGCAAGAACAGCAACCTGATTCTAATAGATAGGGCCTCGCGGGAGGTCATCGACGCGGGAAAGCATGTAACGGAGGCGATGTCGCGGACAAGGCCTATTCTGCCAGGCGTCGAATACGTCGAGCCGCCGGCATCTCAGGGGCGAAACCCGCTGGCCGCGACCCAGGATGAGGTCCGGGCGGCGCTCGAAGGCTCACATGATGGCCGACTTGACAAGATCATACTCGCCGAATTCGCCGGAATCTCGCCGACGATCGCGCGTGAGATCGTCGCCAGAGTTGAGCAGCAGTCCGCCGGGCACAGGGTCGCGGGAGCCGCGGCTCAGGCATTTGCCTCGTTGATGCAGGCAGTCTCCGAGGAGCGATTTGACCCGTGCGTTATGACGGAGCCCGGCCCAAGCTCCATCGCAGAGGCAATTCCCGTGACAGACGGCGTCAGATTACGCACCAGCAAATCGTTGCTGTGCGCGTTCCCGCTCGTCGAGAGGGAAGGCTGGGAGGTTCAGCGGTTTGAGACGATGGCTGAAGCGGCGGAGGTCTTCTTCGCAAAGGCAGATGAGGCACTCGCGTTTGAGAAAATGGTACAACGGTTGATGCAGATTGTCAGGTCCAAGCTCGCAAAGGCCAAGCGGCGCCTCGCAAATGTCGAGGGTGAGGCCGTTGACGAGGATGAGGTCAAGCGGCAGTTTGAAAGGGGCGAGCTGCTCAAAATGAACGTGCATGACGTCAAAAAAGGCATGGTCACCGTCGCCGTTGAAAACGTCTTCTCGGAGGCGCAGGACAGCGTCACAATCGAGCTCGATGCGTCGCTTTCGCCGTGGGCGAACGTCGATGCGCTCTTCAAGAAGGCAAAGAAGGCCAAGCGGCGCCTGGCTCACAGCGAAAGGCTGGTCTCGAGCATTAAGGAAGAGATCGCCTACTTCGACGGCCTGCTGCTCCAGATCGAGGGATGCGAGGGTGTCCAGTGTTTAACGCAAATAGCGGAAGAGCTAGTCCGGCGAGCAGGGATGACGCAGCGCAAATATGAAGAGGTCGTCAGCGGCATAAGGAGTCCCGCGAGCAGGGAGAAGGAGCAGCGATTCAGACGCTTCGTCTCATCGGACGGATTCGAGATTCTCGTGGGCCGCAACAACGCGGAAAACGACCAGCTGACGCTCAAAACGGCCAGGCCCTACGACCTCTTCGTCCACGCGCAAGGCATACCAGGCTCGCACGTCATCGTCTGGCGCAGCGAGAGAAGCACACCCGTGCCGAGGCGCACGATCGAGGAGGCGGCGATCATTGCGGCGGCGCATAGCAAGGCCAGAAACGCTCAGCACGTGCCCGTGGATTACACGCCTCGTTCGCAAGTCAAGAAGCCGAAGGGCGCCGTGCCCGGCAAGGTCATCTACATCAGCTTTCAGACGATATTCGTTGACCCCGACCAATCGCTCCTGGCCAGGCTCTCCAAGAAGGAGAGATGATCCACGAAGCACACGAATTAACACGAATGAGCTGAGCACAGGTAGAAAAGCGTGTTTCTCACCGGTCGAGATTGGATTTCGGGATTGAACCACGGAGACTCCGAGAGCGCGGAGAAAAGGGGAAGCTCTTCTATTCGTGTCAATTCGTGTTCATTCGTGGCAAAAAAACTACGAACGAACTGCTTTAGGACTTGACCCATGCGGTTCAGGATCGATTTACAATATGACGGGACCGACTTCAGCGGTTGGCAGAGCCAGCCCGGTGGCGGGACAGTGCAGGATTTGCTGGAAGAGCACCTGCGAGCCGTTCTGTCCGTGCCGGATCTGAGGGTCTCTGCGCAGGGCCGAACGGACGCTGGGGCCCACGCGCTCAGGCAGGTCGGGCATTTCGACTGCGAGACAAAAGTCCCGCCAGAAAGACTGCCGCGGCTGCTGAACAAGCGCCTGACGCAGCACGGCGTCGTCGTGCTCGACGCCAAAGAGGTGAAAGAAACATTCCACGCCCGCTTCAGCGCCTCGTCCAGAACCTACTGCTACGTGCTGTATTGCTCCGAGGCGCCACCGCCCGTCTATCTCCTTCGCTACTGCCACCACGTCTGCCACCGGTTCAACACCGATGTCGTCAGAAATGCAGTAGGAGGGTTCGTTGGGCAGCATGACTTCGCGGCGTTCTGTTCAAGCGACTGGGAGGGCGACATGACCGTTCGCCACCTCACGGAGGCGAGCCTCGTCATCGATGGCCCCTGGATTCGCCTCGTCTTCAGGGCCAACGCGTTCCTTCACAACATGGTGCGGCACATCGTTGGCCTCCTGCTCGAAGTCGGCAAAGGTAAGCAGTCCAAAGAGCTCATATCAACCCTCCTAAAGAACCCAGAACGAGCCAGCGCCTCCCGCCGACCCTGGAACCTCCCCCCCGCAAAGGGCCTCTTCCTCATTGATGTGGAGTACCCGGACGACGGCTGACCACCTCATTCCCCTTACTGGACCTTTGACATCGTTCAGCATTCGTGGAACTTCTCGGGTCATCGCCGTTGACCTTATGGCGTAACAAGGCTATATTAGGATTTGACACGCGAGACTGAATAGCTGCGAGCGGAACCAGAGGGAAGC
>CAYZPW010000035.1:0-32404 GCA_964480475.1 uncultured bacterium | reverse complement strand
ATGTCAATCGGAAGGGTAGAAGAGATGTTCGAGGGTTCGTTCGTTGCGCTGGTAACGCCTTTCAGAAACGGGAAGGTCGCGTTCGAGGACTACGATAAGCTGCTGGAGTATCATCTGGAGTCGGGGACGAGCGGGATACTTCTCTGCGGGACGACTGGCGAGGGCGCAACGCTCACGCGGGACGAATACCGCGAGATACTCTCGTTCGTGAAGGGCAAGCTCGACGGCAAACTCCCGATTATCGCCGGCATTGGCTCAAACGACACCCGCGTCGCCATCGAGAACGCCCGCATCTGTGAGGAGATCGGCCTCGACGGCCTGCTTGCGATCTCCTGCTACTACAACAAGCCGACGCAGGCGGGCCACATCGCGCACTTCACGAAGATCGCATCCAGCACGCGCCTCCCGATAATCATCTACAATATCCCCGGCAGAACGTCCGTGAACCTGCTGCCCTCGACGTTTTTGAGGCTCTGCGACGTGCCGAACATCGTCGGCGTCAAGGAATCGAGCGGCGACATGAAGCAGGTGCTCCAGATACGTAGGCTCTGCGGCGACCGGCTGACGGTTCTTTCTGGTGAGGACCTGATGGTGGTTCCGATACTCTCCATTGGCGGCAGCGGCGTCATCTCCGCGGCGGCGAACATCCTGGCCCAGGAGATGGCCGACATCTGTCGGCTTTTCTTCGAGGGTAGCGTGGCAGAGGCGGCGCGAATACAGACGGAGATTGCGGACGTGGTCAACGCCTGCTTCATCGAGACGAACCCGGGCCCCGTGAAGGCCGCCCTGGACGCGATTGGCCGGTGCTCAGGCGAGCTGCGATTGCCGCTGGTTCAGATGCTGCCCGAGAACAAAGAACGGCTGCTTTCGACCATCAAAGAATATGGCATGAGAAGTTTCCGCAACGCGGAAACGGGCGAAAAGGAAAAAAGGGGAAAGGGGGAAAAGGGGCAATGGGATGGCCCTTGAGCAGGTCTTAGCCCTTCTCAGAGACGTACGAGCTCGCGGTCAGCTGCGCTCTGAACGCCGGGATTGGCTGCGGTTCATCGCCCTCCTCATGTTGACTGGGATGATTTGACGATAGTTGGACCTTATATCACTTAGTAGCCTGTAAACAATTTGGAGTTCTACGAATATGAAACGCAAATGGGAATTGCCAATCTTGGCGCAAATTGCGGCATTATCGTTGCTCTGTCTCTGCGCCTCGTCCGCGCAGGTGGCCATGACGCCGCTCTCTACAGAGCCGTTGGTTCTTACGCCCGACGCACTGGCGGCGCAGGACTTTGAGATCGCCGACCTCGACGGGGACGGTTTTCAGGACATTGCCGTCGGCTGCTACGACGCGCCTAACGTGGTGTATCTCAACACTTTTGGCGACTTCTCGGGCTACGCCAAATGGGAATCGGCCGAGGCCGATTACACGCTGTCGCTTGCCCTGGCGGACGTCTCGGGTTCGGGCCCGCCGGACGTCTTCGCGGGCAACTCCATTAGCCAGAACAACAGGCTCTACTTCAACTCGGCGGCGGGTCTTTCGCCGGCGGCGGATTGGAGCTCGGCTGACGCTCGTTGGACGAACGTTGCCCTGCCTTACGATTTCGACGGCGATGGCTACATAGACATCTTCTGCGGCGGCACTGGCGAGAACGTCATCTATCGTAATGAGGGCGGAAGCCTTAACGCCGAGCCGTTCTGGTTCTCGCCCAGGCGCGTCGAGACGCGCGCGGCGGCTATTGCAGAGATCAATGGGGATGGCGAGTTCTACCTCGCGGTCGGCAACATCGGCGCCAATCGAGTATATCGCATAACGGCGGGCCTTCCCGAGGACGAGGCGGTCTGGACGTCCCCCGATTGGCAATCGACGTACTCGCTCGATTTCGGCGATTACGATGCTGACGGCGACCTGGACCTTGTTGTGGGCAATCTCGACGGATACGATCAGGTTTTCGCCAACACCGACGGCGCGTTTGGCGAGGCGGCCATTTGGACCTCGAATGAAGCGGGCGCGACCCGCTCGATCAAGTGGTGCGATTTCAGCGAGGACGGCTATCCGGACATCGCGGTCGCGACGTTCAGGTCGCAGGTCAATGCCGTCTATTACAATTCAGCCGGCGTCATTGAGACTGCTCCTTCGTGGCTTTCGAAAGACGAGGCCGACACGACCTCGATGCTCTGCGCCGACCTGGACGGCAATGGCTCTGCCGACATGATCGTCGCCAACCAAAACGGTTACGTGGTCGCGTATCTATCACTTCTGCATTCCGCGCCGTTCGTGCTCGAGACAACGCCCGCGGACGGCGACACGGACGTCTCTCGGATCGCGCAGATAACGATCTTGCTCTTCGACTACGACGATGACATCAACCCCGAGGCAGTCGATCTGTTTGTCAACGGGGACCCCGTGAGCTTCAGCGTCACAACCTCGAGCCAGGGCTCGACCATTCAGTATGCGCCGCAGGAGGGCTATCCGCCGAGCTCGCAGGTTCAGGTGATTGTCCGAGCCGCTGACCTCGAGGGCAGCCAGATGCCCGACTACGAGTTCTCATTCACGACTGCCGAGAACACGGCGCCAACACTCGAAAGCGGCGGCGTTCAGCCATCATCCGGCGATGACCAGGACGTATTCATCTTCTCCGTGGAATACATAGACGCGGATTACGATCCACCCGCCCAGGCCGTAACCGTCGTGTTGGCCCAGGATGAGACAGAGGTCGCCGAGCTTACGATGGAGACGGTCTCCGCATATTCATACAATGGCACGTATCAGGCGCTGACCGGACTCGAGCAGGGTTACTACTATTACTACTTCGAGTTCGAGGACACGTTTGGCGCCTCGTCCAGGCTGCCCGAAACGGGCTACTACTCGGGGCCCGAGGTCGATCGACACAACACGACGCCAATGCTGGCCTCGCCGATGCTCGCGCCGCCGACGGGGGATTCTGACACAACTTTCTGGTTCTCAGTCTATTACTGGGACGTCGATAAGGATGCGGCGTCAACGGCCAAGATCGTCGTCAAAAGCACGTCAAAGGAATACTCGTGGGATATGGTGCTGCAAGACGGCAGCGGGGATGACGGGACTTTCTCTTACTGCGGCACCCTGCCGGCGGGCACATACAGCCATTACTTCGACTTCGTCGATGAACGAGGCGCAAGCGTCAAGTTGCCCTCGGCCGGATACTATACTGGCCCCGTCGTAACTGGCGAGACCTCGCCCAGCATCCTGTCCTACGGCAGTGTTTCGCCGTCGCTTGGCTCGACGAGCACGAATTTCGAGTTTCGTGTGCACTTCTACGATGCGGATGGCGACGAGCCTTCGGTCTCCACGCTCTACTACAAAACCGAGATGACGCATTCGGCGGAGATGACGCTCGGCAACGGGATGCTCTACGACGGCGATTACACGTATAGCACGAAGCTCACGGCGCAGATGCAGTGGTATTATTTCTACTTCGTGACTATGGCCGGAGATGTCCTGCGCCTCCCCCAGGAGGGCTATTTCTACGGGCCGAATCTGGCCGGATTCGAGAACACGTCACTGCTCGACAGCGGCGGCGTCCATCCCGTCATTGGAGGCGCAGGCGACACGTACACGTTCTCGGCTCACTACTACGACGTTGCCGGAGGCGCGCCGTTGGGCGCTGAGGTTCATCTCGAGGCGTCAGGCTGGTCGGGCTCCGAGGCGATGGAGCTCGTAACGGGCGAATCGCCGTCAAACGGCGAATACACACTGGACATTACGCTCGGCGCGAACGCATACAGATACTACTTCGTCTTCACGGACAGCCGCGGCGCACAAGTCAGGTGTCCTGAGACTGGCAGCTTCAGGGGGCCGTTCGTTGACGTATCGAATCAGACGCCCTCGCTGACGGACGCGGCGTTTTGGCCCAAATGCGGCACGGCGAGGGATACGTTCACGTTCTCTGTGCATTACTTCGACGAGGACGGCCACGAGCCCGGCATCGCGCGGGTCATTTTGCACGCCGCGAGCGATGTCGTCCCGGCTGAGCTCACGCTGGAATCGGGGACGGCCGCCAACGGGACCTATTCGGTCGAGACGACCGTGCCTGCGGGGAGCGTCCAGTATCGCTTCCGCTTCGTTGATACCAGAGGCGGCGCCGCCGTGTATCCCGAGACCGGCCTCGCTGAAGGGCCAACCGTCGGCGACTTCGCGCTCTCGCTTGCCGTCAATGCAGACGTGATTTCGCCGCCCGAAGTCCTGAACCTGACGCTCGACCTGACCAACAATGCCTCAGTAGATTTGGCCGCAACGTTTGGAGCGGCAATCCTCTTCCCAACGGGCGAGCTGATGTATTTCCCTGATTGGGGGCTTTCGCTGACTGGCCTGGACATCGAGTTCCCAGCTGGCTTCGAGGTTACCGACTATCCGCTCCTCACAACAGAAGTGCCCGCTTCGGCCCCGACCGGCGATTACACGGCCTATGCCGCCATCTTCGGCCCCGGCGATTTCGGCTGCGTCCTAAGCGATCTTGCGCAGGCCACCTGGCGCATCCAGCCGCCCGAGTAGCGCCGACTTACATCCCAGCGTATAGTGCTACATCCCGACAGGTTTTCAACACGGCTTTGCCGGTTCACTCCAGCAATCATATCTCACGGTCATAGGGGGAAGCGCACGTCACTGTTGAATCTCCAGTCGGCCGGCGGCCTTCAGGACGTAAAGGGCGTCGGCGGTAACCCATTCGTTGTGTTTTCTCGTTGAGGCGCCGCCCCAATCGACCAGGTCCTGGCTTGAGAGTCTGTTCCGGGTGATAGGTTTGTAATATCTCCTCTCGGCAGGGAAGCCCCCATCCGGGAGGCGCTTGGATTCCAAAAGGTCGAGCGCGTCGGCACAGCGCTGGTCGTGGATGAAGCCCGCCTCCGTCATTACCTTCAGGCCGATCAGAACGCCATAATGCCAATAGGGAGGGTAAGAGAGCTGGACATAGCTGGGCCCGATTGGCCTGCCGTCCTTCTGTCTCTTGAAGAGGCGTCGCTTCAAAAAAAGCTCTGAGGCGCGTTTGGCGGCCCTCTCTGCCTTGCCGTTTCCTTTGAGCTCGGCATATAGCGCAAGTGCTCGAAGCGGGATGATGCTCTCGTGATACGACGAGTTGACCGCCTCAGGCTTCTTGTCGCAATTCCAGCCGCCGTCTGGCCACTGCCACCCGACGAGGCGCCGGACCAGCTCGTCCGTTCGCTCGTCCGCTATCCCAAGCGTTAGCGTTGAATAGACGCAGTTGCTCTCCTGCGAGGCGCACCGGCGGACGCGGCCGTTGATTCTTCTGATGCCCGCCCTGCTGCCAATCCTGAAAAGCCAGTCATAGACCTGGTCTCTCATGGGCAGGAGCGACTCGTCGCCGGGCGGGTACCCGATGTCGGCAAGCGTCGCGAGTATCCAGTGGGCGCCGAACCATTTCCCGTAGGGGTGATGTGGGATAGTCCCGTCGGACTGCCGCTTCGACAGCAGCTTTTTGACGTGAGCCGAGTTCCTGATCTCGCTGCGAAGTCCTCTGTTCTTCGTGGAATTGGGGTCCTCACCTAGGACGTTGACTCGAACCTTGAAGCGGATTGATGGCTCGTCGCTATTGAGAAGCGGGTCGATGATTGTCTGCGTCATTTCTGCACTTCCCTATCGCTTTGGTGATTATGTAGCTCAGCGGGCGGTGGCCCTCCTAGCCTGTAGATGCGTATCGTCGGTCCCCCTCTGAGGAGCGAAGGCTCGAACTCCTTAGCCAAATGGCCCCTGTCAAAGAGCTTTCTGTAGAACGCGACCTCTCTTGGATAGCGCTCGGACCGGGCGAAGAACCTATCATAAATACAGCTACTGACTACTAAATAGTGGTATCCAGCGCGATAGTAATCCAGCAGACTGTGCCGCGCGGCTAGCATGGTCGGGCCAAAGACCAACAGGTCGGTGCCGCTAAGCGGGACAGAGAACGGTTCGTATGCTACTTTAGTTCCCGGCGGCAGGTTCTTTATGATCCATTCTCGGGCCAGTATTCTCGTGCTGGTGGCTGTCTCACTGACCTCGTATAGCAGCAGGTCGTGAAGAGGTAGGGCTGAGGCGAGCGCGATCAGAAGACACAGCAGAACGCGTTGATACGTAGGCCCGAGTCGAAAGAGACTGGATAACCGTGAAGACGCCCCACAGAGCGTTTCCGCGGCCAGGAGGCACAGAATCGGGAATACCTGGATCATCCAGCGATTCCAGTGCAGGCGGGACAGGCTGGTCGAGAGCACGAAGACCACCACGAAGCCCAGGACCAGCAGCTGCTCGGGGCGGCGCCGAATCAGGACAAGCAACACGCCAATTGCGGCGAGTATGGCAAGCGGCAACGAGATGCTCGCTGGTATCGCCTCCGTCACGTACCAGGTCAGATTGCCCGCCGGCGAGAGGCCGTCAGCGCCGAAATGCCTCGGTCGAGCCTCGCGTGTGAGGTCTGTCAGCGCTGTCGATAGGTCCAGGACAAAAAAAGGTGTGGAAATGGCGAACCCCAGCAAAACGGCAAGGAGTCCAATCGCGATTGTACGCCGGGAGGCTGGTGGTCTGTCCGGACCGCGACGGCTCTGACGCACGACCAGTATGTCGATCGCTATCAGGATGGGAACCAGGGTGACCAGGAAATACCTCGTCCCAACGGAGAACCCAATCGAAAGCCCAGCGAGCAGCTGGTTTTTGGTTGATGGCTGGTCATAGAGCCGCAGCATGAGCCATAGGCTCAGCATCCCAAAGAACGAGCCTGCCAGGTCAGTTCGGACAACCTGGGCGTAATACACGACGAGAGGGGACAGGATCGAGAACCACGCCCCGACTAAAGCAACCCGCTCCCCGAAGAGCCTTCGCCCCACCAGATACGTCATTAGCACAGAAAGGAGCGCGTAACCTACCGTGAGCAGCCTGCCCAGTAGGTAGAACTGGGACTGATCGGACGTGAATACTGAGATGATGTTGCCGTCTGCGCAAAGGAAGCTGCCGCCGTATTCTATCGCATGCCATGCGTGAAATAGGCCAATAAGCGGGTAGAGCACTGTCGAGCCGGGGTTGCCGAACCAGCGCGGATTGAGTTCCCCCGACGCGGCCATTCGCACAGCGCGCTCCACGTAGAGGTTCTCGTCGCTCTCGTGCGAATATGGCAGGTCCTTCCGGACTCCCGCGAGGAATATCCCGGCCGCGACGCCAATAATGGCCAGCAGAACCCACCAGCTCCTTGCCGCGCTATTCTCACTTTCAATCGAGTCGAACGGTTCCATACGGCAAGGATACTAAACACCGCTTCATGCGACAAGACTGTGCTCCCACCTCACGCCGGGCGGGAATGATATGGCGGGACGAGACCTAGTGGGCCCCAACGGAACTGCGAGGGTGGACGGAATGCTACATCATGCGGGATGCTTGCGCCGTTTCTTCTGCGCAGCGAGATCTCGTCGTAATTGTTCCAGGAGCTCTGTTATCAGACCGACGCCGGCCGGATCGCTATCCTCTTTTTCCTTGTCCCTCAGTTCCTTGAGGTAGGATTCTGAAAAGTACCTTTGTCTGAACTCTTCAATCGAGCGAATCGGCTTGTCTGACTCAGTCTTGTTTTTGCTCATCTTTGTCCTTTCTGTAGTAATTCGCGAAGAATTGGGGATTCAGCTCGGGTTGGAAATAGTGCTTTCTCTTCATCCATATAAACCCGTCACCTTTGGAGATGACTGCCACGTCAATTGGCTCTGCGACGGTCTCGGGATCCATCGTGACTCTTCGTTTGAACGAAGTGAGCCTAACTAGGGATTCGGCCATCGCGGCGAGCTCGTTTTTTGGCAAGTATGCTACTGCTTTGATGACCGGGACTACGTGTGTCTTTCGTCGATACTCCCTCAGCTCAGATTGATACTCCTGCAGTAATCTCTTTTTTGATGCCGCCAGCCGGGCCTTGAGGGCGTTCTTCTGGCCCTCGGCTAGATTCTCTATTTGTTCGAGAATCACACTCGGAAAGTCATCAACGATTCTGGAGATACCTCGTTCTATAGCCATTTGATAAGCCGGATTCACGCCCTCCATGAATGTCGCCACCTCATCGCTCTGGGCAAAGGGTAAGATGGCAGCACTCATCTTGAGGTCGATCTTCTGCCCCTCGTCTTCTTTGTACCTCAAGCGATTGTTCACGATGCCGTGAACGGTGAAACAGCGAAGGGCGGGAAAGATGTCCCCTTGGCCGAAGCCCGTGATGACTATCCCTGACGTAGGCTTTGTTATGGCTTTCGGGAACTTGGTGAATGAGCTCAAAGCGATTGTGTTCAGACTGGCTGAATCGCTGGGGCTGATGGGGAGCTTGTGGAAGATGTCCTTTCTAGCTGCAGCAATGCTGTCGCGGCAATGGCCTCCTAGGTCCTCAGGGGTCTTCTCGATAGGTCCCGAGGCGTCGTCCCCGGCCCGCCAAATTCCCAGATGTTTTTCTATAGTCTTCCCGACGATCTCTGCCACCTGTTCACTGCCTATCGGTCCTTGGGCCCTAATGAGATCTTGCGCTGCCTCGTCTATTTCGGCTCTTATAAGCGCATAACAGCCGCGGACACTCGCCGTGAAAAAATCTAGCTGAGCGTCTTGAGGAAACAATGCCTCATTACCATCAAAAAACTTCAAAAAGCGATCAGCATATTCCTGGAGTGTCTTAAAGCCCTCACGAGACAGGGAACTTCTGTAGGTTTTGATGATGGTCTCCCAGGGAAGCCCCATGAACGTAGCGCTGCCATAGACCATAATGCAGACCGGATGATACTTCGACAGCGCGAAGACCTTGTTTGCGGAGACGAATACCTTCTTCGGGTATCCTTCAGATATTGTAACAGCGCTATCTGCCGCCACGGCCACAGCCTCTTTGTTCATTATCACTATTTCAGCAGTCATGGTGTCCTCCGTCCCGCTCTTCTTTCCCGGATCAAATATGCCGAAGATTCGCCACAGCTGTCAAGGCCAATCGGAACCGGTCCTCGAGGTCTCGTAGGCACGAGGTCGCACCATGTTGATTGCCAGCCTACATCAAATCCCCGTTCATTCTGCTGAGGACACGCTTGAGGCGCTTGCGGGCGCGGGTGTGGCGCTGCTCGATGGCCTTCTCCGAAAGGCCGGTCAGGTCCGCGATCTCGCGGTTGGTGTAGCCTTCCATCTTCTTTACGAACACGAAGCGCTGCCCGACGGAGAGCAGCGCCAGAATTTGCTCCAGCAGGATGCGAAGCTCGATCTTCTCGATTGGTCGGTAACTTATCGCGTGAAGGGACTCGATCTGAAACCGGTTGAGCTCCGCGGTCGATTTCGCCTCAAACGCCTGGAAATCGACGGGATAAGTCCTGCGTTTTCGTTTCTTGCCGCCGCCGTACGTCATTTCACGGACCCTGTCGCAGAGCTCGGTGCACGTTTCACGCTTCTCACACTCGGTGCATATCGTCATCTCGGCGCATCCTCCCGCTGGGTAAGGTTGTAAAGAATCGGCGTGTCGTCAGCCATCTGGGCAAGCCTTACTCTCTCGACCTGCCTTTTAAGGATTGATGCCGTCTGGTAGTAGCCGTATTTGCGACAGAGCCTCAAAAGGCGTTGTTTCTTCCTCGTGTTCCTGTTCATTGATCCTTCCTCCCCTTATCCGCATATCTGTTGTGATTCACAGGGCGGTTCGTGAACCGCCCCTACGGGAAACTGGGGCCTTGTCCCTTTTTCCCTTTATTCTTTTTTCCTTTTGTCCCCCACTTACCCCTACCCTTTGACGCCTTGATAGCCGCGTCCCGCCGATTTCGCCCGAGCTGTCGTCAGCGCCCTGTAGATGACCGCGACAAGCGCGTCGAGCATGTCCTTGGAGCCGTGCGGCGGGTGGTCCGGAATGCCGCTGTCGGTTACCTGAAGCATCTTGATCTCCGCCTCAAGAATTGGATGCGGATACAGCGATACCCAGCCCTTGTAAAGGGCATACTCGGCAATCTGCCAGCAATCCCTGCTCTTGTCCGGAGAAAAGTAATCAACGCTCACGCCGCGCTTCGTGAGCAGCTGCGAGAGCAGCTCGCGGTTGAAGCCGTCTATGCTTACCGATAGCCGAGAAAAGCCCGCGCCATCGTGCGTTTCCCAGGATTTGAGGCGCCTCGCCGGCCTGAACTCGCCTTTTCCTGCTTTGAGGAACTGCACGAAGTCGCACAGGTCCTCGGCATCAACCGGCCTGCCGTCGGCATATTGGAACCTCGTAACAAGGTCGAAGAAAACCCGATAGAACGGCTGTCCGCCCTGACCAATCGCCTCCTGCGCGTGGCCGAGAGCGAACCCGCAGGCGTCGCCCCTGCCGAACTTACCGCCCGTCGCGAAATCGATGTGGGCGAAGTAGTCCCGGTCGGGATGGCCTGACAACTCGCACGAAAGGCGCCTCTTCTGCATTAAGACCGATTCCGGAACGTCCATCTCAGGCTCCCCAGGCGCGCTCAAGAACGCCAGCGGCGCCTTGCGATTGCGATCGATGCAGTGCTCCAGCCGGTCGAACTCGAAGTACGGTGACTGGGCAAGATGCGGCTGCGCCCCGAAGTCCCTCGCTGCCATTATCGGGTTGTTCTTGAAATCGTCCTCGTAGTCGAGAATCGTCTCGTCGTCCTTCAGCTCCCACGACGGCGCCTGAACCGCGAGGCGCGAGCCATCGATGAAGGCCGCGACTCCGCTGTCGTATTTGTCAAGCCCAGCCTGTCTCACGCGTGCTGTATCAGCCGATTTGCGCTCCGGATAGGACGCTCGGAGCTGAACTGAATCGACGTCAACCGGGCTACCAGATCGCCTCGTCTGATTGATCTTGCGGAATAGGAAATCGGCTTGGTGTTTGGGCGAGGAGATCAGGATGATCTTGTAGTGGTTGGGGAACCGCGTCCTGCAACTGCCATAGAACGCGTCGTAGTTCTTCTCGGCAAGGCTGGTCGGGTAGCCATCGAGGCGCCTGTTTCTCGCCTCAATGAAATACGACGCCTCGTCAATGGTCCCGAGTATCGTGTTGGCGCCGAGCCAGGCTTCGGCCCGGGAATGACCGCAGATGACCTCTATGTTATTCGGAAAGACGAATCTATCGGCACGTTTCTCGAAGCCAAATCGACTGAACCATCTTGAGGGGCCTCTGCCGGCTTTGCCGCTGATCTTGATCTCGAGCTCTTTGAAAACGGAGCGCATTGCTTGCTGGTTGTCGGTTGCGAGGTTTATGATCTGGATTCCAGAGCCCGGGGCGATGTTCGGCAAGGCGTGCTGTGGCGACGGCCTGAGGCACGACAAAACATAGACCATTCGGCAAGCCATGCACGCCGCGAAGAACGATTTGCCAGAATCCTTGCCCAGGCACAAGTATATCTCCCTGATCGCGTCGTCGTCGGCCAGGACAAGCAGCTGCATCAGCCGCCGGTGGACATAAGGCCGGTCTGCCGCGTCGGTGAGACCCAGATAGTCCTTTGAGAGTAAGAACTCCTCCATGTCGCACGGGGGCCTTTGATAGACGGGGTCCCAGAAGATGCTCCGCTGAATCTCCATGAACTCCGTGCTCGAGCCCTCAAGAAGACCCCAAAGCGCCTTGGCCATCATCACTCTCGTCGTCGGGTTCATCGAACGAAAGCCTTCTTTGATCCGCTCTTCCTTGCTGTATCTTCTGATCGTTTTGGTTTTGCACACGTGATCTGCCACCTCTTATGCCGGGTCGTTTGCCTACTGGTAGATTCAGCTCCTTCAGGACCGACGCGATCGCGCTCTTGTCTCGCTTGGAGAGCGAAAGTGTCCACAGGTGCTCAGCAACCTCCCTCGCCGCTGCGCCGTCCGCCTCGCCATTCTCCTCAATCTGCTTGACCTCCTTTGCAAACGCCTGGAGCGTCTTTATGTATGTCGCGACCGTCTTCTCGGTCTCGGGCCTGAGCCGCCCGTTCTTCTCCTCCTTTGCTATCGCCGCCTTGAACCGCCGCTCAACTACTCTCAGAAGCGTCTGCCACTTGGCCATAAGGCCGCTCTTGCCGCTACCGTTCGCGTCGTCCCGCTCGCTGCAACTCATCAAAACCTCGCTCGTCGCTTGTTCGTCATTCGCACCACAAACTTATTCACCAATGTCCGTGAAAACGTCGGAAAATCCCCGTTTTGTTGGCCGAGATTCTCGTTTTTTTCGGGCCGGGTCCCGCACTGCGGTCAAGGCATTGATACGTCAACGCTCTGCCCAACACCTCATGTACGCGGTTTCACCGCGACACCTCGACTTGCTGCGGGCTCGGGAGTTTTCGTATTTCTTGCTGGGCGAGCGTTCGGTTACTGTCAGTATGGCCTGTATTCAGCCGATGAAAAGGTAGAATGGAAGTTGATAGGCTATTATGCTTCGGCTCCCTGAACGGGAGCGATTTGAGTAGCCGTGGGTGCAACCCACGGAATCGGTTTGGTCCACATACATCCTCGACCCTGAAGGGGTCGAACATTCGCCCCACGGTTCCTCTTTGTTCAACCCCTTCAGGGTTGAAAGCTCGCTCTGTTGGCCTTGATCCGTGGGTTGAAACCCACGGCTATTCACGTGAATCCCCTTTAGGGATTTAGAGTGTGGGTGAGCGTAGGCTGAACGAATTTGGGCGCAGAACAGCGCGTATCCATTTGCGCATGAGCGCATACGATCATCCTGCCTGACCCCATCAATAGCGCCTGCACAAAACGAATACGAAAACTCCTCCAACGGCGTGCATTGACAACGCAACGCCCGGGGCTTACATTGGGGCGGTCAATTGCGTGTAGGCAATGCGGCTCAATATGAATGAAGGGATCGCGACGAGTGGTCGATACAGATGTTTACGTCAGCATAATCGTCCCCGCCTATAACGAGGCGGCGGCTATCGAGGCGGATATCGGAGCGATAATCACCGCCATGGAATCGTCAGGCTACAGCTACGAGGTAATCGTCGTCGATGACGGCTCAACGGACGGGACGGGTGAACTGGCGGAGGGGATGGGCGTCAGCGTCCTACGGCTGCCTGAGAACAAAGGCGTCGGTGTTGCGCGAACCAGGGGCGTCAAGGCGGCCAGGGGCGAGATCATCGTCATGACCGACGCAGACAATACCTATCCCAACGAGGACATCCCCAGACTGCTCGCCAAGATTGACGAGGGATACGACATGGTCGTCGGCGCCAGAACGAACGAGGCGGGCACTGTTCGGTGGCTTCGCAAGCCCGTCAAGAGGGTAATCCGCCGACTTGCGGAATATATCACTTCGGAGCACATCGAGGACCTCAACTCTGGCTTCAGGGCCATGAGACGCGACCTCGTCATGCGATACCTCAACATCACCCCTGAAGGACATTCCTGGGTCGGAACGATGACGGTGGCCTTTTTGAGCGAGAAGCGGGATGTCGCGTTCATTCCGATTGACTATAGGAAGCGGACGGGCAGATCGACGTTCCACCCGATAGCCGATTCCTACAGCTACGTGATGTTCATCCTCAAGACCGTCATGTATTTCAAGCCGCTCAAGGTGTTTGTGCCGCTGTCCGTCTTCTTCCTCATGCTCGGCGTCATCAAAGGTCTTTACGACTCGTTCGTCCTGCATGACTTCAAGGAATCCGAGATAGTCCTCCTCCTGACTGGCGTCCTCATCGGTGTCCTGGGCCTCCTGGCCGACCTCATCGTGAAGCTACACAAGAAGCCGTAGGTCTCAGAGGGGCGAAGGGGCGAAGAGGGGAAAGGGCGAAAAGGGATTTGTGTAGGGGCGTGGTCTCAGACCCGCCCGTAGAGGTCAAAAGGGGGATAGGGCAACGGGTCAATGGGTCAATCCATTATTCGAACAGGCGCTGGAGGAAAGCTTTGTATCGATGGGGGTTCACGTCGCAGGCCGATTCGTATGCGAAAGCCCTGCAAACGTCTGACAAATACGTTGGCGCATCGGCTCTGGTCGGGTCATACGTCGCTACAAGACGGGATCATGAACACCCCTCCATCTCCTCTTCTCCGACCTTCGTGTCGAGCAGCCAATCATCGGAAAAGTCTCGATTATTCTTCGGAAAAACATCGATTATCCGGGCCGCCACTGGCACGTGACGTCCTGGAATGTGGCTGAGCAGCAGCAGACACGTTGTAGCGGCGGCACTTCAAGGCTGCCTCATAATACTTCGGCGGACACAAGGCTGCCTTGTAATCCGTTGGGGTTGTGTAGGGGCGTGGTCTTTGACCCGCCCGCCGACGTGAATCCCTGCGGATACGAGGCATCTTATGCGACCATCAATTCGAAAGGGCGGGTCTGAGACCGCGCCCCTACACAACCGCACCGACTTATGAGACAGCCTCCGGTGGCCTGCCCCTACCCTGCCAACCGATCAGGCTTTGACTACGGCGTCTTTCGGGACGACGACGACTCCACCCGTGGTGACGTCAAAGCGCTGTCTGTCGCGCGCCTCGTCATGCCCGATAACAGCGCCGTTCTCAATAACGACGTCTTTGTCGATGATCGCCTTTCTGATCTTGGCGTTCTTGCCGATGATGACGGAGTTCATGACGACGGAGTCTTCGACCTCGGCGTAGCACCTGACCCTGACACCTGGCGAGAGTATAGAGTGTTTGACCGTTGCGCCGACGACGACGCAGCCCCCGCATATCATTGAATCGAGCACGTTGCCTGTGAAGCCCATCTGATCGTCGTCCCCAAAGACGGTTCGGGCCGGGGGATACTGGCCGTGATAGCAGCGGACCGGCCATTTGGGATTGTAAAGGTTGAACTTAGGGTTCAACTCCAAAAGCTCCATGCTGGCTTTCCAGTAAGCATCTCGCGTTCCGATGTCCTCCCAGTAGCGAGGCTCAAGCGTGAGTTCGTTGCGGAAGTCATAGACGCAGACCTTGCCCGTGCTCATCATCGTCGGAATGACGTTCTTACCGAAATCGTGTTCGGTGTCCATCTTTCTGTCCTTCTCAAGCGTCTCGAGCAGGAAATCGAAGTTGAAGAGGTAAACCCCCATCGAGACGAGGCTCACGTCGTCGCGCCCCGGTATCATCCTCGGACACTCGGGCTTCTCCTGAAAGTCAACGAGCCGACTTTCCGTGTCAATGGCGGCCACGCCAAACGCTCGCGCGACCTCTCCGGGCTTCTCGACGGCAGCGATCGATGCGTCCGCCTTGCATTCTCTGTGGAAATCTAGCATGAGACGGTAGTCCATCTTGTAGATGTGGTCGCCTGATAGAACGAAGATGTATTTCGCGCCGGACCGCTTTATCAGCTCGATGTTCTGGTATATTGCGTCGGCTGTGCCAAGATACCAGCTCGCGCCGATTCGCTGCTGGGCGGGGACTGGGTCAATGAACTCGTCGAGCTCGCGGTTGTAGATGCGCCATGCGAGGCTCAAATGGCGGTTGAGCGAGTCGGATTTGTATTGCGTTAGGACAAAGACGCGTCGCAGTCCCGAGTTGACGCAGTTGCTCAACGTGAAATCGATCAGCCTGTAGATACCACCAAAGGGCACAGCGGGCTTTGTTCTGTCCTTCGTAAGGGGGTGCAGCCTCTGGCCCCTGCCGCCAGCCAGTATCATCACGAGTACCGATCTCATTTGGCTCTCTTAACCCTCTTGACGCAGCGTCTAGGGTGTCCCACCGTGTGGTCTGGCGGAGGATTCGGCTTTTGGCGGCTCTCTCGGTGTTTGCTCTCTTAGTCGCTTGCTTGCTTGCTCGACGACTAGCCTGACTATCTCCTCGGCGAACCGTTGAGCAGCCTTCGGCCCGCTGGCGGTTACGATTAACCCGTCGATCGTGAGTTGCTCGCCCGTGTATTTGGCGCCCTTCTCGATCAGGCGACCGCGCTCAGAGACGAAGACAGTCGCACGCTTGCCTTTTAGAACGCCCGCGTATGCCAGCGTGACGGGTGATATGCAGATCGCCGCGAGGACCTTCTTTTTTGCGACAGTCTCTCTGGCAAGCTTGTGAGCCGTCGCGTCCCTCCAGTATTGACGGGCCCCAGCGCCGCCGATGAAGACTAGCGCATCGAGCTTGTCAACGTCGATATCCTTGACAAGCATCTGAGCCTCGGCTTTGTGGCCCATCATTCCTGTTATCATGCCGAGCTTGGTCGAGGCGACAATGACGGTGGCGTGGCTGCCAAAATACTTGAACGGGACCTCGAACTCCTCGTCGCGGAAGGCGTTGGCAGGAACGACCATCACAATCCGGGGAACCGTCGGCGAGACTGTGGCCGCGGTTTGCGCATAAGAATCCTCCAGAAAGATCGAACATGCTGCGAATAAAGCGATCCCGCAAGTGATCCATCCCCTCATTGATGTTTCTCCTCGTTCGAATCTTCTTTTCTGAACACGCTATCCACAATGTAATATGGTCTGGCCTGAACCTCGCTGAATATCCGCCCGATATACTCGCCCATGATGCCGAGAGCGAGGAAGTTTATTCCTATGAAGACGAAGATTACTGCGGTCGCAATGACAACGCCTTCGAGATCAACACCAAAGACGTACCGCTTCACAACCAAGTAAATGGCGCCGACGAATCCCAGCAAGGCTGTCCCGATGCCTAAGACTCCGACCATCTGCAAGGGAAGTGTTGAGAAACCGGTTATCAGATTGACCGTCAGCCGCAGCAGCGAGATGAATCCATACTTCGACGCGCCGAACTTGCGCTCGCGATGCTGAACCTTGAGCTCGCAGACCTTCCCCCCAGACCAGCTTATAAGCCCGCTGACGTGTCGGCTGCGCTCGCTGAAACGCGACATCCTCTCGACCACGCAGCGCCTCATGGCGAGCATCGAGCAGCCATAGTCGTGGAGCTTCACGCCGGTGGCCCAACAGGTGAGCCAGTTGACGAACTTGGACGGAAAAGTCCGCCATAGGGGGTCCTTACGGCCCTGACGCCAGCATCGAGCAACGTCGTAGCCCGCCTCGATCTTCTCCAAGAGCTTCGGAATATCCGCCGGATCGTTCTGAAGGTCGGCGTCCAGGAGCACGACGACCTCGCCGCGGGCGTGGTCCATTCCACACGTCGAGGCCGCGTGATGGCCGAAGTTGCGCGAAAGCTGGATGAGCGTTACGCCCTGGTCGGACTTGCATATCTCGAGGGCCAGATGGGGCGTCGAATCGGTGCTGCCATCATCCACCAAGATGATCTCGTAGGGCCTCTTAGTTGAGTCGAGGGCCGACTTCAGCTCTCCGTAAAGCTCGCCAACCGACTCCTCTTCATTGAGCATCGGCACGACGGCCGTGACGTAAACCTCGCAATCAACTGTCATAATCAGCCATCCCGTTGCGCCCCAACGACTCCCCGCAAAAAGACCTCTCAAATAGCCAAATCCTACGGCTGTCTGGCAGTTCTGTCAATCACCAAATCTGATTATGCGGGGTCACTCCTACTTTGATCTGGGCTTTGTTTGTGCGTAATCTTCCGTTCAAGTAGAGGACTCAGACTTGGGAAGTTACGGAGGACAGATTGACAATGATACAAAGAGCATTTGGATTCTGGCTGATGTGCCTGGCGCTACTGCTGACCTGCATTTCAGGCGCGCTTGCCGACGAGGTGCACCTCGTGAATGGCGACCGCCTCACCGGCGAAGTCGTTAAAATGGAAAAAGGTGTTCTGCACGTTGTGGTCGCCTATGCCGGAGAGGTCGAAGTTGACTGGGCGAACGTAAGCTGCATATCCACGGATATGCCGCACAAGTTTGTCCTGAAGGACAACCAGGTCCTCTTTGGACGAGCCGTTTGCTCAACAGCCGGGACGATTAAGGTCGTGGGGGATGTGGTTGGCGAGACGATTGCGATACCGGTGTTGGAGTTCGAGGCGATCAATCCCTCGCCGCCGGCGCCTGCTGTTACCTACACGGGGAGCCTGGCCGGGGGATACAGCCAGACCGACGGGAACACTGAGACAATGGCCGCCAACGCGTCGGCGCGTTTCGTGGCAAGGTCAAAGCGCCAGAGGTTCACGCTCAAAGGCAAGTTCAACTACGGCGAGACGGACCGGATGATGACCGCGCGCAACGCAGCAGGCAGCTTCAAATACGACTTCTTCGCAACGAACCGACTATACGCCTACGGGCATTCACTCTTTGGGGCCGACGACTTCGCTGACCTGCGCCTGCGAAGCACGCTCGGCGCTGGCCTCGGCTATCAGGTGATTGATATAGAGCGCGTCGCGTTCGCCCTGGAAGCGGGACCATCGTACGTCAACGATGATTTCGAGAGGGCACAGGACGATAACTACGTGGCCGGCCGCTGGGGCACCGATCTCAGCCTCAAACTGATTCCCGCCGGGATCAGGTTCTTCCATTCCTACGAAGGCTATTACAACTTTGACGACAGCTCGGTCTATATCACTAGTGAAACAGGGCTGCGCCTCACCCTGGTGCGCGACTTCTTTGCCCACGCGGGTGTGGACTACTCCTATGACAGCCACCCCGTCGAGGGCAACGAGAGATACGACGTTACGTATGTTTTCGGCCTGGGCTACGAGTTCGAACTATAGCCAGGATGACCCATCGTCGCCAAGACCCGCGATCGGGTAGTTTGGATTCAACACGGGCCGAGTACGATGGACCTCTTCCGCTTGCAGGGGGAGGGCGCAGTTGATAACCTCTCGTTTATGGAAAATGGGTTGACAGTTTGGGAATCGAAAGCCGCGAGGCTTCTCTCGCGGTGGTTCGTTTTTTTACCTCTTGTCCTACTACTTTCACTCGCCATTCACGGCATGTGCCTCGACGATTTCCCCGTGCCGGTCGCATTCGTCCACTTTTTCCCATTCTCATTCGCTGCGCTTGTCGATCAGGTCTGGAACGGCCTATGGAACTTCTGCCGACCGACGGCAATGCTCATCTGGCGGCTTGGTTATGCTCTCTTTGGGAACAATTACATCGGCTACACATTCATCCTCTTCTTCCTGCACCTAACCAACATCTGGCTGGTTTTCACGCTGGCGAGGCGCGTGCTGAGAAACGACATGGCGGCGGTGATTTCTGGGCTCTTGTTCGCGACTCACCCCATCCACAGCGAGGTCGTGTGCCTCTTGGCGTCGATGTATGACGCCTCGTGCATGACCTTCTTTCTCGCCACGATGATCGTCTTCGACCGATATATTGAATCCTCTTTGGAAAAAGGCCGTCGCTCAGTACGCATCCTATGTCTTCTCACATGCGTGTTTGAGGTCCTTTGCCTCGGCGCAAAGGAGGTCGGCATTATGCTCCCTCTGGTCATGCTCGCCTACGACATGTGCCTGCACGTCAAGAGGCCAAAGGTGGTTGCATCCGTTGCCGCTGCCATCAAGCGCTCGCTGCCGTTCCTTGCCATATTCGCCGGTTATCTAGTCTTCCGGCTCATGCGCTACGAGCAGAATGTGGGCTATGCGAGCGAGTTTCTTAGCGATCCCGTTGAGACGCTGCAAAACCTTGTCGAATACCTGCGGCTGACACTTTTCCCCAATGAGATGTGGATAGTGTTGCTGATAATCCTGCCCTTTGCCAAGAGACGATATGTTTTCTCACTTCTGTTTATGCTGCTGGCCATTGTTCCGGCCCTCCAGATTCCTCCGGCGGAGCGATTCTGTTACATCCCGAGCGTCGGATATTGCATGGCAGTCGCGTGGTGTTTCGTCATTGGCTGGAGGCGCGTTAATGAGAAGTTCGGACTGCCGGAACGTTGGCGGTGGCTTACCTCGCTCGGGCCGGTGGCCGCGATTGGCGTCTTTGCGCTTCAGATTCCTTTTGCCTACCTCAACACGTGTACCTGGAGCGAGAACTACATACCCGTCCGCAAGACTTTGCAGTCCATAAGGGAGGTCACCGGAATCCCCGAGCCTGGCACAGTCCTTTACTTCGCCAACATAGAACCCCTATTCAACCTGTCGCTGCTGAATGGCTACGACTGCACAATCAAGGACAGATTCCGTTGCGAAAGGCTCATCAACTACATCTTCGAGGACCATCGGGGGCCGGAGTTCGTCTTTGTGCTGGACGGCCGTGAAGCGGCTCTTAGTCAGGAGCTAGCAGCGAGGTGCAGAAAGCTCGAGTCGCAGCTGGGCAGGCAGAAGTACAGGCCGATCAGCCTTGTGTGGGGTCAGGGAGGGCGTTCCCTCTCGGAGTGGACCGCTGTATCCGGTGATTCGGGCCTTGCAGAAAGTGTCGAGGCGGCGAGGCGCGGCACTGATGCTACGGTCTCATTTGACGTTTCCAGAGGGCCGATCAAGCTCCTAAGTCCGGTCCTCAACTTCTCTACACTGGACGTGGCCTCGGTAACGATAGTCGGTAACATCGAGCAGCCTTCGGGTGAGACGACCTGCCAGCTCGAGTGGGTTGTCCTTCCGAAGCGGCAGGTCATTAGCAATCCAGCGGCCGTCATCCCAGTGTATAAGGAGATGAAACATCCGTCCGCGAAGGTATCGGCACCCTGGTCGAAGTACAAATGGCCTGAGCACAAGGAACAAACGCACCTAGTAAGGATAGACCTAGGCTCCAGGACCGATTGGGTGTTTGAGCGTCGGTCAATAGAGAGGATTGCGGTTAAGCTAGCAGGGGATGGCCAGGTGAGGGTCTCCGCCATTCAGCTCGACCCGCCGGCCCCATCTCCCGCGCTCGACCTAGTGTACGGCATCCAGTTCCACGAGCATCGCTAGGCTGCCCGCTTGAGTAATCAAGCCCTTCTACTCCTCTTTTTCGCCGCCAGCGAATCGATGACCTTGCGCGAGTAGCCAGCCCCGCCCTAGGACCTGGCTAATGAGGACATCTCATAAATGATTCTCGCAGGCCGGAAAGTCTATTTCAGGTGTTGCGACCGCTAGGTGTGGGAGTTCGCCTTACGTCCCGGGCTTGTCCTGATGGCAAGGTCAAGCCTGCCCTAATACATAGGTTTTGGCGCGGAGCCCTCCACACGTGTCCCACAACGGTAACCTATCTATGACACAGCCTCTGAAGCATATAATTGGATATATAATTGGAGCCAGTTGAGCGCCACGTCGAAACGCGGCGATGAGGCAACACAGATATTACCTGTTCCCTGAGAGCAGTCCCCAAGATGGGGCGGCTTGCATAGGCAAGGGCTAGTTGATAGCATCACTTGCATGGAAACTGGACTAATGTCGTGGGAGGCGCAGGCGGCAAGATTTCTGTCCCGGTGGTATGTGTTCGTGCCCCTGATCATCCTGTTATCCCTGCTGATCTACGGGACTTGTCTCGATGATTTCCCTATTCCCGAGACATTCGCCCACATGTCGCCGTTCAGTCTTGCAGCGCTAGTCGATCAGGTCTGGAACGGCCTTTGGAACTTCTGCCGGCCCACGGCGATGATCATCTTCCGCATCGGCACGGCGCTTTTTGAGTCCAACTACGTAGGCTACCGGTTCATGCTTCTTGCTCTGCATCTGCTCAACGTGTTCATGGTGTTTGCGCTGGCGAGGGTCCTTTTCAGAAACGAGATGGCCGCCGTTGTGTCGGGACTCATTTTCGCGACTCACCCTATCCACAGCGAATGCATCTGTCTGATTGTTTCGCTGTTTGATGTATCGTGCATGACCTTCTTCCTCGCATCCCTGCTGGCTTTCGACCGCTATCTAGTCGCTCGGGAAAGTGGATCGAGGGCTCAGGCACGGGCTTGGCTCCTTGTCACTTGTCTGCTCTTGATGCTCTGTCTGGGCTCAAAGGAAGTGGGGGCCACGCTTCCCTTTGTCATGATTGCCTACGATGCTTGCACGCGGATTCGGAGGGATCGTCTGAAGGAGTCCGTCATCGCCGTAGGCAGACGAGCGATCCCGTTTCTCCTCATACTCGCTGCCTACATTATCTTCAGGATTGCGCGGTACGAGCAAAACGTGAGCTATGTGAGGCTCTTCTTCGATGACCCGCTTGGGACTCTCAGGAACCTGATTGACTACTTCCGACTGGCTTTCTTTCCGAATGAGATGTGGGTGGTCCTGCTGCTTATGCTCCCGTTTGCGAAAAAGCAGTATGTTTTTGCGCTAGTGTTTCTTCTGTTGCCGCTCCTTCCGCCCCTTCAGATAGTCCCTCAAGAGCGTTTTGTGTATATATCCAGCGCTGGCTACAGCATGGCGGTCGCCTGGTGCTTTGTGATAGGGTGGCGAAGGATTGGGAACCTCCTCGGCGCGCTCAAAAGGTACAGTCGCATCGCCTCAATCGGTTCAGCTGTCGCTATCTTCATCGCTGTTTTCCAGATGCCGTTCGCCTACATGAATACGTTGACTTGGAGTGAATTCGTCCCGATCCGCAAAACGCTGAGCTCAATCTGGCGAGTTGTCGGGAGACCTGAGCCAGGAACAGTGCTTTACTTCGCGAACATTGAGCCGCAGCAAAACCTTGCGCTACTGAGCGAGTATGACCCCAGGATTACGGGCGCCTTCAGGTGCGAGAAGTTGATCAACTATCTTTTCGAGAACCATGACGGACAGGAGTTCTTCTTTGAGATCAGAGGCAAGGAGGCGTTTCCGAGCGAGGACCTTCGCAGTAAGTGTAAAGAGCTTGAGGCCAGACTGGGCCGAATGAGCTACGGCCAGCCGGATTTCATCTGGGGCCCCGGCGGCCGACCACTCTCCGAATGGGCAGTTCTGGGCGCAGACCCCGGTTTCAGGCCAGCTGTTGATGAGCAGGGCATCGGCGGTGCAGTTGAGAGAATCGAGACCCGGATTTGCGGAGACGAGCCGGTTGTGCTGTTGAGCCCGATTCTCGACATCTCAACTGTGGACGTCACGTCGGTTGCGCTGGACCTTGACGTCCTGTCCGAAGGGACGACCTGTCAGTTGGAGTGGACCCTTTTGCCAGATGGCGAAAGACGAAGCAATCCGGCCTCGGTCATCGGGGTTTATCACGACGTTGAGGACCCAACAGGTCCGCTAAGCTCAGGCCGGTGGCGGCAAGCCGCTCCCAGGGTCAGTGTGGGGATGGACTTGACGACCATGGACCTGGGGTCGCGCCCAGATTGGGTCTTCGAGCCGCGAAAGGTGGAGCGAATCGCCATCAAACTGACCGGCAATAGCAGACTGTCCGTCTTCTCTATCAAACTCGAGCGGCCGTTAAAGACTAGAGCCCCCGGCTTACAGGCCATACTCCAGTTCCACGAGAAGTGACAATATCAGCCGATTGGACTTGTAAGCGCCGCGCCCCCAGGGACGCGCGGGCTACCTCGCGAGGGCACGATTGTCGCCCAATACAGTTGGTGACCTCAAAGATTCGACTTGAGCCGGAGACCCAATTCGTCGAGCGCCGCCTCATCGACCTGGGCGGGCGCCCCCGTCATGAGGCACGAGGCGGCAGTTGTCTTAGGGAACGCTATCACCTCGGAAATCGAATCGACACCACAAAGCTGCATGACCATCCTGTCAAAGCCGAACGCGATCCCGCAGTGGGGCGGCGTCCCGAACTTCAGCGCGTCCAGGAAGAACCCAAAGCGCCGAATCGCTTCAGCCTCGCCGATCCCGATAGTCTCAAGCACTCTCTTCTGAAGGTCAGGGTCAAATATCCGGACCCCACCCCCCGCTATCTCTTGATCGTTGACGATAAGGTCGTATAGCCTGGCCCGGACCCTGAGCGGGTCAGTTTCGAGCAGCGGTTCATCCTCAGGAAAGACGCCCGTGAACGGATGGTGCTTCGGGACGATCTCGCCCGTCTCGTCATCCTTGTCAAACATCGGGAACTCAGTAACCCACAGCGGGGCATACTTGCCTTCTGGCATCATGTTCTCCACCCGGGCAATGTGCTGCCTGAGGCGCCCCATCGCGGTCTGGACCTTCGGTTCTGGACCCGCCGCCAGGAGAAGTATGTCCCCGCTCTTAGCCGCCATGCTCTCTGCCAGTCGCTCGGCAAACGCCCCCGCAATCTCCTTCTTGGCGGAGCTCTTGATCCCCTCGCCGGTCATCTTGACCCACACGAGTCCAAAGACCCCAAGCGCTCTCACGATTGGGGATAGAGCATCGATGGCCTTGCGAGAATAGCCGACCCCGCCCGGGACACACAGTCCCACGACTCGGCCACCCCGCTCGAACGCCTCGGCGAATGGCGAAAAACCACTGTCTGAAAACGATTCCGTGACGTCGCACAGCTTCAGGCCGTAACGGAGGTCGGGGCAATCGGACCCATAAACCCGCATGGCCTCGTCAAACGTTACGATCGGGAACGGGCGGGGCATCTCGACCCCAAGCACCTTGCCATACACGGCGCAGGTTATCCGCTCCGCGATATCGAAAATGTCGGGTTCGTCCGCGAACGACATCTCGACGTCGATCTGTGAGAACTCAGGCTGGCGGTTGGACCTGAGGTCCTCATCCCTGAAGCATCTCGCTATCTGGAAATATCGATCGACGCCGGCCACCATAAGTAGCTGCTTCAAAAGCTGCGGCGACTGCGGAAGCGCGTAGAAACTGCCCTGACGTATCCGGCTGGGCACGAGGTAGTCACGCGCCCCCTCGGGCGTGCTCCTTATCATAAATGGCGTCTCCACCTCAATGAAGCCGGCATCGGACAGAACCCGCCTCGTCTCCTGCATCGCAACATGACGCGCCCGGAGCCGCTTAGCCATAATGGGGCGCCGCAGGTCAAGGTAGCGATACTTAAGCCGCAGCTGGTCTTTCGCCTTAACGTCATCCTGTATCACAAAAGGCGGAACCTCAGCCCTTGCGAACAAAGAAAGCGACTCGATGCGAATCTCGATTCCCGAGGCGAGACCATCGCCCCTCTTGGCCTCTTTCGGCCGGGCCTGGACCTTACCCACCGCCGAGACCACGAACTCCGCGCGGAGCTGCTTGCATTGCTCGGCCAGGTTGGGGCTCTGTTTCACGTCAACCGCGAGCTGCACCAGGCCGCTTCGGTCTCGAACATCGACGAAGATCAGGCCGCCAAGGTCCCGGACCCTGTGGACCCACCCGTTGACTACGACTCGCTGCCCAACGTTCCCCTCTGATAGGTCCCCGCAATAGTGCGTCCGTTTCAGCTCGGGCCTTAGGCCCTCAATCACCAATCCGCTCTCGTTTGTCATCTGTCGTGTGATTCCTCACTCAGCTTCTCCGCTCAACAGTGATTCCGTCAATTCCCTGTCATATTCCTTAATCACTTGATGTCACGCGGTTTCCCGCTCGCTATGTCGCCATTCGGTCCGGCGTTCGTAGCGGTGGTGCTTGCCCCGCCCTTCTCTAATGTAACCGACCGTAGGCAGGGCGGGGCAAGCACCGCCCATACACGCCTCCTGCCAGTGCAAATGGATGACGCATCCCGCATACGTCGGGTTATGATGGCGACCTTCTAGTCGAACAGCTCGCTGTTGTTGTCGTTCGGCGGTCTCCTAGCCTTGGGCGCCCTCTTGAACGTTACGTTTGTGTGCCTCAGCGGCGGGCAGTCAATGCCCTTCCCACGCATGAGGTCCTCCACCGTAAGTATCTGAATGCGGGGGTATCGTTTCTGCCAGACGGGGGACTCATAGAATCCCGCCCGCGTCGCCTCAACTCGCATTGGTCTCGTGGGTGGAAGCATGGTTATGAGCACGCCCATGTCGGCCCCTTCGCGGTCCATGACGCCTCGTAGGTCCCGAACGTGTGAAACGGCCACGTGGCCCGATTTGACGGAGAAAACGATCTGCTTCGTCTCTCCCTCTTTGCCCTCATCGTGGAAGTAGAGGCGGCCGTCGATCCCCTCGTCCGCGCCCTTCCTCTGCTCCACCGGCCGCGCTCCGACCAGACCCAACGCCCACCACTGGAACTGATATGGATTCTCCTTTGCCAGAGCCATCGCGCCCGAAATCGAGACGGGCTCGCCTACGACCTCAAACTGCATCTTGATGTTCTCGCCAAACGTGTTTTCAAGACGGTATTTGATCAGCGTTACGGCAAGATGAGTTATGTCGATGCCGATCCATCGCCGATTGAGGCGCTGCGCCGCGCAGATGGTTGTCCCACATCCGCAGAACGGGTCGAGCACCAGGTCGCCCTCGTTGCTGCTGGCACTGATGATCCGCTCCAAGAGGGCCTCAGGCTTCTGCGTCGGGTAACCAAGCCGCTCCCGAGACTGACTTTGCACAGGCCTAATATCGGTCCAGATGTCCTGCAAGGGAATGCCAGGCATCTCATCCAAATAGAGCTTCAACCTGGGATATCCCTTGCTGCTATACTCAATCTGGCCGGCGCGCTCGAAGGCTCTCATTCTCCTCTTGGTATAAGCCCAGCATCTCGTCTCGGGCGGACGGATACCTTTCCATTCGTAAAGCTGGCCCGACGATGCGCGGGACATCGACGCCGTTAGGTCTCTTAGTGCATATCTCCTGCCTGTATCTTCCTCAATGTGGCGATATGTCCGTTCGATATGTTCCTCAGAATAATCAGTGAATTGCACATTCCATGTTGATTCACCGCTCTTTCCGTGAAATATGATGACGTCATGTAGCCGTCCGTAGCTTTTATAGATGTTTGAGTGAGCGGTCGTGCGCTGCCAGACGATCTCGTTGCGGAAATTCTCCTTACCGAACACCGCGGCCGTCAGGAGCCTCAGGTAGGGACTCGCCGTCGGATCGCAGTGCAGATAGATGCTGCCAGTGGGCTTCAGGACCCGGCGGAACTCCACGAGGCGCGGGGCCATCATCGCCAAATAGGCCAGCATGTCATTGCAGCCGAGCAGCTTTCGAAACGCCTGCATCGCCTCCGATACGGCGCCGCCGGCCTCCACTGCATCCTGATACGCCTCTGCCGCCTCGCGGTCCCACTGCCATGTGTCCTTGAATGCCTTGATCTGAGCGCTCGAACGCGTGCCGTTTTTCTCCGCAAATAGGACATTGTAGTCCCGATCGCTCTTGAACGGCGGATCGAGGTAGATCAGATCAACAGATTCGTTTTCTACATAACGTCTTAATATGTCGAGATTATCGCCGTAGTAAAGAGTATTCTTGCTCTGCATTACCGTGCCTCAATCATCCTGAGAACGCGCCTCAACGTGTCGGGTATATAGCATGTTCGTCCGACGAGCGGCAACCCTTGTCTCAAGAACCGCGACGGTGTCACCGGCCTCAGCCACAGATTCCATTCCTGTCTCGTAATTCGTCCACGAAGTTCCTGCGCAGTAACCAGGCAGAAGCATACGCGTAGAGACATCCTGATTGGAGAGGTTGATAGCGCAGACGACGTCGCTGCGCCGCTGAGTAGATTACGTATTACGGCCGTCGAGTCGGAGCCGAGAATCCCGGGGTGGGTTCCGAAGGCCAGCGCGTCACCGAGGTCCCTTCTACCCGAAAGAAGCACGCGTCTGTCGGCGTCCATAAGCTGAACCCGGCCGAGCGCCAGGTTGCGGCAATACCTTGCCGTGATGTCAAGGGCCCCGGTCCCCGCGATGGCCAGCAGAGAGACACCCGGCAGTATGAGCAGAACAAGCAGCCAAGCGAGCCTCAAATGCGCTGCATTCATACCTTGGGCACGCTCCCGGACACCGCTCCTGCTAGAATCAAGATTGTAGAGTCCCTTTCTTCTTTCCCCCCTTTTTCCTTTTCTCCCATTTCCGTTCTACGGAAATCCCTGGGTGTCTGCGTATCGGTCTCCCCCTCGAGAATGGGTCAGTCCTTCCGAACGAAGTAGTCTATGACCTTCCGCAGAGCATAGGCGGCGTCGCTCACGTCGTCGGCGGTCATTCCCAAATGAAGCGGAAGAAAAATGAGCTGCAAGAGCAACGTGGCCGCCACGGGCGAGATGTGGCTGCTCTTGCCCTTGGCCTGACCGCGCGACCTCGCGATGGCGATTTGGGCCGCGCAATCCCCTCCGCCTCTGAAGGCCTCGATCTTCTCCGCCTTCATCAGACGTTCAAGCTGCAAAGCTTCGAGTTCCAGCTCGTGGAAATCAATGAACACTGGATAGCGGCTACCTGACCTCTGCACCTCCTCGGCTGGGCGAACGATGCTGACGTGAGGCACATCGGTCAGAAGCTCGTCATAGACCGCCTGAAGACTCCGGCAGGTCCCCGCCGTGTCATAGAGCCGCTCGAGGTTTGACGTTCCAAGCATAGCCGACACTGGCGACAGCCCCAGCTGCCTCTGCACGAACGGCTGCGGGCCATCGGCGAGGCGACAGGCGAGGAAATCCCAGACCTGCTCCTTCATCGAGGGGTCGCCCATCAGAATCGCCCCGCCGCCGAGCGTTGTGATGTTCTGATCGACGCCAAGGTCAAGGACCGCGACCGAGCCATAAGAGGCCACGTCCCTATCAAGCACCGTCGCGCCCAACAGATTCTGGGCGTTGACGATGAGGGCGCACCGGGCCTCGTCTGCCATCGACTGAAGGGTCTCAAGCGGCTCAGGAACGTCAAGAATGGAGCCGGCCACAACCGCGGCTGCGCCCTTTTCAAGGTGTTGCTCGAGCTTCGTAAGGTCATAGCAGAGCGTGTTCTCATCGATGTCGCAGATCACCGGGCTCAACCCGAGCTGCGACGCCGCGGCATAGACCCTGGCGTCCGCGAAGGGATGGATGACTATCCCCTTCGTCGAACTGCGGTCCAACATCGAAAAGGCACCAAGCAGGGCGAGATAGTGCGAGTGCAGAAGAAGCACCGCCGAGGAGTCGAACGTCTCACGGAGCGAGCTCTCGAAATCACCGATAGGATCACCTAACTGACCCTCTGCAACGCTCTTGAGCTCGTTTGATACCCTCTCTCTATCGGAGCTGCTGATCGCCGGCAGCCGGTTTCTAAGAAGGGTTGTTCTGGACGTCTCGCCGCCCTCCGCGACCGGGATATTCATCAGATGTTTCAGGTGCATGACGTTGAAGTATCGGCTGCTGTAAGGCTCGGACACGCGGCCCTCCCGCAAAGCGCCCGCGATCTCCCGCGCGCCTTGGGCTAGCGTTACGGTCATCTCGTATCCCAGCCGGTCCCGAATCCTGTCGAACCGAACACGATACGATCTCCTGTCGGCGTCATCAGGCGCCGTCTCGATTTTGGTGTCCGGAACCTCACCGGCAACTACCTCTGCCAGGTCGCGAATCCTAACGTTGTGCTCGTTTGAGCCAACATTGAACACCTCGGCAGCCACATACTCCCGCTCGGCAGAGAGAACCGTTGCGATTGCCCCCGCTGCGTCCTTCACGTGCAAGAAAGGTCGCCACTGGCCGCCGCCGCCAAGCACGATGATCTCATGCTTCTCGACCGCGCTCATTGTCATCAAGTTGATCGCAAGATCGAAACGCATCCGAGGCGAATAGCCAAATAACGTCGCCTGGCGAAGGACGGTAACCGCAGAAACCTCGTCCGACATCTCGAGCAGCGCCCGCTCTGACTTTATCTTGAGCCGCGCATAAAGTGAGACCGGGGAAAGCGGAGAAACCTCGCTAACAAGCTTGTCCCCGCAGGCCCCATAGACGCTCGCCGACGAGGCGAAAACAAACCTCTCGACGCCGCGCGACTGAGCCATCCTTGCGAGCTTCACGGTTGCGACGTGGTTGATCTCCTCGGCCATCGTCGGCGAGAGATCGCAAGACGGATCGTTGGCCAGACTCGCCAAATGCACAACCGCCCAAACATCGTCCAGAAGCCACGGGAACTTCTCTACGGCCCGGATGTCTCCCTTGACCAGCTCGAAACTGTCAGCGTCCAAAACGCTCAGAAGCCCGCTATCGCCGAAATAAAGCCGGTCAAAAACCCTAACATCCGCGCCTCGCTCGACAAGAAGTGGACAAAGCACGCAGCCGAGATAACCCGCTCCACCTGTTACAAGTATTCTCTTGCCCTGCAAACCAATCCCTCCAGGTTGGCTAAAGAGTCAGATTCGAGAAAACCATCTCAGAGAATACCAGCATACGCTCGAAACTCAACGGTCTTGGAAGAGGAGTTTCCCCGTTGGGGAAAGGGGAGAAAAGGAAAAAAGGCGAAGAGACGAATGGGGACAGACCGATAGTAGCCAGAAAGGATGAGTCCTGTCCCTGGCGTGTGCGAGACAGCAAATCGCAGGGCCTGTTTTCCAGAACAGATGTATCTCGCCTCGTGAGCGATCGTAATGCGGCTTTATGGAGAGCAACTTGGCGACTGGGGCTTCAGTTCTGGGGAAACTCCTCGGGAGTTTTTGCATTCCTCGATTGAGCAGTGTTGGATTGTTACCTGGGCGGGGTGATTTTGGGTGAGGAACGAGTGGAATTGGGGTTGACAAGATGCCGTGTCTCGGTTCCCCGAAGGGGGACCATTCGCCGCGCGGCGAACCGTAGGTGCAACCTACGGAATCCGTTCACACTGGTATCCTCGCGACCCTGAAGGGGTCGAACAGCCGATCTACAGGGCTATGTCCCGCCCTTTCAGGGCTGAGGTGCTTTTCTGTCCGCACCTGATCCGTAGGTTGCACCTACGGCTACTCACCTTAATCCCTTTCAGGGATGCAGGAAGAACGCCCTCAGTGGATCAGGTCAGGGCACGATTACGAAAACTCCTCAAACTCCTGTCTTGACGTAAATGAACTTCCCTCCTGCGGTAGCTGCCCGGCATTGTGACTCTTGCCGATGATCTGGCGTCTTGATACGATATTTGAAATGCCTGAAAACCTTTATATCTTCGTCAACTGGGCTTGTGGAGGAGTAATCGCTGCGATTCTGCTCAAGCGATTCGCTCCTCAGTGGTCGGTTTGCGAGCGGCTTTTCTCGCACAAGATGAGACCCGTTCGGATCGTGGTTTTGGCGGCCATTCTCTGCGTTGCCGCACTGGAGTTCTTCCACACCACCCTCTACGAGCCGATGTTTTTGCGCGCTCGGAAGGACGATCCCACATTCCAACTGTCCGAGGACACCGGCCCGAACGCCGACAGTCCCCCGAAACTGCCCAAGAGCCTGGACTTCGCCGAATATTGGCTGGGCTCGACCGATCTTGCGCTCGGCCACAACATCTATCGGGACATGGCCGAATACATCCATTTCAAGGCCGCCGAGCACAAGAAGGACAAAAGGGACGTCTCAATGGCGAGGTATGCGGACTTTGAGCCGACGAGCAGGGAGGGCTTCGACAGGCTCCAGCAGCTGTCGCAGCAAAACGGCATCCCCGTCTTTCCGCATTTCACATATCCACCCACGTGGTATCTGCTCTTCACGCCGTTTACGTGGATGGACTGGCGCGATGCGCACGACATCTGGCTCGGTGCGAACCTGCTCTTTGTTGCGGCATCGATCGTTCTTATCCTGCTCGCAGTCGGTTACAAGCCCGGGTCGAGCGAGGAGATTCTGGCGCTGGCAACGCTCATCCTGGGCTACTCGCCGCTCATATTCGCGCTCAAGGAGTGTCAGGCCAACAGCCTGGTGCTCCTCATCGTCTGCACGGCCTTGTTCCTCGCATCGCGCGGCAAGAACGCCCTGGCTGGGACACTGATCGCTCTCGGCGCCGCGGTCAAGGTGTTCCCCGGGATACTGCTGCTTTATTTCCTTTGGAAGCGGAAGTTCAGGCTCGCCGCCTGGGGATTTGCCTCGCTGGCCGCCATCATGCTGCTGTCGATCGCCGCCGTCGGCTGGGACGTGCATCATTGGTATTTTTTCAACGTGGCGCCGACCTGGGCATCGAACGTAAGGGCTTTTGACATGAACCAATCAATCGCCGGGGTCATCGCCCGCGCGTTCGTGGGCGGCGAGGGGATTGCGCCAATCGCGCACAGGCCCGGGCTGGCAAGGGCATTGATCACTTCCTCCCAGATCGCACTGCTGGCGATTCTACTGTGGACGAGCAGAGGCGCTGCGAGGCGCTTCACAAATCGCGTGTGGCTTGAGACCGGCCTCGTGATAGTCCTTTACCAGCTCGCCTCAACATGGGTTCTGATTCACCACCTACAATGGCTGCTGATTCCTTTCCTGTTGATCTGGGCCATAGCGGCAAAAGACCCGTCCCGATTCTCGCGGCCGATGCTGACTGCATTTGCGCTTTCGTACCTCCTGACCGGCATCAAATACATCTATTATCGCGAGGCGTTCAGGGCTGGCGCGATGGCGCTTCTCGCTTCGCTCAAGTGCTTCGGTGTGGTCGTCTTGTTCTTTGCGCTAGTCATGGCGATTCGCCGATTCCGGTCAGAGGAAGAGACCTGATTTTCGTGGTTGTAGGGGCGCGGTCTCAGACCTGACAATTACGCGCATATTCTTAGTTGATAAGGGCTATTCATCGGATTCTATAAATCGCATTCCCCGAAGGGAATAACGTGAATAGCCCCACGTTTCAACGTGGGGATTCCTCGCCGGGGCAAAAGAACCGACCCTGAAGGCGTCGCACAAAAGGTTGATGTGAGGTTATGTTGCTGACCGCCCGCCCTACATCCTCTTCAGCATGTGATTCTTTGGAGGGAGGATGGTTCGCCTCAGGACCTCAAGTCACCCGACTGGAAGTCGGGTGCTAATACAATGAGAGGTATTCATATCTCCGCGTTGAAACGCGGTGAATCAGAGGAACAAACCTCCAAAATATGCGTACGATTGTTAGGTCTTAAGACCTGGCCCCTACGAAACACCGCACGC
>CAYZPW010000034.1:21568-32806 GCA_964480475.1 uncultured bacterium | reverse complement strand
CATGTGGGATTAGCCGTCACTTCACTCGAATAGGTCATTTGAGTCGTCGGTGTCGTTATTTTTGGCTCTCTGAGCCTTCTTGAACGTGACGTTGGTTCGCTTAAGCGGCGGACAATCGATACCTCTCCCACGAAGGATGTCCTCAATCGTAAGAATCTGGATGCGCGGATAGCGCTTCTGCCAGACTGTCGATTCATAGAAACCGGCGCCTGCCGCCTCCCCTCGCATGTCCTTCGTGGGGTCGAGCATAGTTATCAGGACACCGATTTCCGCGCCCTCGCGCTCAATCACACCTCGCAGGTCGCGTATCATGTAGGATGTAACGTGACCCGACTTGACCGAGAAGACGATCTGTTTGGTCTTGCCGCCCTTCGCCTCGTCATGGAAATAGAGCCGGCCATCGATGCCCTTGTCAGCACCCTTTTTCTGCTCAACGGGCCTTGCGCCCAACAGGCCCAGCGCCCACCATTGAAACTGATACGGATTCTCCTTTGCCAGCTGCATCGCGCCGGAGATGGAGACCGGCTCGCCGACCACCTCATATTGGTCATTGATTCCCTCGCCGAACGTGTTCTCAAGTCGGTATTTCATGAGCGTTACGGCCAAATGCGTTATGTCGATGCCGATCCAGCGGCGATTGAGGCGCTGGGCAACGGCGACGGTGGTCCCACAGCCGCAGAACGGGTCGAGAACCAGATCGCCCTCGTTGCTGCTCGCTTTGATAATTCGCTCCAAGAGCGCCTCGGGCTTCTGCGTCGGGTAGCCAAGCCGTTCTTTGGCTGCCGGTTGCAGACACGGGATGCGCCAAACATTGTCTATCGTCCGGTCCTCCTTAATTCTGTAAACAAGCTTGCCGTCAGCATCCTTGACGTTCACCATCCGGCCATTCACTTTCTTGCGGGCAAGCTGCTTGACCGGCTTGTCGCGTTTCTCTTTGAGCTGATGATATGTGAATGCGGCCGTGGGATCTCTAACATAAAACAGTACCGAGTCAGTAGCTCTAGCAAACAGCTTCTTTCTTCTGTCATGGATCTTGTTGTAGTAATACCAGACTATCTCATTGCGGAAGGATAGGGGCCCAAATACCGCATCTGTAAGAAGCCTGAGATAGGCACCGGCCGTGCTGTCGCAGTGCAGGTATATGCTTCCGGTGGGCTTCAAAACACGCCTAAGCTCCATGAGGCGCGGCGCCATCATAGATAGGTAGGCCAGCATATCGCTGTCGCCCAGGAGCTTCCTGAAGCCCTGCATAGCCTGGGAGACCTTGCCGCCTCCTTCCACGACCTCCTCGTATGCCTCGGCTGCCTCCAGGTCCCAAGTCCAAGTATCTTTGAACGCCTTGACCTGCGCGGGGGACTGCGTGCCATTCCTTTCCGCAAAGAGCACGTTGTAGTTCTGATCGCTTTTGAAAGGTGGGTCCAAGTAAATCAGGTCAACCGACTCATCCGTGACGTGCAGCCTCAGCACCTCCAGATTGTCGCCGTAGTAGAGCACGTTCTTATCTTGCATCGTCAAGCCCCTGGGCCCATGTGGGATTAGCCGTCACTTCACTCGAATAGGTCATTTGAGTCGTCGGTGTCGCGATTCCTAGCTCTGGGCGCCTTCTTAAAGGTGACGTTGCTTCGCCCAAGCCGCGGGCAATCGATGCCTTCTCCGCGCAAGATGTCCTCAACCGTCAGAATCTGAATGCGAGGGTAATGCCGATCCCATCCGGGTGAGTAGTAGAAGTCCGCTGCCGCCGCCTCCGCCCGCATCGGTTTAGTCGCAGGTAACATCGTTATCAGAACTCCGATGGCCGCGTGCTCTCTCTCAATCACGCCTCGCAGGTCCCGGACGTGTGAGACGCTCACGTGGCCGGCCTTTACCGAGAATATGATCTGCTTGGTCTTCGTGACCTCACCCTCGTCGTGAAAATACAGCCGGCCATCGATCCCCTTGTCGGCGCCTTTCTTCTGCTCGACCGGTCTTGCTCCAACCAAGCCCAATGCCCACCACTGGAATTGAAACGGGTCGTGCTTGGCAAGCTCCATCGCGCCTGAGATCGAAACCGGTTCGCCGACGATTCTATAGGTCTTTCTCACTTGCTCGCCGAAGGAATCCTGAAGCCTGTGCTTAATCAGTGTGACGGCTAGGTGTGTCACATCAATCCCGATCCATCGGCGATTGAGCCGCTCTGCAACACAAATTGTCGTGCCACAACCGCAGAACGGGTCGAGCACCACGTCTCCCTCTTTGCTGGACGCGCTGATCATTCTCTCGAGCAGGCGTTCAGGCTTCTGTGTGGGGAAGCCAAGACGTTCCTTGGCTGAGGGCATCACGGGCTGCATCGTCCATACGTCGTCTGGGTGCTTGCCTTCTGGATGTGGCTCGTAGGTGTCATAGACCTTGTCGCCCCGAAAGGCCTTGGCCCTATACTTCAACCTCTCAAGAGAGTCCGGAGAATACGGTGTCCGAACCGCGTCAACGTTAAATGGACGATTGCCGGTTTCAGTTCTCGAATAGAAGAGGATTATGTCGTGCCGACGTCCGAACCGGCGTTTGGATACTCCCCCTCCACGATAATACCAAACGATTTCGTTCTGGAAATTCTGGGCTCCCAACACAGTGTCCATAAGAAGCCTCAGGTGTGCGCTGGCTGTCGGGTCGCAGTGCAGGTAGATGCTCCCGGTGGGCTTCAAGACACGCCTAAGCTCCAATAGGCGTGGGGCCATCATAGAGAGGTAGGCCAACATGTCGTTTTCGCCCAGGAGCTTCCTGAACGCCTGCATCGCCTCTGAGATCGCGCCACCGGCTTCCACGACTTGCCGATACGATTCAGCGGCTCCCACGTCCCAGCGCCAGGTGTCCTCAAACGCCTTGATCTGGGCCTTCGAGCGGGTCCCGTCATTCTCGGCGAAGAGGATGTTGTAATCACGACTACTTTTGAAAGGCGGGTCTAGGTAAATGAGATCAACTGATTCCTTCTCTATGTGCTGTTTCAGAACATCAAGATTGTCGCCGTAGTAAAGGGTGTTTTCATCTACCATCTTCAATCCTCAATCATCTTCGTCGTCGTATCCCCTTCTGATCCACCTTGACTCGCAAGATCGACTTCAGCCTGCCTCAGCGGCCGGAGCAGCGCCCGGACTGGGGCGCCGTCGGGCACGTCGATCCTCAGGGGTAAGCATAGGAGCTCATAGCTGCCAGGGGCAACCTGCGAGAGGTCCAGGCCCTCCAGAATCAGCACATCGCGGGCAAGAAGCGTCCTGTGTGTTTTAACTCCAGACGGCCCCATCTGCCCTATGGAGAGATAATCAATCCCCACGAGTGACGCGCCAAGCTCGGCGAGGAACCCCGCGCCGTCAGGGGTCAAATAGACGTAACTGCGGTTGAAGGCCGCCTGCGAAATGAGCTTGGAGTTTTTGGTCTTGAGAAGGACCCGCTCTTCGTGTGCGATCTCTTTCCCAGCGAGCGTCTCGGCGTCGATGCACACCTCGCATTCAGTGCAATCAAGAACGCAGCATTCGCCGACGAGTCTGGACAGGTCAATCTGCGGCAGCGCCTGGCCCCCTCTGACTATATGTGCTGGGGCATCGATATGTGTGCCGGAGTGGGTGCCCATGCAGAGCTTGTGGACGAGGGCCACGTCGTCTGCGCTTGCGCCCTTGACCTTCTCGATCTCGACCGCCGGGTCGCCAGGATATGTAACCGTCAGTGGCGACAGCGGCAGAGAGATGTCAATCAACGGAGCCTGGGAGCTATTCTTCGACGGCACTCTTGCGAGGTCTTCCTCTTTTCTTGGTGGGCTTTCCTCCCACGAGCCTCAACCTGTAGTCATCCGCCTTGATCTCGACTAACTTGCACATCTCGTAAAGCCGTGAACGCAACCGCACTCCTATTCTGTCCTGAAGCGTCTCCGTCGCTCTTGTAAGGCCGCTCTTTTTGGGCCCGGCATCCATGAAATTGGTCGTGATGATCATGGCTTTTTTGTGGTTGTAGCGATGATTGATGATGAAGCCCAGCCTATCACGAACCCAATCGCTAATCCGTTCCGCGCCCAGGTCGTCCAAGACCACGACGTCAGTCTCCAAGACAGGCGCCAAAACGTCGCTCTCGGAAGTCTCCCCCTTCGGGTCCGAATAGGTCTCCTTGATCTCGCCAAGCAGAGACCGGAAATCGACAAAGAGGCATGGCACGCTCTTTGTTGAGATAATCTCCTTCACTATCGCGACGGCAAGGTGTGTTTTGCCGACACCAGACCCTCCCATGAAAAGCAGGCCGTCGCGTTTGGCCGGATACGCTCTTACGAAATCCTCCGCAGCTCTCTTGGCCTCTCCAAGGCTGACATTGTTCGCTATATCGAAGTCATTGAAGCTGCAATGCGAATAGCGCTGGGCGATATTCGCCTGAGAAAGCAGAATGTTCTGCTTCAAGCTCTCGTAGCAGTCGCAGCGGAACGCCTCCTCGCCCTCTATCACCCAGCCAGTGTCGTTACAGCGCTTGCATCGAGGGCCTTCAGAATCGTAATGCGAATCCGTCATTGAGCTGCCGCTCATTCGTTCTTTATGACCCTCGGCACGCGGAAATAATCGCCCTGCCGGTCAGGCGCCATCCCCAAAGCCACGTCCTGGGGCAGGCCCGGCCGACATTCGTCCTCGCGAAACACGTTCGTCAAGCTCTGCGTGTGCGCGGTAGGCGGCACCTCAGTAAGATCGAGTTCGTTCAGTTTATCAACGTAGCCGATGATCCGCAGAAGCTGGCGGCTGAACGTCTCCTTTTCCGCCTCGCTGAGCTCAATCCCGGCTAGCCCCGCAAGGTATTCAACCTGCTCCTTTTTTATTTCCATCCGATCAATTCACGGTAAGATATGGATATACGGCGCTCGAGTTGCTGGAGCTGTCGAACGCCACGGCCTCCAGCGTCATGTGGCCCGGCGCAAGCCCTCCGGGCATCAGTATCTGGAACGTGTAAATGCTATCCCCGGCGAAGTCGTCGCCGTCTATGCCGTCGTCGTTGAGGAAGAAACCCGTCGGGACCCCGCCCTCGAGGAAGAGCTCGACGCGGTCGATGTCGGATAGGCCGTCCGGATCAGAAACGAACGCCAGCATCTTCATGCTGTCGCCAGGACCGACGGTTTCGCGTCCAAAGAAGCCGCCGCCCAGGATAACCGGCGCCCCATCGGCTGTTATCGCCGGCTGCCAGATATCCACGTTCATCTGCGATACTTCGCTCGGCAAGGCCAACGGGCCGGACAGCACGTTTAGATACGGCCAAGATGTGCTCTGGTTGCCGGCTACATCCGTCGCGACCAGCTCTACGCGATAAAGCCCGGGGCCGATCTCGCCCGGCGCCATCTGCGCAAGACAGGTAAATATCCCATCACCTGGGAAGTCGTCTGGCTCGAGGCCGTCATCTGTCAAGAAGATGCCCAAGGGAATGCCGCCGTAGTATGCCTCCACAGTTTCCACGTCGGAAAGGCCGTCAGGATCGACAACGAACGCCTGCATCCCAAACTCGAACCCTGACGCGGAATTGACGCTGGCCTCGAGATAGCCGGCCGCGTATATATGCGGCGCGACGGAAGGCGCATCCCCAGGCGTGAATGCGAGCACGAAAGAGTCCCTTGCTGGGATCGCCACGTAGTTCTCATAACTCTCCACGTGCTGCCAGGCGCCGCCGCTCTTCTTGTTGACGTCAATGCCAATCTTCACAAACTGCTTCACGCCGACCGTGTCCTCGTTCGAGAAAACGATGTAGTAGCTCTCGGGCGGGGTCTCGGCGCTGAAACTGTCTCCCGGAGAATCGGTGCGCCACTCATGCGCCTGAAACGCCTCATCGTTCTGATACTTGTCATACTCGTCAGGGCTGACGATGAAGAAATCGACGTTGCCGGCGTCCTCCTTGTGCCCGAAGGACCCCGCGCTGACGCTGTAGAGCATCTCAAACTCCACGTTGTAGGTGAAGTCGAGTCGGTATTCACGCTCGCCCACTGGGAACTCCACGCTCTCGATTGGCGGCAGCGTCGGCATCAGGCCCTCCTCGACGACCCAAGTGTGAGAATACTGCTCACCTGCTACTGTACCGGTTAGAATCTGAGCTTCGCCTACGTCACCGACCCGACTCCTGACGCTCATCCAGAAGTCCCGGTTGTTGCCCAGGTCTATTATGACTTCCCCGGTAGAGTCGGTGTGTGCTGTTATCGCCGTGTATAGCGGGTAGCCCGGATCGTTGTAGAAATGAACCTTCACGTTTATCTCCGCTCCGTCCACAGGATTGTGATTTAGGTCCTCGACCCTGGCGCGGAACTTGCAGACCTCGCTGAATCTTGCGGTCGCGTTGACAGGATAAGTGTCGCCCCTGTCCTGCGAGATCGCGGACAGGTCCTTGCTCCCGCCGAAGTCCTTGTCGTAGAGCACGCTCTGCTTGGCGACAGAAGTGTGGTTGCCGTTCCAGTCAACCTGGTAGCCGTGCCAATCCCCCTCCCAGAACTCGTTCGTAACGTGGTCCCAGGTGTGGTTGTTGACGCCGGCGCACGGCAGCAGGCAGGCTCTGGCCGCGGCGTTCATCAAGTCCTGAATCTCGCCGCAGTTGCCGTTGTGCTCAAAGCATATCTGATTGGCCTGGATTGGCCGATTGCCTCTCGCCCTGAAGGGCAGATTCCTGCACACCCAGTTGCCGACAACATCCACTGCCATGCTGTCGGGTTCAAATGGTCTGAAGGCGGGCAGCGAGGCATTCACGACGCTGTCGTCCCAAAGATGGCTCGCGTTGCCGATCACCTCCTGCAGCGTGGGATAGCGACCGATTTTTACATCGTTGACATCTTCCGTGACGTAGCCCAGGCCGAACGGCAAGTCGAGGTCGCCCCAGGCGTCCTCAGGAGCGCAGGCCCCGTGGAACTGGAACGTCACGTAGCTCCCCGCCATCCAGCTGCGAATCCGGGACACGACGGTTTCGTCCGCCAGCGCCTCGTAAAAGGCGCGGCTCTGATTTGAGGCGACGATGACCTTGCTGCAACGGCTCCAGAATCGGATTACGAAGTCGTCGGACGTGAACATCTCATAAGGGATGCCGTTGCTCTCGAGGATTTCCTGAATCGGGCCGACTATGTTGGGGTCGCCGGTGTCATCGAGTATGCCTACCCAGTCGCTTGGGATGAGCATCTCGCTCGCAATGCCGTTGGAGCGCATGACGAGATTCTCGAGCATCTTGGTCTTACCCGAGGCGTAGGCCTGCTCCGCGTTCATCGTTGTAACAATCACGCGGGTCAGGCTCCAGGGGAACTCGCAGAGGAGCGGCTTTTCGGGGTCGGACCCGGCCATCAAGATGGCGGCCCGATAGCCCTTGTAGCCATCAGTGAGGTAACCCGTCGCGGACGGGCCCCAACTATCGACGTCAGCGTCCGTTATCCAGTTAGGCGTCTTGTTCACGAAGTAGTTTGTGTAGTCGTATTCCTCGGATGGGTTATAGAAAAGGTATTCGCGCCAAAGGTAGCCGTAGGTGCTGGTCTGGTCGGTGAGCACGGGACTCATTGAGGGGTGCTCGTCGCCGTGCTTCGGGTGAACCACAAACCAATAGTAGATGTCCTTCGGCAGCTCATATTGGCCCATCACCCCGCCGCGTATCGTATTGTATCGCACGGTGGAGTAGTAGTCAGGGTCTTGGCCAGGCGTGCCGTAGTCAACGATATCCGCATAAGCGACCTCGGCGTCTATCTGGTAGAGAAGCTCAGCATTCTTCACATAAAGCTGCGGGTCGCCTACGGTCAGGATGCTCTTGGACGAGTGCGCTATCGTGAAAGCCACCTCGTCTATGAGCCTGAGGTCTGTGACGTCAAGCAGCAGCTGGCCAAAGTCTTCCTGCTGCGAAGTGGTCATGCGGACGAACATGTCGTAAACGTCCATTTGCAGCCACTCGGGAACCAGCAGGAGCGCGTCCTCCGCCTGAGGCGCGATCACCGTTCCCAGGCCGACCTCGTTCACGAAATTGCCGTCCCCATTCAGCGGAACAGGCAGCCCTGCCCCGACTGCGCCAGAAACCACACCCAACTCGCCAAAATCAACGTCCGTCTCGGCCCAGGCCGGCGCCCCCGTCGGCCCACGAAGGACCTCGGGCCCAAGCTCAATGTCAGAGGCGAGCAGTCCCAGGCTAAACGCCATGAGCGTCACGGCAATCGGGAGCATCAATTGAATCTTCCTCATCTAGATTCCTCCTCCGAAAAGACAAGTCTCAGAGCCCAATATCAAGCAAAGGCTCGCAAAAAGTGACATACAGCTGGATAACACCGCATCGAAAAAAACCGATCAAAATAGGTGAGAACACATCATAGGCGGCGCCACCTTAGCTGTCAACGCAATCGTCAGAGGAGTTTCCCCGTCGGGGAAACGGGGGAAAACGGAGAAAGGGTCAAGAGTCAATAGGTCGAGCGGGTCAACAGGCAAGGGGGAAGTGGCTCCGTACACTTTCTGACCTGGTAAGATCCGGTTCTGGAACGTGCCTACGATCAACTCATCGGGGAGCTAGGGTGCTATTTCAATGCCGAATTGCGACCAGTGATCCTGGACGGAGAATTCAGGAAGCCCTCGTATCCCTTCCCACAGTTAGCGATTGATTTAGGTAAGTCTAGGTTCTTTGAGACGCGCAAGAGCATCCATTCCTCGAGAACTTCTTCCAACTCGTCACGGCAGGCCTCGAGCGTCTTTGCGTTGGCCCAGACGCCTTTGAAGCCTGGGACCTCTCCGAACAACGTGCTATCGTCGGAGAGTATCTCGTAATGGGCTTTCCCCATTGCCGCCTTGATGTAATCCCTCAACATTTCAGGCTCCGGAGACGGTCATTGATTCCAAGCGTTGCCAAAATCTGCGGGCAGATGCCTCGACTCACTCCTGCGCCTTGGTGGCCTCGGCCTCCTTCGGCGGCGACATCTGCGGCAGATTCAGCTCTTTGCGGAGCGCGTTCTCGATTTCGAGGGCGGCGCTGGGGTTTTCCTTCAAGAACTTGCGGGTGTTCTCACGGCCCTGGCCGATGCGCTGGTCGTTGTATGAGAACCACGTGCCGCTTTTCTGGATGATGCCGCTGTCAAGGCCCATGTCGATGATCGTCCCTTCGCGGGATATGCCCTGGCCGAAGATGATGTCGAACTCGACCTGCTTAAACGGCGGCGCGAGCTTGTTCTTGACTACCTTGACGCGGGTCCTGTTGCCGACCACTTCCCCGCCGCCGGCCTTGAGCGCCGCTATCCTTCTGATGTCGAGCCTGACCGACGAGTAGAACTTGAGCGCATTGCCGCCGCTCGTCGTCTCGGGGTTGCCGAACATGACGCCGATCTTGTGCCTGACTTGATTCACGAAGACCACGCACGTCTTGGATTTGCTGATGGCCCCCGTCAGCTTGCGAAGCGCCTGGGACATCAGCCTCGCCTGAAGACCCATCTGCGGCTCGCCCATCTCGCCCTCGATCTCGGCGCGGGGAACGAGCGCCGCAACCGAATCGATAACAATCAGATCGACGGCCGTCGAGCGGACGAGCGCATCGACGATCTCGAGCGCCTGCTCGCCAGTGTCGGGCTGGGACACGTAAAGCGAGTCCATATCGACCCCAAGCGCCTGGGCATAAATCGGGTCGAGCGCGTGCTCAACATCCACGAACGTGGCGATGCCAGCACGCTTCTGCGCCTCGGCCACGATCGAAAGCGCCAGCGTCGTCTTGCCGGACGCCTCAGGGCCGTATATCTCAACGACGCGCCCGCGAGGCACGCCGCCGATGCCGAGCGCGACGTCGAGCGCCAGCGACCCCGTCGGAATCACCTCAATGTCCATGAGCGCTCCCTTGTCGCCGAGGCGTATGATCGAGCCTTTGCCGTAGGATTTCTCTATTTGTGTTATCGCGCTCCTAAGTCTCTCTTCTCTGTTCACGTCTCTTGTGGCCATCCTATTCCCTTCCTATTCAAATAAGCCCCACTTCGCTGTTATCGCCCAGCACAAAGCGCAGCGCCTTGGGCTTTGCGTCGCTCTTGCCGATCAGCACGTTGCGTCCGATGAGGCTGTCCTCGATCCTGAAGCCGATGTTCTGAAGCCGGCAGTTTGCAAGGATTACGCTGTGCTCGATCTCCGACCCGATTATCTCCGTATCATGATTGATCGACGTAAATGAGCCAACGTAAGAATCGATGATCTTGGTGTTCTTGCCTATGATCGCCGGACCCCTGACCACGCTGTTTCGAATCTCGCAGCCCTGCTCAAGCACGACCTTGCCTACGATCTCGGACCCCGAATCGACCAAGCCGTCCGACCTGGGCGTGAATGAGTCCAGAACAAGCCTGTTCGCCTCGAGCAGGTCCTCTACATTGCCGGTATCCTTCCACCAGCCGGTTATCGTGTGGGGATTGACGGTGTAGCCCTTGTCTATGAGGTATTGAATCGCGTCGGTTATCTCTAGCTCGTTGCGGAACGACGGCTTGATGCTCCTGGCCGCCTCGAAGATGTTGTTGTCGAAAAGATAGACGCCAACGAGCGCAAGATCGCTCATTGGTTCTTTGGGCTTCTCCACGAGCCTGACTACACGGCCGTCCTCGAGCTCTGCTACGCCGAAATGCGACGGGTTCTTGACGTGCTCGAGCAGAATCTGCGCGTTCGGCGCGTTCTTCTCGAATTCCTCCACGAAGCGGGCGACGCCCTCGACGATGAGGTTGTCGCCGAGATACATGATGAACCTGTCGTCGCCCAGGAACGCCTCGGCGGTCAGGACTGCGTGCGCAAGCCCAAGAGGGTCCGGCTGGTCGATGAACGTGAAGTTAGCACCAAACCGCGAGCCGTCCCCACAGGCCGCCACAATCTCGCTCTTCGTCTCGCCAACGATTATCCCGATGTCGGTTATTCCCGCCGCAACGATCGCCTCGATCCCGTAGAACAGGATCGGCTTGTTGGCAACGGGGATCAGCTGCTTGGCGTTGGTGTATGTTATCGGCCGAAGCCTGGTTCCTTTCCCGCCGCTGAGTATCAGGCCCTTCATCTGCTCTGTCTTTCCTAATTGCTGTCGGTTTACGCCAATTCCGCCGCCTTGTTACCGTGACGATTATCCTAAGATATTCGGTTATAGAAAGCCACACAAGCATTGACATCCCATAAGTTCGCCGCGAATACAAGGAGATTAGCCACGAATAAACACGAATGGCCACGAATGAGAAAGGCATTGGGCAGGCACGGAGACCTGCCCCTACACATCAGCCTCATTCGTGTTCATTGGTGTTCATTCGTGGTT
>CAYZPW010000034.1:0-21468 GCA_964480475.1 uncultured bacterium | reverse complement strand
GTTCATTGGTGTTCATTCGTGGTTGCCCCCTTCTTTCTCTGTTACAGGAACGGGACCTTGCTGCTGCCGACGTTCTTGAGCGTTATTGAGAGCGAGAATTGGGTATCGTCGCGTTTTTCTTCTTGCCATTTGCCGTCGTCGTATTCCCAAGCTATCCTGGACTCGTGGCCAGCGAAGAACGTGAGGGACCAGCACTGCGAGTGATAGACCACCGTGTAGTTGTTCTGGTTGAACATGCCTTCGGCGATGTTGTATTTGACGGTCGTGTAGAACTCCCATTTCGGATGAGGCGCACAGCCCAGCTCGGCAGTCAGGTAGCGAATGTCGGCGTAGGCGGTATCGTCGCTGGTGGTGTCAGTTTGTGGGCGGAAGCGGTCGGTGGAGCTGAAGCGGAGCTCCGTTCGCCAACTGCCTCTTTTGTACTTGGCGGCGATTGCGTAGTCGGAGATGCGGTTCTTATGCGGGTTGTAGCTGAGCTGCGCGTCAGCATAGAACGTCTCGGTAGGGCGCGCGGTCATCGACGCGTAGACGTCAGAAAACGGGCTGTAATCCGCCCTGTATGGAGTGAGAACATCTCTCTTGAGATAGCTCGCTCTCTTGAAGTCATAGGTCTGGCTAAGCGTGAACGTAAGAAGGTCTCGATAGTCGCTTTTGGGCTCGCCGTCGTCGGTCGGCTTGATGATCTTGGCTCGGAGGCGATTAGTGAGGGAGTACGTCGTGGCGCCCCTGCCCCAGAGGTCCCCGTATATCAGACCGATGTAGTCTGTGCTGTCGTAGTTAAGCGGATACCAGTATCCGGATTGATTGCCAGACAGATCGACCTGATAGAGCAGAGACTGGTTGACGGCGGGGATGTAGTCGAACCTGACGGAGGGGGTGATCAGGTGCTCCACCTTGTCGATGTTGCCCCATCCCGAGAATGAGAATATCCGGTGGACCGACGGGCCAGAGCAGCTGAGACTACAGTCGTATATCTCCCTTCGCACGTCGTTGCCGTGACGGACCACTCTCTCGAACGGGCGCTCCTTGTCGAATATCTTCCCGTCCTTCCGGCCGGTTATCAGTTCTGAGTTGTCGGCGATGAATGAGTAAGTCTTCTCCTTGCCGTACCCCTCGAACTCCGACAGGTTCAACGATGAGGCGAGATACCACGTCGTCCTGAAACCCACACGGCCGGTTATCGAGAGCCACTGGCCGATGTTTAGCGGGTAGGTCAGCTGCGGATAGAGATCGAATCTGTTGGTTTTCCTCTCTATTGGCACCTGACCAATTAAGAAACTGGAGGTCTGGGCGAGGCTGGCGGCCTGTGCCGAGAACTGGAAGAACACGGGCGTGCCCCATATCGGCTGCCTCATGCTGACGAGGTTGATCTCCGGAAGTTTCTGCAAAATCGTGTCGGTCGGGTCATCCTTCTCCAGGCCTTCGATGTGCAGGACATTCGCTGAGAAGTAATACTGGGACCAGCTCTTGGTTACGGAGACCTCCGAGACAATATCCTGGAGTCGGTCCGACAGGCCCCAGATATAGTCCTCGCCGAACCGCTTGTCGCTGACGTAGTTGATGTTGGCGGTTCCCCTGAAGCCCTTGCCGAGGTCCTGTGCGTGCTGGAGGCTGACCTGCCAGCGCTCGGAGGGGTTGTTGACAACAGATGTCGTGTCGTAGGCTTGCTTGGCGAGCTTCTCGGACACGTGAAAGGCATAGAACCTGCCGCCAGAGGTCGGCGATAGGACATACCTGAACTCCAGCGCTTGCGCAGACGTCCCCTCGTCGTAACCCTCTAATGAAAACGTCGCATCCGTGTTATCCGTTATCGCCCAGAAGAAGGAGCCCCTGACGTAGCTGCCGAGCCGGGAGCTGCTGCCGAACTCCGGCATCAGAAAGCCCGTCGTCCTGTCAGGCTTGATGGGGTATATCCAGTAGGGCAGATAGATGACGGGCATTTTCTTGACCCACATTGAACCATGAGACAAGTAAATGTAGTTATCGACGTGTATCGTTGCCGTTCTCATTTTGAAGGACCAGTCGGGCACCTCCTGTGAGCACGACGTGAACGTCCCCCGGTGAACTCGGTATTTGTCCAGCTTGAAGCGCTCCAGTTTCTCGGCCGTCAGAAAAAACGACGGCGCCAGGAAAGCCTGCGCCGAATAGACCTTGGCCAGGCGCGTCTTGAGGTTCATCTCTAGCCTATCGCCGACGATCCTATTCTCGAGGTATTCGAGGATGATGTTGCCCTCAGCGACCGTCTCCATGGTCCGCCTGTTGAACGTTATCTTATCGGCGCGTAGCCTGATCTCGCCAAACCGTATATCGACGGCGCCCTCCAGCGTCGCTATCCCGGTCTTGGCGTCGTAATGCTGCCTGATTGCATACACCTCGACCGTGTCTTCTTTCTCGGCCATCTTCAGGAACTCGTCCTGCATCTTCTCAGCCCTTGTGAACAGCTTTTGCTGCGCGCTCGCCGGGTGAATGATGAGAACGAATGAGAGGAAGGTCAGACACACAAGCAGGATGCGCCGCGCGGGGCGGGGGAGCTGCGGGTGCGACCTTTGATAGTGGGTAGAGCTCTGGCCATCACGACCGCGTTTCAACGCGGTCATATAGAAGGCTCTCATTGTCCTAACACCCGACTTCGAGTCGGGTGGTCTGGAAGCCGAGTCGCAGCCCTACTCCTCCCCGAGATCTTGATCTGAGGAGGATGGAGAGAAGGGTGTCGAGTTCTGGGGTCTCCCGATTGAAATCGGGAGTTAACACAATGATAGCCAATCTGTCGCCTCGGCTGAAGCCGGGCGACCTGAACGCACCTCGGCCGGCTAGGCAATGATGCGGCCAAGTTACCTACAATCCAGGGACGCTCCCAGAGCAACTTGCGATTGAATCCGTTGGAGGTCCTAGGCCGGCAATTCAATCTTCTGCTTTTTCGGTTACGGCCTTCTCGTCGGCGGGCCCTGTCTTGTCTGACGTTGTCCTGTCCGGGCGCTGTGCCTGGTCCGGGGAAAAGAAGGTGAGCAGATCGCCAAGGACCCTTTTGAGTCGCTTGCGTTCTACGACGATATCTATGAAGCCATGCTCCTGCACGAACTCGGCGCTCTGGAAGCCCTCGGGGAGCTCTTCGCCGATGGTCTCCCTAATGACGCGCGGCCCGGCGAAGCCAACCAGGGCCTTTGGCTCTGCGACGATGATGTCACCGAGCATCGCGAACGAGGCCATCACCCCCGCGGTCGATGGGTCCGTGAGCACAGAAATGAAGAGGTTGCCCGTCTGCCCGAATCTCGCCGCGGCCTGGGAGGTCTTCGCCATCTGCATCAGCGAAAGCATGCCCTCCTGCATCCGTGCGCCGCCAGTGCTTGCGATGGTGATCATGGGTATGTTCTTACGAGCTGCTCGCTCGAAGCCGCGCGTAACCTTTTCGCCCACGACCGAGCCCATACTGCCGCCCATGAACTTGAAGTCCATCACGGACACGGCAGCCGGGCATCCGGCGATCTTGCCCTCGGTGTTCATTACAGCGTCGGCCATGTTCGTCCTCGCCTGATGCTCCTTGATCCTATCCCTGTATTTCTTGGTATCGACGAATTTCAGGGGGTCGCTCGGGTATAGCTCCGTATCCAGTTGCGTATATTCGCCGTTGTCGAACATGAGCTCGCAACGCTCCACGGCGGTGAGTTTGAAGTGGAAGCCGCACTTGGGGCATACCTTCAGATTGTCCTGAACCTCTCGCCTATAAACGATCTCATTGCACCCGGGACACTTGAGCCACATCCCGTCGGGCATCTCGATTCTCGTGCCCCCGGCAGGCCTCTGTATCCCCCTCTTCTTCTTAAACCACATGATCTGCGAACATCTTCATTCTGCTAACGTTCTTGTGTCCCGCGCTAGACGCTCTGCCGTCAGAACTCAATTACCTCGCCCTGCCTCAGAAGCGCTACGTTCCCACCCAGCGACGCGGCGTCGCTTGCTATCTGTTCAACGTAGCGGGGCTTCATGTGGAACAACCGGATTGGGACACGTTCGCCGAGTAAGGCCACAAGCGGCACAAGCTGCTCCGGGACTAGATGCCCTGTCCTACGCGCCAGGTCCCGCAGACAGTTCGGGAACGATGCTTCCAGGATTGCGAGCTTCAACTTATCGGTCTTCTCTGCCTGTCGGATGACGGGCCTAAGATCGCACGTATCAGCTGAATAGAGCATCGCGACTTTGCCGTCGGAGACGACGAAGCCGACGGTCTCGACCGTGTGCTCCACGCGGAAGGGCAGAACTTCGAGTTCGTCCACCTTCTTTGGCTTGCCCGGCTTGAGCATCTCAAGGGTTACGACCGAGCTACTATTGCTTCTGATAGTGGTGAAGTCGGGCCACATCGTGCCGTTCAGCAGATGACGTTGGATGGCTTGCGCGGTCTTTTGCGTGGCAATTATGCGAAGCGGCGCCTTCGCATCTGCGAAGATGTTATCAGTCAAAAAAACAAGGCCGGCGCAGTGATCGAGATGTGAATGGCTGATGATCGCAGCGTCTATTAGCCGCTGCTGCTCAAGCGGAAGCGATGCCGGCACGGAGCCTGCGTCGAGCAGGACGTGATCGTTGATCAGAAAGCTAGTTACTCTGTGGTCCTGTGTAACGCCACCATAGCAGCCTAAAACACGCAGCTTCATGTCATATCTTCCCCAGTGAACGGCCGTGAAAGGAAGGACACGCGCTCACGCTCCTAATGCGGCCCTTGTCTGCACGGCCTTTTGAGGCCCAGTTTACGCAATCCTACTGCAACAGGCCGCTGCGAATCAAGCCCGGCCCGAAGAGCCCGTCATAACCGCCATTGCTTGCACGAGCCAGGTCATCGGTCGCAGCTTCATATTGCGTGGCGCTCGAGCACGTTTCACGCAAGGGTTGAGGCCCAATTCAAGACCAGCTCAGCATGGCCGATGCACTCGGTCGCCCTCTCCGCATCGCAGAGGTTCGCCGGAACACCACCGGCGTGATAGGGGCATTTGGCTCTACCGTATTCTGGAGCCAGGTTTAGTGCCGCTTTGTGAACCGCCGAGGGAACTTGGCAGACCGAAGCGAGCCGCTCCAGGCTGTGCGTATATGGCATCTCTCGTCCGCGCCGGATTATGACATACTTGATCGCTTTCTCGGCGACCTGATGAGAGAAGAATGCGGCCGCGTAGAACCGGCCCGCAGAAAGAAGGACCTTCGCGGTTGTCATATCCTCCCGAGCCTGCTGCTCCCACCATTCAGGGGGCGTTCTGTGTGCGTTGTCCATACTCAATACGCGAATGCTATTATTTTGACAGCTGCGGCGACCGGCCCAACATCGAACGAAGCGGCGGACGCGCGAAGCGTCAACACGGCGCGATAGGTCCCCGGCGCGAGAGCGAGGTCACGTTCGACAAGGCTCTCTGTGTGCTGATCAAGACGCAGGCTAAAGCGCCGAGCGCCGTCAATCGCGAGCTCCAGGTCCGCCTCGGCCCCGGCGGGGAACTCTCCCAGATTTAAAGCAAAGGACTCGACGGGGAACTGAGGCGCAAGACCGATCGCAAAAACGGCGGTCCGACCGTGGGGTCCTATCTTCCACTTAATCTCGTCATCGAAGAACATGATCGCGCTTTGAAGCCGAACCCGGCGCAGGAAAAACTGCCGGTCTTGTCTGTCCTTCTGGAATGTGTGGTCATTGATGTAGTGAATCTTCAGGTTGTGGGCCCCGGGCTCGACGTCCTCAAAGAACACGTAAGTATTAGTCCAATCGTGATATGGGATTCTGATGTATTTGGGCTCGCTGTCGCCCAGCGTGACCTTGAGAGTCGGAAAGACATATCTGCTGAATCCCGTCGCCGGGTCTATAACCAGTCCTGTCTCAACGTGGGTCTCAAAAGTTCCCCTTGCCTTGACGTTCATCCCGACCGCGAGCGTGTCCGACAGAACGTTCACCTGCGCCTCAAAGAAGCCGTTCCGCTCGAGGAGCCAGGCCCCGTCATCGACCGCTCTGCCGCCCGATTTCGTCATTTGCCCCACCGTCAGCTCTGACGTCCTGGTCTCCTGCATCAGCTGGATGGCACGGCTTTTTTGCGTATCATCACTGAAGCCCTTGGCCAAGGCGAGTAGATGGCACAGCGCATCGAATCTCTCCTCAAACGACTCTTCGGCAAGTCCTGTGAGAACACGATACGCTTGTCGCGCGTCGCTCTTTCGAATAAGGCATATTGCCCGAAGATAGTCCGCTTTTCGGGACACAGCGGGCTCCTTCGCATCCCTCGGCAACGACGACAGCGCCGCGTCTATTTCGTTGCGGCCAAGATGCGCCTCCGCAGCTGCAAGCCCTACCATGAGCGAGATAGATGTGTCCCCCGGAATGAGCCTGAGCAACTGGAGCGCGTGCCGGTATCGCTTTTTCGCGAGCTCCGCCTGGGCCAGCTTCAGCAGTTGATGGGGTTCGCCGCGCGGCGAAAGAAGGTCGAATGGGTCAGAGTCAGCCTGAAAGGAGAAGAGGTCCGCGGCCTCGGGCCACATCTTGGCTTTGACAAAAGACCTGAAGACCTTTGCCCCCAGGCTCTTGTATTTGGGCTGGGCGATGTAGGCGTGGCCCATGAAATCGTGCCCCTGGGGCAAAGAGAGCAGATCATAAAGCCGGCCAAAACCCGCGTACAGAAAGGCCTCGAGCCCATCGGCGTCGAAAATCTGTATTCGATCAACGTAGATGTTGGCCACTTTGTCTGGGTCAATCTCCTTCATATCCACGTCCGGAATCGTTAGGCCGAGGCGCATTAGATAGTGCCCGCCCGCGAGCCTCACGCGTCTGTAATACTTCTGCATTAGCTCGACCTCGACCGGTTCGTCAACGACGCGAATCGTCTCTGCGCCGCTCCGCAATTCGAGCCATAAGTTGGGGACCGTCGTCCAAATCGGGTTTCGCATCATCGCCTCGACGATAATCAGCTTCTCGCCGGGTGAGATTTGAACCTCTCGTTCAAGCGGGTAACCGGGCGTCAGTCGTCGTCCGCCTTTGATATAGGCTCTAGACGGCGGGTCGTAAATCGACAGCGGCTCGTCTTCCAGTTGATAGGTAGCCTTCTCGACGCGTAGATCGTACACCGTGCCGACTGCGAGCAGGAAGACCATGAGCGCCACGCCGACTCCCGCTGCGTGAACGTATCTGCCTGTCTTAAAGAGGTCTTTCTTGGGCGCCGACTGCCTGTCAAATCTCACAATCATGAGCAGAAGAAACGTGAAGGCGATGATCTCGACAAACACCTTGACAGCCGTTGCGATGTCGGTCCTGAAAAACGACGGCAAGAACCGCGAGAAGTCGATGTTCGTGTTCACATGAAGCAGCCAAAACGCCCGGCTGGCCCCGTTGGGTTGGTCGTACCGGAATACAGGGGATAGAAGATGCAGAAATGTGACCGTCGCCGAAATCGCCGCCGCAAAACTGAACGCGGCCGCCTGCCTCATTGTCGCTATGCGCTCGAGGCCCAGGCCGAGCAGCGCCCCAAGAAACGGCAGAATCACAATCAGAAAGCGGCACGGCGGGCACCACGACGCGTTCCACCACGGCATAGAGCCTACGACGAGGTAATAAGGCCCGATGACGAGCAGTATCTTGAGCAGCATCCCTCGATTGCTTCTGTAAAGCGCCAAAGCGCCCGCAGCCGAGAGAATGTAGATCGGCGCCAGCACGAGGAGGCCGAACTGCTGGTCGAGCGTCTGGCCAAGCACACCATTGGCCGGCGTGAAGTCTGAAAGTCCCATCCGGAAAAGCTCGTCCAGCCGAGAGGTCAGAAGTCGCAGCGTCACAGAACGGTCGCGCAGCACAAACCCCAAGAGCGCAACGATCGCGGCCCCACACGACGCATAGAGCCATACGGCCTTTCTCCTCGTGGTCTGCCACATCGCGAGCAAAAGCAGAGGCGCGATGATCAGCGAGAGCCGTATCTTGAGCATGAAGAGGCCGAAACAGAGAACAAGCAGTGTCAAGAGTTCCTTTCGTTTGCCTCGCCCAACGCGCGAGAGCCGTCTGAACGCGTAGATCGCAACCAGCGCCGTCGGCGTGGCCGGAAAGATTTGATTTGCGTAATTGAGCATCGGAACTGAGAACCCGAAAAAAAGAGCTCCCAGCAGTGCGTGTTTTCTGCTGACTCCCAGCTCCTGGCTCAAGAGGAAGACGTTCACAACCAGTAGAGCGGCAAGAAAATTGATGAAGGCAACCGCGCCGCGGAACCCGAAGAGCCTGTAGGGAAGCGCTATCAAGAGGGGAAAGCCAACGTTGTAGTTCTGAACCTCGTAGTGCTTTCCCTTGATGCTGATGCTCCGATACTGCGGCTGAAGCTCATAAGGGTAATAGGCCAGGTATTCCTTGTTCTCGAAGTTGTTGGTGCGGTCGATGTCCAGATCATAACCGATGCTGTGGGCGGTAAGGAGGTAGTATGGCTCGTCGCCGTCGGGTGGGTGTTGGTCGTATGTCCATAGGCCGCACCAGAAATAGCATGAGGCGCACACGATCGTCAGGGCTAGTATGAGTCTTCTGCGCGGAAGCTCGCTCGCGTTGTGCACGAGTATCAGCATCAGAGCAACTGAAATTGCGATGATCACCCCGAGAAGAACCGTGCCTCCCAGCGCCTCAAAGTATCGCGACTCCGCCGTTATCAGCGGTGAAGCCAGGATAAGAAAGGCAATTGCCCCGAACGCGCAGATGACCCTGGCGCCCGCCTCGATTCTCTTTCGGAGTCCTATCTTTCCCAGCACCGGCAGGAGTATCGCCGCGTGGGCGAGTATAATCGGCAGATATTGGGAGACTATCTGTGGCCGTGGGACATCGAGCGCAAGCCAATAGCCGCTCAGCCACAGCGCCGAGGCGATGGCGAGGCATATTGTGCAGGCAACCCAGAAGTGTGTGTTCATCGATCGAGGAATAAGACCTTTTTGACGTAGATTCGGAGCAGTTGTTGTTCTGGATCGTCGAGGCTGAAGAAAAGTTCAACTGACTTCGGCTCAATCTGCTTGTCAAAACTGAACGTCGCGGAGCATGACCTCCCCATATAAGCCTGGCCGTGGGCCAGAAACTCTGCGTTGCACTCCTGGGCGTGCGATCTGATATGGCGGATGTGGGTTCGCGTGTTCGGGATTTCATAGCATTTCTCGGAAGCGTGAACGCCGACACAAAAGGCAAAATCGTATCTTTGTCCACTCTTATCGGTAACCCTGAGGTGCGCGATTTTCGTGTCCTGGAGTATCCCGCCAGAATGCACGAGCGCCGTCTGAAGACGAACGCTGGTCGCGCGGGTTCCGTCCTTCACGGATGCGCTAAGCGTGTGGTTCTTTCCTGTCAGGAACGTCTCCGGCCCGAACTTGATCGTGGCCGTTACGTGCTCCCTTTGGCCCGAGATAGCCACAATCGTCAGAATCACGCTTAGGGATAGAATGCTCCCAAGTAGGACGGTCGGCCAGCGCCACGTGCCAGAATTGGCAGACTTCGCCATAGTAGCTCGACGCGCTTCAATAACAGCTTCTTGGTCAGCTGAACTCGCCCCGGCCATGGAATAGACCGTCGCCAGCGCCTTCAAGGCCGCGATGATGATGAAGCCGCGGACGAGAGAGAGCTCGCCCAGGAGCTCAACCGCGCAGATGCCGCCCGCTGTGATGGGCAAGAACGCATAAAACAATAGGTCGAAGATCGCTGTGCGGCGCCAGTGCTCGTTGCTCCGTCTTCGCCAGACGAGCATCAGTGCCGTTGTAAGCAGAAACCAGGCTGGCAAAGCAAAGGCGAGAGCCATCACAAGCGCGCGGTCCACAGATGCGAATTGCGCCTTCTTGAGCGCGACAAGCCCCGCGAACACAACGTAGAAAACGCAAATAAGAACGCAGAGCAGGAAGTACTTCGTTCTATTCATCACGCCCGTCCTGGTGGATTACAGGTGTGTCCGGTAGGGGCGCGGTCTTAGACCCGCCCGTGTATGTCAATTCGTCAAATGCGGTATCGCCGATGCGCCAATCAATGGGAACGGGCGGGTCTAAGACCTGAGAACTATGCGCATATCTGAGGGGGATAGGTTCCTCTGAATCACCGCGTTTCAACGCTGTGATATTGATGATTATCATCATATTAACACCCGACTTCAGTCGGGTGACAGGTGGACGCCCAACAGCTTCCTCCTCTCTCCAAAGAATCCCCTCCTGAAGAGGATGTAGGGAGGGTGGCGGCCTCCTCTTCAGACCCCCGAATCAATTCGGGGGTTAGGACAATGATAGCCCTTTGCATCGCCACCGCTTGCGCCGGGCGATGAGTGTCGGACATGTGCTCCCGCCGGCAGATCCGAATCACCCCATTTCGCACGTCGTTACTGCTGCTGTTCCTCTTCGGGCAATGTGATTTATGGAACTCACTAAACAGCCCTCATTAACCAAAACACATGCGCACAACTGTCAGGTTCGAGACCACGCCCCTTGTATGTTACCCTGCCTTATGTCCCTGCCGTCGCATCGTGAATCAACACCGGCGTTCGTTCTCTCCAAATCCGTGCAATCTGCGGACGAACTCCTCATCAACACGAGGTCAGATGCTCGACGATGTAATCCCAATTGAGCCTTCTTGCTATCTCATATCCCGCCTCGCCCATCCGTTTGGCGAGCTTCGGCTGGCCGGCGAGCATGTCAATTTTCTCCGCAAATGCACCTGGCTCGGTTGCCGCCACATGCCCTGTAACGCCGTCATCGACGAATTCCAGGACGGCCCCAGAGCTTTCGGTCGTGATCACAGGCTTCCTGGACAGAAACGCCTCGAGCGTGATGAAGCCCAGGTCCTCGTCCTTGGGCGCAAAGAGGACCCCCAGGCACCTCGCGTAGAGGTCAATGAGCGTTTTCTCATCGACCCAGCCCACGAACTCAACTCTTTCGCCAAGCCTGAGCTTCTTCGCCTGCTTCTTGAGCGCATTCTGCTGCGGGCCTCGCCCAGCGATGACGCATCTGATCTTGGCGTCGGTCTTCGCAAGGGCGTCGAGCACCAGATCGACGCGCTTGTTGAGCTCCAACCTGCCCGGACAGAATAGAAATGACTCGTATCCCTCGCACCGGAAGACGTTCTTGAGGCGCGGCGGCGCGTAAAGCGCCTTGCTCTCTATCCCGTTGTATCGCTTGAGCCGCTCGGCCACACGCTTGGAGTTTGCGAAGACGGCCCTCGCCTCGCGCAAGGCTCGGTTGTCGATGGCAACAATCGCGTCCCTTATTCCCTGGTCCTCCTCGCTGCTCTTGAGCTGGCTAAAGCGCGTGCCCCACAGCTCATAAATCTCCCTGTGCTGGTGCAGAAGATACACGACCTTGTTCGGATGATGCGCAACGTAGGAAGGGAACTTCGTCGCTATAAAGAGGTCGAAGGGCCGCAGGTAGCTCTTCGTGAGGTCGAGCAGCCGCCAGGCCAGGCAGTCCCTTATCAGCTGCCTCGGCGGTGAGAAGTTGAACGGGATATCGATTCTCGACACCTCAAAGCCGCTCTCCTTCAACGCCGCGTCGAGGCACGAGATGTGCATCTCCGCGCCGCCCTCGACAGAATGAACCATCGGGAAGCCGATTCCGATTGTCTTCTTCGCTCTAGCCATTTGCAGGCGATCTTAGCAGCCTCCGCGCCAATCTTTCAAGGCGACCCATTACATTAGCCCCATCTTCAGATGGGGTTTGCGCGAAGCCGACCCTCTCCCCGACAACCGGACCGATTCGCTTGACCTGTGAAGGCGAAAAGTGCTCAATATGCTGAGATCAGTCAGAGCATACGCGGGACATAGGGGAAAGTATGAACATCTATGAAGCCCTTCAGGTATTCGCCGAGGCCGTTAAGGCCAAGATGGGATTGATGACTCCCGGCGAACCCGAAGATCAACTGCGAGGACCGTTTGAGAACTTCATGACCGAAGCTGGACGGGCCTTGGGGGGCAAGGTTGCCTGCAAAGGTGAGACGCCGCTTGCCGATCGGCTTGGTAAGCCAGACTATGCCGTTCACGTGAAGGGTTTGCTCGCTGGCTTCGTCGAACTAAAAGCGCCCGGACTTGGGGCGAATCCCAAAGACTTCCGCCGCCACAATAAGGATCAGTGGAAACGCTTCCGGCTGCTGCCAAATGTCATTTATTGCGACGGGAACGAATGGGCGCTCTATCGCAAGGGCGAAGTCGTCCACAAGTTGGTGCGCCTATCCGGGGACGTGACAGTAAAGGGGCGTAAGGCCGTTAGCACAGAGGATGCCCGCGCCCTCGAACGGCTGCTACGTGGGTTCTTATCCTGGGAGCCCAGTATTCCGATCGACCGCAATGGCGAGATTGACCTAAAGCGCTTCGCTGACCAGCTGGCCCCCCTCTGCCGAATGCTGCGCGATGACGTAACCGACGCGCTTCAAGATCAGAAGTCTCCGCTCGTCCAGCTCGCCCAGGATTGGCGCCAATTGCTCTTTCCAGAAGCATCAGATGAGCGATTCGCCGACGCGTACGCTCAGACTGTGGCGTTCGCCCTGCTTCTCGGGAGGAGCGAGGGCGCGGACCCGCTGACCCTTGACAGCGCCGAGAACGCACTCAGCGCACAGCATACACTGCTTTCACGTGCACTCCGCCTCCTGACCGACCCACAGGCACGCCCAGTGATGTCAGCCTCCGTGGGCCTCCTGTTGCGAGTTATCGCTCTCGTGCCTCACAGGGCCCTGACTGGGGCCGCAAGCCGTTGGCTTTACTTCTATGAAGACTTCCTTGAGGCCTACGACCCCAAGCTCCGGAAGGACGCGGGGGCGTATTACACTCCCGTTGAGGTTGTGCGAGCCCAGATCCGGCTGATTGATGACCTGCTGGTGAACCGTCTCCGCAAGCGGCTGGGTTTCTGCGACCCGGGTGTCGTAACTCTGGACCCCGCCGCCGGGACCGGCACGTATCTACTCGGTGTAATCGAGCACGCACTCAGTAAGGTTGAGGCTGAACAGGGTGCCGGGGCAGTGCCGGGCCAGGCTTCCACGCTCGCGGCCAATCTCTATGGTTTCGAGTTCATGGTTGGCCCCTTCGCCGTCGCCGAACTCCGGGTCAGCCGAGCCTTGCGCGATTCTGGGGCGAGAATGCCGCGAGACGGGCCTCGGGTCTACCTGACTGACACGCTGGAAGACCCTGCTGCCAAAGCAGCGCAAGTACCCTTACCCCTCAAGCCCATCGCCGATCAGCACGCCAAGGCGCTGGCAGTCAAGAAAGATGTCTCTGTGATCGTGTGTTTGGGCAACCCGCCCTACGACCGCCACGAGGCTGCAAACGAGAATAACAAGGCCCGGACTGGAGGGTGGGTCCGATGGGGCGATGACGGCAAGGGAAACCGGTCGATCGAAGCGAAGATCCCTAAAACTGTTCCGGCAATCTTCAACGATTTTGTTTTTCCTGCCGGCCAGTCCGGTCTTGGCGTCCACATCAAGAACCTCTACAACCTCTACGTCTATTTTTGGCGCTGGGCACTGTGGAAGGTCTTCGAGTCCGCCGCCACTCCGGGCCCTGGGGTGGTCAGCTTCATCAGCGCATCGAGCTATCTTGATGGCGATGCATTTGTTGGTATGCGCGAGCACATGCGTCGCCTGTGCGACGAAATCTGGATTCTAGACCTGGGAGGCGAGGGACGCGGCACTCGCAAGAGCGATAACGTCTTCGCTATCCAGACGCCTGTAGCCATAGCTGTAGCTGTTCGGTCGGCAAGCCCGAACCAGGACCAGCCGGCTAGAGTGCGCTATGCCCGTATCGAGGGCTCTCGGCAGCGCAAGCTCACCGAGCTGGAGCGCATTCGCGATTTTGCATCAGTGGGATGGGCCGACTGTCCCCACGAGTGGCAGGCGCCCTTCCGTCCTGCCGGAAAGGGACGATACTTCGAATGGCCGCTTCTGACTGACCTGATGCTGCCCTGGCAGCCCACGGGGGTGATGACGGGCAGGACATGGGTGATCGGTCCAAGCACAGAATGCCTTTCGGCTCGCTGGAGCGCGCTGCTTGGCATTCCAGCGCGGAAGCGAGCCGGCTCATTTATCGACAACGCCACTGGACGCAAGATCACTGACCACGCCTTGAGCTTGTATCCGCCGCGTCGGAAGCTCAAGCCAATTCGAGAGCTCCCACGTGACACGCCCTGCCCGGAGGTTAAACAGTTTGGCTTCCGCGCTTTTGACAGGCAATGGTTGATCGCAGACGGCCGCATGATTGACAGACCCTGCCCGGATCTCTGGCGTGCACATGGGCCCAAGCAGGTTTATATGGCAAGTTGCGTGGTTCTGGAATTGGGCCGAGGCCCGGCTGTTACTTCCACGGGGCATATTCCGGATAGACATTACTTTGCGGGTAGAGGCGGAAAGGACATCATCCCCCTGTACCGTGACAGTGAGGCGACTAAACCGAACATTCTCCCCGGCCTGCTGGAGCTGCTTGGCGAATCCTGCGGGCGAAGCGTGACTCCAGAGGATTTTCTGGCCTACGTCTATGGTGCGCTCGCTCAGCCGGCGTTTACTGGCCTGTATTGGGAGGAACTGGAGACGCGAGAGCTAAGAGTGCCGATCGCAAAGGACGTGTCCCTTTTCGACAAGGTTCGAAGCGTTGGGGCACATCTGCTCTGGCTGCACACATACGGCCAGAGGTTTGTTCCCACGGGGAAGCAGCCTGGCCAGGTTCCGGCTGGCGCGGCAAAGTGCGTCAAGCCCGTGCCCGAGCACAAGGATGGCTATCCTGAAGCGTTTGAATATAGTGAGTTGACAAAGACGCTCCACGTCGGCGAGGGAGAGTTCCAGCCCGTCTCGCCCGAGGTCTTCGAGTTCGAGGTCTCAGGATTGAAGGTCGTGCAGTCTTGGCTGAAGTACCGCATGAAGAAAGGCGCGGGGAGAAAATCCTCGCCGCTGGACGATATCCGCCCCGAGCGCTGGACCAGCCAGTTCACGACCGAACTGCTTGAGCTGCTCTGGGTGCTTGAGGCGACCGTCGGGGGGTATCCAGAACAGGAAAAGCTCTTAGAAGCGGTCGTCAGCGGCCCCTGTTTTCGCGCGGACGAGCTGCCACCAGTTCCCGAAGAAATGCGCAACCCGCCCCCGGCGCGTCGCCCAAGAGGCTCAGAAACAATCAAAGGCACGGCTTGACTGTCGGATGCAGGCTGCCTGGTCCGCCCGGATTCACGGAGCCTGGCCGCTTTATGCCTGGGCGGGCTTGAAGATACAGTCGGAGAACTTCACGACGAGGTCGTGGAAGGCCGGACGGGAGTCGCCCATGCCGTCCTTTCTGTAGGTGCGGTGGACCGCATTCGACAGAAGGACGATGGTAAGCTCTGAAGCCTGCGCTCGCGGAACTCGTGAGAGCTGCGATATCACCATCGCCCGGCTTCAGCCGGAGCGATGCGAGAGGGCCACCGTTGTCCTAACTCCCACCTTCAGATGGGGGATTCGGGGGAGCCAGAATCACTCCCTCTCCTCATAATCCTCATGAAGGTCAGGCGAAGGGTCTTCTTGGGCTTGCGCCCTTCTTGGCCTTCGCTGAACGGCGCAGGTGGCTAGGCAGCAAAGTCGGCAAGTGATTAATTAGATGACCTGGCGACGCGGAAACCGAGGTAGTTGTACATGTACCACGGCCTGCTCTTGGAGCGGTTCGCTGAACGGCAGTACTGCGGGGGGCCGTCCCAGCGGCCGCCGCGTTGGAGCCGGTTGAAGCCACTATCAGGACCTGTGGGATCCCTATCCGGATCCGGCCGCGTCGAATAGTGCTCGTCATCGTGCCAGTCCCAACACCACTCCTCGACATTCCCTGACATATCATAGAGCCCGAAGCTGTTGGGTATCTTCTGCCGAACCCACTGGGTCCCTTGCTCGTCAGCATGAGGATCAGTCCAGTGACCCTCATCAGCATTCCTCTGATACCAACAATAGTCCTTCATGAGCCAGTCATCGCTGGAGTCACCCCAATAATAGCGATCCCCGGTCCCGGCACGGCATGCGTACTCCCACTCGGCCTCCGTCGGCAAACGGTAGCCATTCGCGTCGAAATTGCAGCTCACGTCCGCCCAGGTAATGTGCATCCGCTGGCGACCTATGTTCGTCAGTGTGTAACACTGGGCGTAGCCGTGCGCCTCGGACAGCTGGTTGCAGAACCACACGCAATCGAACCAGGTGACTCGCTCGACAGGACGGTCGTCGCCGCTAAAGGTCGACTCGTTCCAGCCCATGACGTCATTCCACTGCTTCTGCGTAACCTCCGTCTCGGACATCTGAAACGTCGAGATGTTCACGATCCGCTGCGGCCCCTCGTCCTCGTCACGTGCCACCTCGTCCTCGGGGGAACCCATCAGGAAAGACCCGGCGGGAATCAAGATCATTGTGATCTCCCTCGGGACGGCAATTGAGAACGGCGCGAGACTGAGATCGATCCACCAAGCAAACGACCCGGGGTGTGTCAACAGTGCCGCGAAGTCGTAGTGACCCGCCGCGCTGATTGGCGGCATCGAGCAGGGTACATCGAACCACCAGAAGGGCGTCCGGTCCATAGCAAAGCCAGGCGGCACGTATATGTCAGGAATCCATGGCTCCAGCGAACTGGACCAGCCGCCCGGCCCCAATGCGTAAATCCTTCCATCCTGTGCCAGAAGACCAAAAAACAAGTCCACCGCCATCCCGGAGCCAGTGTTTTTCGCTGACAGGCTCACCTCGATTGTGCTGCCGGAAACGTAGCTGGCCTCGTCCGTGCTAACAGTCACGGTTGGGGCCGCGTTTCCCGTACTCGCTACACCTGCCAACATGGCAAGCATTGTCCAAAAAACAACTGCTGCTCTCATCTTTCTCCCTCCCTTTAGGGAAGTTGATCTTATCTGTGTCCGCGACTTGTGCGCGGAACACACTTGCTAACCCAAAAGACCAATAAGAGGAGTTTATGTGATTGTAACGATAGATAACAACGGATACTAGTCGATCTACGCGTGGGCGGGCTTGAAGATGCAGTCGGAGAACTTCACGACGAGGTCGTGGAACGCCGGTCGGAAGTTCTTCATGCTGTCTTTCCTGTAAGTGGGCTGGACCGCATTCGACAGCAGAACGATGGTCAGTTCCCTCAAGGGATCGACCCACAGGCTGCAACCGGTGAACGCCGTGTGGCCAAAGGCGCTCCTTGAGATTACACGACCGCCGCTTGTCTCATTGCCTTCTATCAGCTGCCAGCCGAGGCCCCGTCGTTGGCCACCAGCTTCCTTGTGGGTTCTTATCATGAGTTGAATGCTTTCGGGCGAGAGAATCGCTGTTCCCGCTCGACCCGTTGCGCCCATCAAGTACTCCTCCGCCATTTGCACTACATCCGAGGCGCAGCTGAAGAGCCCGGCGTTGCCGCTGACGCCGTCCAGAAAACAGGCGTTTGTGTCGTGAACCTCGCCTCGGATAGGCCCCTCGCGCCTCATCGACTTGAGCCGCTCTTTCGCGCGCCGGTATTGGCTCTCAAGAAAAGGGTCCTGTGACGCGCTGGTTTCAAACTCGTCCAGAAAGCGAGCCGCCATCTGTTGTTCGTGGACGTTTCCATTCTCGGTCGGGACGATCCGCTCTAGCAGCTCCCCGGGGGGATTGAAGAACGTGTGTCGTAGGTTCAGTGGCCCGAATATGTGGTCGGCCGCGAATTCCGCGAGGTCCTGTCCCGAGACCATTTCGACTATCCGGCCAAGCAATATGAACCCGAGGCAGCTGTATTGGATTCTGTGCATTGGCTCGTATTCAAGCGGGACACGGCAGATGAACTCGATCGCCTCGTCTTTGGCATCGGCAAAGAGATAGATTGGGGCCCAGGCAGGCAGACCGGACGAATGGGTCAAGAGGTCCCGGAGCCTGACGAGCGACCTGTGCCCCTTGCAGAACGCGGGGAGGTAATCAGCGACTGGGTCGTCGATTGAGAGCTCGCCGGCCTCCTGGAGCAGCAACACCGATGGGGTCGTAACGAGCACCTTCGTCAGCGAGGCCACATCGAAGATCACATCCTCGTCCAACGGTGCACTCTCTGATCCAGTGCCGAGAGAACCTTTCGCGTGATGAAGGATCCAGTCACCCTCTCGCTTCACGAAAAAGACCGCCGCGCCAAAAACCCGGTCTCGAATCGCCGAATCTACAAGACCGTGAAGCTCAGCAAAATACTGAAGCGCCCTGCCTTGCATCATCTTAACCCTCTGTGCAGCCCAGCACAATAGCAAACCATCATAACTCTACAATGTCGATCTAATAGAATCAACAGGATTCTGAAAAGTTCCCTCGTCGTTCGACGAGTCTACGACAAGTCGCAAACGGGAAAAAAGGGGGAAAGGAAAAACGGAAAAAGGGTGAGACACGAATGCCGGCGTACGGCCTGATCTGACCCTGTCTAGGCCGAGAGCAATACCGTGGCTCGCGCGTACATGGAATGCCTATTCCGGATGGTGCTTTTCCTTTATATGCCTACCCATATACTGACTTTCAGAGGGGCTTGCAGCTTCTGTACAGCTCCCCGATTCTGACCCAAGATTCTCGCTAGGAAGTGCACGACCTGGGCAAGAAAAGACCTGGGAATAAACCGAAACCTCTCGAAAAGCTGCGCGGCTCGACCATTATACTGGCCGCAAGGATTCCGGTCGTCGCGATGGTCTTGTGCAGAAGGGTTCGCCCATAGATATGATGCAGCTGAGAAGGAATCCGAGGAGCACGTACAGCAATATGCTCCAACCGTCGATTTGTGATGTGTTCACAATCGGCACTCCTGCGAATGCGAACATGAGGACTCCGAGCAAGACAAGCGCGGTCCCGGCGCCGGCTCGAAGCGCCCTGGTCAACATCGGCCTCACCGACGGTTTTCGGGGCTTCTGCCCCACGACAGCATTTGGTTTCTGGTTGCTGCGCCGCCTTCTGGCCTTCCAACCGATTATTACCCGGCAGACCGTGAATACGACGGAGACGAGCCAGAAGAGTTTGCCGACGGGCGAATCTTCGCCGGCGGGTGAAAGGATGATCTTGAAGAGGATGCAAAGGCCAGTGCAGGCGCCCAGGGCAGTAGGGATTGAGAAAAGGAGCCTTCTAGAGGCCGCAAGCGAGATTGAAGCGGAAAAGGCCGCTATGCCTCCGATGAGGCCGCAAGCAGTGGTGAAGACGGCGATTCTGATTGGCGAGTCAAAGAAGTTCGTGGGAGAAATCATCGAAACAATTGCCACGGATATGAAGCCGCTGACGACGCCTCCAACCTGGCCAACCGCCCCGAGGCAAAACGAACGCTTGACGTCGCTTACTCGCACAGTCGCTCTCGAAGCCTGCCTAGTGGCGTGTTCCGCAGATTGCACACGGTATTATTCCGACAAGGATGGTCCGGCATGGGGCGGGCATCCCGAGGCTGGGTCATAATCCGATTGGCGAGGATTTTGTTGTCCATTCACACAACAACGACACAGGAAACACGACCGATTGTCAAGATCAACGCGGCGGTTTTTTATGCGACGCGGCTGTCGGAATCGGCGTACACGCCTGCAATGGACTTATGACCCACCCGCTCAAACGGCGCCCAACTGGAATACGCCTGCCGGGAAAACACCCTCGTGATCAGCTATCTCGGATTTGAGAGGGACAGTGTTGAGCCCTTGTAGTGGGCATCGTCCGCTCAAGTCTCCCCTTTTCGCCCGTTTCCCCGACGGGAAGACTCCTCGCGAACAAGCCTTGAACCTTGCTACTCGACAGGGCAGTATCTTGCCAGCATTGCCGAATGTGGCATTATCAAACTACCTCTCGGCTTCGAGCATGATACTTGACTTATAGAAAGGATAGGCATGGAAGACTTCAAGGTATTGAGCGAGCAAATCGCTGATTTCATCATTGAGAGCAATCCTACTGGCGCCACACAGATGGGCTTGCATGATAAGGATGGCGAGCTCGACGACATGAGTCGTGAGGCAATCGAAGACAAGATCGAGAGGCTCCGAGGATTTATCAGGGAGCTCGATCAGATCGATCGGTCAGCGCTTTCGTTGAATGGGAGGATCGACCTCGAGGTGGCAAGGGCTGACTTTGACCTGTCCGTCATCATGCACGAGCGTCTTGACTATCTGTCCATCAAGCCGTCGATCTATCCCGGGCTTGCCATATTCGGGGTCCACAGCCTCTTCTCGCGGACCCCGGAGCCGGACGAGGACAGGATAGCTGCCGCCGCGTCGCGGCTGAGGCAATTCAGACGAGTGCTCGATCAGGGAAAGGAGAACCTCAAGCGGCCCCCCAGCATCTTCACCCAGATAACGCTCGACCAAGTCAAAGGCAGCTGCGATTTTCTGGCCAATTCGATTCCCAAGATAGCGAATGCTGCACCCGGCGGCGCCAAGGAGCTGCTGGCCGCCAATGACGACGCGATCTCCGCGCTGAACGATTATCACTCATTCCTCGAGCGGGACCTCCTGCCCCGCTCGGACGGCCAGTTCGCCATTGGGCGCGAGCTCTTTGAGCTGAAGCTCAAGATGGACCATTTCCTCGACGTTGACGTGGACACACTTCTTGAGATAGGTCGAGAGACGCTTGAGAAGACGAAGGATGAACTGAAAACGGCAGCCGCGGAGGTTGACGCCTCGAAGAGCTGGCAGGAAGTTGTGGAGGACATCAAATGTGAGCATCCAGAGCCTGGCGAGCTCAAGGCCACGTATCAGCGTTACATGCAGAAGGCTAGAGAGTTCGTCATCGACAGGGGCCTCGTTGACGTCCCCGCCGGGGAGGAGCTCCGCGTCGTCGATACGCCCGAGCCCTGGCGACCTCTCATTCCCTACGCGGCATACAGCATGCCCGGGCCGTTTGAGAAAGAACAGGTAGGGCTGTTCTACGTAACTCCGGTCGATGAGGCGTTGCCCGCGGACACTCAGGAGAGAATCCTTAGAGACCATTCGATCCCCAACATCAAGGTCGTGGCTCTGCACGAGGCGTATCCCGGGCACCACCTCCAACTCGTCTGCGCCAACAAGTGGCCCGACAGGCTCAGGCATTTTTTCCATAACACGGTTTTTGTCGAGGGTTGGGCGCTCTACTGCGAGGAGATGATGCGCCAGGAGGGCTTTTTGGCCGACCCAAAGAGCTACGTCCTCCAGCTCAAGGCGCAGCTCTGGCGAGCTTGCCGCGTCATCATCGACGCATCGCTGCACACAGGCCAGATGTCTGTCGAAGAGGGGATTCAGCTCCTTATGGGCGAGGCGCTCTTGGCCGAGCCGAACGCGACGGCGGAGGTCAGGCGATACACGATGTCCCCCACGCAGCCGCTGAGCTATCTTGTAGGCAAGGCCGAGATCAAGAAGCTGAAGGCAAAGGTCGAGGCCAAGATGGGCCCTGACTTCAACCTGCGCGACTTCCACAATCGCCTGATAAGTTTCGCCTCGCTGCCCACCAAGTTCATAGCGCAATTGATGCTTCAGTGAAATGGGCGTGTTTGGCAGAGCGTTGGGCAGGCTTTCCAGCCTGCCGATATGCTGTAGGGGCAGGCCACCGAGCCTGCCGATATG